>JAFQUA010000016.1 GCA_017408725.1 Oscillospiraceae bacterium
CCCCGACCTACTGCTTAGAAGGCAGTTGCTCTATCCAGCTGAGCTACTGGCGCATTTCTATGGAGCGGGTGACGGGAATCGGACCCGCGTATCCAGCTTGGAAGGCTGGTGTTCTACCATTGAACTACACCCGCAAGTCCACAACGGTTTCAGCTAGGAAATTTTAGCACAGGAAATGCTAGATGTCAAGGCTTATTTTTCAGTATTTGGGGTATCTTTTCGCAAATGACTTCCGCAACAGCGCCCTCAGCACAGACACAGACATTCTCGAAGCGGTCCGCTACCACACCGTCGGAAGGGCAGAAAGCATAATCTGCGCCATTTAGCATAGTCACATCGTTCTCTGCGTCGCCCACGCAGACCAAAAATTTTTTGCCAAGCTTCTGCTGCAGCTGCCGGGCAGAGTTCAGCTTAGAGCAGCCTTTGGCGTGCATATCCGCGATCCGGGCACAGGCACGGAAGATCTCCACCTTGTGACCGTAGGTTTCCCGGATGTATTGGATGCCCTCTTCAAACAGCCGCAGTTCCTCCTCCGTAGCTTCGTACATGGAGGCCACGGTGTTCTCATGAAACTGACCGTAAAGGCTGAATTTGATAAAAGGACCGGGGATCTGGTCTGGGGCGGCGTAATTCCAGGGGCAGCCGTTGTTGTCGCAGTAGTCCTCCCAGCCGATGTCTTTATGCATCAGATAATGGGCATCGATGGCCTGCACTTCCACATTCAGATGGGGAAACCGGGCCTGCAGCTCGGGGAGCACCGCCATGGGATCCAGATCAATGGGCGAAAAACGGGTCAGCTCACGGTTATCTTCGTCATAATCGGCGCTGCCGTTGTATAGCAGCAGCGGTGCGTTGTGGGGCACAATATCGAGGATGTTTCGCAGGGACATGGGAATGCTGCGGCCGGTGTTGACGGTGAAAGTGCCGCCGTTATCCATAAAATAACGGATGGCATCCAAATTGCGTTGTGGAATGGTGGAGTCGGGCGCAGTGAGGGTGCGGTCAAAATCCACGGTCAGTAAGACATCAGAGTACAGTGCCATTTAAGTGATCCTCTCCAGTTTGTCCAAAACCTGCTGAAAATAATCGGGCAGGGGCGCAAAAACCATAACGGGCCGCTCATCCCTGGGATGGCGGAAGCACAGCGCTCCGGCGTGGAGACATTGGCTGTCCTGTCCCAGTTCCGGCTTTTTGTGTCCGTATACCGTGTCGCCCAGAATGGGGTGGCCGATGTGGGCCATGTGAACGCGGATCTGGTGGGTCCGTCCGGTTTCCAGCCGGCAGCGGACATGGGTGTAGCTCCGGTAACGCTTCACAACTTCCCAGTGGGTCACGGCTTCCTTGCTGTTGCGCTCGGTGACGCACATTTTCTTCCGGTCACTTGGATGCCGCCCGATGGGCGCATTAACAGTGCCGCTGTCCTCCCGGAAAGAACCGCAGACGATCAGTTCGTAAGTTCTTGCCATGGTGTGATCCTTTAGCTGGGAAGCAAGGATCCGGTGGGCAAAATCGTTTTTCGCCACTGCCAGCAATCCGGAAGTATCTTTGTCGATGCGGTGGACGATGCCGGGGCGCAGTTCGCCGTTGATGCCGGAAAGTTCATCGCCCATGGCGTACAGAAGTCCGTTGACCAGCGTATCGTCCTGATGACCGGCGGCAGGGTGCACAACAAGTCCTTTGGGCTTGTTGATGACCACCACATCCTCGTCTTCATAAACGATGTCCAGAACCATTTCCGTGGGGGCGATCTCCACTTCCTTCGGCTCCGGTATGGTGACACGGATATCATCGCCCGTATTCAGTTTGTCATTTTTCTTTCCGGGCTTGCCGTTTCGCATTACACAGCCCTCTTCCAGCAGCTTCTGGGCTGCGGAGCGGGTCAGATCCTGCACAGAGCGGGCAAGAAAGGCATCCAGCCGTTCCCCCGGCAGGTCAGCAAAAAGGATCATTTCTTTCCGTCCTTCCAGAATGCCTTATTGAAGAAAATCAGACTTACCATCAGCGCGATGCAGCCGCAGGTGATAAAGCTGTCGGCAACATTGAACACGGGAAACTGGATAAACAGGGTCTCAATCATATCGATCACATAGCCCAGCCGCAGCCGGTCGATCATATTGCCCAATCCACCGGCGTAGACAGCGGCGATGCAGAACCATTCGAATTTGGAGAAAGGAAAGGTCTTCTTAAAGTATGCCCAGAGAATCGCGGCGGTAAAAACAGCAAAGATCAGCGCAAAAA
This sequence comes from Oscillospiraceae bacterium, assembly GCA_017408725.1. The sequence goes on from JAFQUA010000016.1 coordinate 2,239, forward strand.
GCCACTGCTGTCCCTGCAGCATAGAAAAGGCAGCGCCGGTATTTTGGGCGTAGGTCAGCTGCACCACACCGGGAAGCAGGGGAATATCGGCGTAAAGGGGGATATTCTCCACAACCAGAAATTTGGTGATCTGGTCAACGGCCACGACGGCGGCAGAGAATAAGGTCAAAAACAAAAGAAACACGAAACATACCTCCCGTATATTTGCTTCATGATACCATGGGAAAGAGGGAAAGTCAAATTTCTGTTTGTCGGTCTGTTTTTGCTGTGCACCAAGCCTCCCTCTGACGAGGGAAGTGGCACGGCGTGAGCCGTGACGGAGGGAGAGAAAATGTTAGACTTGTTGCTTTTTTCTGATACAAAGTACAAACTGTTAGGTTTTCTCTCCCTCAGTCAGCTTCGCTGACAGCTCCCTCGTCAGAGGGAGCCTTGAGAGCGATAAATCCCAATTTGTTCATTTCACACCATAAAAAAACCGCCCCGGGTATTCCCGGGACGATGCTCAAAGAGCCAAAAAAATTACACCAGAAACTGGCTTGCCTGCTGCCGGAAGTTCCGGAAACAGTCTGCGTCGCAGTCGCACAGTACGGTCAAAGGGTGGGAAAAATCAAGGCTTGCCATGCCGATAAAGCCTTTGGCATTGACCACCTGATGGTCGTTGCCTACAAATACCTCAAAGGGCTGAACGGTTGCCAGAGAGATAAAATCCCGCACCTCCGGAAAGGAGTGAATGGCAATGTTAAATTCCTGCATAACTTTGCCCTCCTTCTGCTGTACAAAGACTCAAAAAGCGTGTATAATAAGAAAAACGCGAAAGCTTTCCCTGTCAAATTATCTTTATTATACCGGATGAATCCGGTAGTTTCAATTGACAGTTTGGATGATTATAACAAAAAAGATACATGAAAATTGGTGAATATGCAATGAAAATCGGCTTTTATACATTGGGATGCAAAACGAATCAGTATGAGACCCAGGCAATGGAGCAGCTCCTCGTTGCCATGGGGCATACGGTGGACAGCTTCGAGGAAGCCTGCGACGGCTATATTATCAACACCTGCTCCGTTACCGCCGTAGCGGACAAGAAAAACCGTGCCGTGATCCGTCGCTGCCGGCGGGAGAATCCCAATGCGGTCATCGGTGTCTGCGGTTGCTACAGCCAGCATGATGCCGAGGCGGTGCGGGCGCTGGGCGCAGATGTATTGGGCGGCAGCGGCCAGCGGCAGGAATTTTTGCAGAATATGCTGACGGCTATGGCAGAGAAAAGCCATCTGGAAAATTTGGACAACGCCCTGCGCCGCCGGGAATTTGAGGTGCTGCCGGCAGGCGGTCTTTCCGAGCGGACAAGAGCCATGCTGAAGGTGCAGGACGGCTGCGTAAATTTCTGCTCTTACTGCATCATTCCCTATACCCGTGGCCCGGTGCGTTCCGCGCCGCTAGAGCTGGCGGTGGCGCAGGCGAAAGAACTGGGGGAAAAGGGCTATCGGGAGATCGTTGTTACCGGTATTGAAATTGCATCGTGGGGCGTGGATCTTCCCGGAAAGCCTTCAGTGCAGACTTTGATCGCTGCTGTTTGCGAGGCAGTTCCGGAGCTTCGGGTGCGTCTTGGCAGCTTGGAACCGAGGGTGATCACCAGGCAGTTCTGCGAAGCCATGGCAAAATACAAAAATCTTTGCCCCCAGTTTCATCTTTCTATGCAATCCGGCTGTGATACGGTGCTGGAGCGGATGCGCCGGAAATATGATACCACTCGCTACTATGAAAGTGTGTCCCTTTTGAAGGAATATTTCCCCGGCTGCGCCATCACCACCGATATGATCGTTGCCTTCCCCGGGGAAACGGAGGAGGAATTTGCCCAAAGTCTGGAATTTATCCGGAAGTGCGGCTTTGCGGATATGCACATTTTCCCCTATTCCCGCCGCCCCGGTACACCGGCGGACAAGATGGCAGGGCAGCATAATAACGCAACCAAGGAAGAACGCAGCCGCAAAGCCATCGCCGTTGGGCAGGAAATGAGCCGCGCCTATCGGGAAAATATGGTGGGGTCGGCGCAGGAAGTGCTGTTTGAAGAGCCGGAGGGACAGTTTTTCACCGGTCACGCCCCCAACTATGTGAAGGTCTATGTCCCCGGAGAGGATCTGCACAATAAAGTCCGCTTGGTGCGCATCACCGCCGTCCACGCCGACGGTGTAACCGGCGAAGTGGTATCTGATTCTTGCAAAGACCCGTTTGCCATGGTATAATAAAATTACCAAGGTTTGGAGGTTTTTATGAAAACCCTGTTACATGTTTGCTGCGCCCCCTGCGCCAACCAGTGCATCGAGGTGCTGAGAGGGGACAAGTTTGAGGTTGCCGGCTTCTGGTACAACCCCAATATCCACCCCTTTACCGAGTATCGGGAGCGCAGAAATTGTTTAAGAGAATACGCCGCGGCTATTGACCTGCCCCTTTTGGAGCGGGATGATTACGGTCTGCGGCCCTTTGTCCGTGCCGTTGCGGAGGATATTGGTGGCCGCTGCGTCAAATGCTACGAAATGCGGCTTTATGAAACGGCGAAAGCCGCTGTCGAGGGTGGCTTCGACAGCTTTACATCCAGTTTGTTCATCAGCCCCTACCAGAATCATGAATTGATGCGGGAAGTGGCGGAAAGAGCCGCCATGGAATACGGTGTGGAATTTCTCTACCGGGATTTCCGTCCCTATTTCAAGGCCGGGCAGGAGAAAGCCAGAGAGCTTGAAATGTACATTCAGAAATACTGCGGCTGCGTCTTTTCCGAGCAGGAGCGGTATCTGAAGCCCAAGAAGATCATTCCTTAATGTAGGAGGAACCATGACCAATATACAGTTTGCAGCGCCCTGCCTTTTTGGACTGGAGGGCATCGCCGGAGATGAGCTGCGCCGGCTGAATATTGAAAATGTCCGGGTGGAGGACCGTCGGGTGCTCTTCACCGGCGATATGGATACCCTGGCAAAGGCCAATATCTGTCTGCGCACGGCGGAGCGGGTACACATCGTCCTTGCGCAGTTTGAGGCAAAGACCTTTGAGGAGCTGTTTCAGGGCGTGTACCATGCCAATCTGGAGGATTTTATCCCCAGGGATGGACAGTTTCCCGTCAAGGGCAAGTGCCTCGACAGCCAGCTGATGAGTGAATCCGATTGTCAGGCCATCATCAAAAAGGCGGCCTCCCGCCGCCTGGGAGAAAAATACGGCGTCAGTTGGCTGCCGGAAACCGGTGTGAAATTCCAGCTGCAGTTTTTGATCCTGAAAAATCAGGTCAGCCTTTATCTCGATACCTCCGGCGCGGGCCTACACAAACGCGGTTACCGCGCAGTGGGTAACGAAGCGCCCCTGCGGGAAACACTGGCCGCAGGCATGATCCAGCTGACCAAGTACCGGGGACGGGACTTCGTTTGGGACCCTTTCTGCGGCTCCGGCACCATTCCCATCGAGGCGGCGCTGATCGCCAAGAACCGGGCGCCGGGCTTAAACCGCCAGTTTGCCGCCCAAGGCTACCCCTGGGTGCCGGCTTCCGCTTGGGAGAAAGCCAAGGCCGAAGCAAAGGATCGGGAATTTAGGGGAGAATACCACATTTTAGGCTCGGATAATGACCCTATGTGCGTATCCCTTTCCATGGCAAATGCCCGGAAAGCCGGCGTTGCCGATTGCATTACCTTTAAAGACGGGGATGCTACCAAGCTGAGCCTGCCGGCAGAATCCGGCATTATCATCTGCAATCCTCCCTACGGACAGCGAATGATGGAGCAGAGCAGCGCCCAGCGGCTGTACGCCGCCATGGGACGGCACTGGAAATTCGCCAACGAGTGGAAGAAATATATCATCACCTCCGAGCCGGAGTTTGAGCATTATTTCGGCCGCCGGGCGGACAAAAAGCGCAAGCTCTACAACGGCATGATCAAGTGCGATTATTATATGTATACCGATAACGCAAGGAAGAAATAAGCTATGAAGCATCTTTTCATCATCAATCCGGCGGCAGGAAGCCGTGACCGCACCAAGCAGTACAGTGTGGAGATCCATGAAGCTTGCACCGCCAGAAATTTGGATTACCGCATCGAGGTATCCGGTGCACCCGGTGAATGCTGCCGCATTGCCAGAGAAGCAGCCGAGACCGGCGAGGAATACCGCATCTACGCTTGCGGCGGCGACGGAACCCTTAACGAAGTGGCTTCCGGCGCGGCAGGATTCGACAATGTGGCGGTCACCGTCTATTCCGGCGGCAGCGGCAATGATTTTGTCAAACTGTTTGACGATCCCAAGGCGTTTTTTGATCTGGAGCGGCTGCTGGATGCCGAAGAAACCAAAATGGATCTGATCCGCTGCAATGACGATTTCTCCCTCAATATCTGCTCCGTGGGCTTGGACGCCCGGATCGGCACGGATGTTGCCAATTATAAGCGCATCCCTCTGTTGCAGGGCTTTGCCGCCTATGCTGCCTCTACGGTGATCAACCTCTTTAAGGGCATCAGCGAGCATTATGTGGTGGAAGTGGATGGGGAAGTGATCGATGGCGAGCAGACTTTCGTCTGTGTCTGCAACGGTCAGTATTACGGCGGTGGCTTCCATCCCGTGCCGGAAGCGGATCCCACCGACGGTAAGCTGGACATCCTGCTGGTGAAGAAGGTCAGCCTTCTGCAGGTGCCCGGTGTCATCGGTAAGTATAAAAACGGCGAGTATAAAAAGCTGACCCATTTGGTGCGGCATTTCCGCACGGATTCCGTTAAGATCACCTGCGATAAGCCCTCTGCCGTCAATCTGGATGGCGAATTGCGGGTAGCCCAGACGGTGGATATCCGTCTGGCGGAGGAAAAGCTGCGGTTCTTCTATCCCAAGGGCCTGCGCCTTGTGGTGGCGGAGCCTGCGCTGGCGAAATGATACATAGGGCGCGCTGTACCGGCGCGCCCAAAATACAGCGGAGGATCGGTATGGAAAACTATTTTCAGATGAATATGGAAAAGCGGCAGATCGATGCCATCTCCAATCTGGGTCTTGCCCATATCGGTGACGGTGTGTATGAGCTGATGTGCCGCAGCTATCTGTGCGCCAAGGGCGGTCATACGGTGAAAAATCTCCATCGGGATTCCGTTGCGCTGGTGAAAGCACCGACGCAAGCAAAATTTGCCGAAAAGCTGTTGCCCCATCTTACGGAGGAGGAGCAGGCCTATTACCGCCGGGGCAAGAATACCCATTCCCATGCCGCGCCCAAGTCCGCAACACCCAAGGAGTACGCCATGGCAACGGGTCTGGAAACATTATTCGGCGCGCTGTACCTTGCCGGCAAGACAGATCGGCTCAACGAGCTGTTTCGCATTATGATGGAGGAAACCGATGGCATTTGATGCGTTTTATTTGACTTGTGTGCTGGATGAGATCCGGTCGCTGGGGGAATTGCGGGTGGAGAAGATCCATCAGCCCTCAAGAGATACGGTGATTCTGCACTTAAAGCACCGGGAAGGCCGTGAAAAGCTGCTGATTGCGGCAAATCCGGCGTCTCCCCGCCTGCATTTGACGGCGGCCAATCCGGAAAATCCCCCGGAACCGCCTATGTTCTGCATGCTGCTGCGCAAGCACCTTTCCGGCGCGCGGCTGGTGGGTGTTTCCCAGCCTGCCATGGAGCGCTGCGCCTGCTTTACTTTTGACTGCATCGACGAAATGGGCGATGCGGTGCAAAAGAAACTGGTGGCGGAGCTGATGGGCAGAACCTGCAATCTGTACTTGCTTTCCCCCGCGGGGCGGATCATTGATTGCCTGCGGCGGATCGGTCTTGACGAAACGACCAAGCGGCCGGCGCTGCCCGGAATGTACTATCAGGATCCGGATGAGGTAGCGAAAAAAGACCCGCTGGAACTGAATGCAGAGGATTATGTAAACCTATTAACCGAACCCGGCGCGGATATACTTGCCAGCCGGTTGATGGATACCTTAGGTGGTCTTTCACCGCTGGTCTGCCGAGAAGCGGCACTGTTCGCGGCAAACGATGTGGATGCCCGGGTGGAAGGGCAGGATATTCCCCAATTGGCGGAAAAACTGGCCCTTTTCTTTGGGGAGCAGCTGCGCCACCCCAAACCCAGCTATTGCGCGGATAAAGACGGCGTTCCCAAGCAGTACGCCTTTTGCTCTATCCGGCAGTACGGGGAATATAAGGAAGCGGAGTCCTTCAGTGGACTTCTGGATATATACTATACCGTCCGTGACCGGAAAGATGCCATCCGCCAGAAAGGGCAGGGCATCCGCAAAACCGTGCAGAATCTGTGTGCCCGTCTGACGAAAAAGCTGGCAATTCAAGAGAAGGAACTGACGGCTACCTACGATCGGGAGCGGCTGCGTCAGTTGGGCGATATCGTCACCGCCAATATCCACAAAATTACCAAGGGTCAGACGGTGCTGCAGGCGGAGGATTTTTACGATGAGCAAATGCGTGTCATCGACATTCCCGTTTCGCCCATCCTTTCTCCCCAGCAAAACGCGGCGAAATTCTACAAGGATTACACCCGCATGAAAAACGCGGAAAAGGAACTGACCCGCCAGATCACCATCGGCACGGAAGAGCTATTTTATCTGCAGAGCGTGCTGGAAGAGCTGAACCGGGCAAGTACGGAGCAGGAGCTGGAGGAAATCCGGCAGGAGCTCCATGCCGGTGGCTATGTGAAAGCGGAATCCGGAAAGAAAAGGATGAAGCAGACCAAAACCGCCCCCATGCGGTTTGAGTCCACCAACGGATTCCCCATCTATGTGGGCAGAAACAACCGGCAGAACGATGAACTGACCTTTAAAATGGCCCGCAAGGACGATCTGTGGCTCCACGCCTCCAAAGTCCACGGCAGCCATGTGATCATCGCTTGCGCGGGACAGAAAGTGCCGGACGATACGGTGACCCAGGCAGCCCAGTTGGCGGCCTACTATGCCGAGACCGGTGACGGCCAGAACATCGCTGTGGATGTAACACCGGTAAAGCAGGTGAAAAAGATTCCTTCCGGAAAGCCCGGCATGGTGATCTACCACACCTACCGCACGGTCATTGCCAATCCCTACCCGGATATCGTGGTGGACGCATTGAATGCGGAGAAAAAGGAAGAAGAATAAAAAGGGCGCGGAAAATTTTCCGCGCCCTTACATTATATTATTTTCCCAGCAGCTTTTCCAGCATACTGCGCTGATTGCTTGCGTCCATGGCCGATGCGGCTGTGCGCAAAAGTTGGTTCCATTCCTTTGCGGTGATATGGCCATCCTCGGTGGTGACCAAATAACTGCACTGGGGCAGCTTCCGTCCGGCCATTTGGCGGGCGAAGGCTTTGTCTACGCCCAATTCCAGCGCATGGGGTGCCAAGGCGTAGTAGTATTCCGGATTGCTGCGCAGGATCTGCTGCAATTCTTCCTTGGATACGGTGGACAAATGGCGGCGAAGACCAAGAATTTCAGACATGGCCTGCTTGCCTGTGTCGCTTCTGCGTCCGCCGTAAGCTTGCGCAAAGCCCATGAACCACAGGAAAAGGAGCATCAAAAGGGCATTGCCCCACTCGGCAGACCATACCCCAAGCAAAAGCCACAGGAAGCTGGCGGTCAGCGCGAAAAACAAAGATTGTTTTCTTCGCAAATGCACGGCGGCAGCGCCGTTTAAGATCCAGAAGGACAGCAATGCGCCTGCCACGATCAGAACAACGGCCAGCAGAATCTGCCAGATGGTGTCATTGGCAATGGCCAGAGCCAGCGATACGCCCCCCATAACCGCGACAGCGGCGCATAACAGCCGGAGGATCCGGGGATTGCCCGAGCCCGGCAGGTAAAAGCTGCGAATGTTGGGGGTGATCGCGGATACTTTGCGGGAGAGACGGGAAAAATGAGATCCGGTGCCGTCTACAGTTCTGCGTTTTCCGAAAAGTGTACGGAAAGCTCGCACCTCAAATTCGCTGCGTTCGTTGCCCATTTCCATCCGCCGGTGCAGGAGGACCCGGTCGTTTTCGTCCAGTTGAATGAGAAGATAGCCTTTTTGTGCCCAAGAGATCACCAAGGCGGTAAAGTCAACGCCCTGACGGGTCAATGCGCAGCCCAAGTGTCCTGCGGTAAGGCCTTCCGGTTCCTGAGTCCGCCGCTTTTTTCGGGGCGGCAGAGCCCGCATGGTCAGAATCCAGTAAAGGAATGTGCCAGCCATACAGCTGTACATGACGATATCATCGGCGCTGAGACTCCATCTTTTGGAAATCGGCTGAGGGAACTGATCCTCAGGCACCACCAATGTCATAGTAAGGGATTCGTGATCCTTCAGGGAAGTCTTAAAGCTGCCGTGGATCACAGAGCCGTCAACGGTGCAGTCGATATAGGAATCGGCGCTCTCCTGCAGATAGGTGCTTACAAACTGGGGCCGGTGCTCCGGTACGCCGGGCAGGGTTATGGAAAACTGCATTTTTTCAATGGGATAGGCAAAGCCGCTGAGAAGCTGCAGGGTAAGGATAAGCTGTTCGCTTTTGTTTAAGGTAACGGCATCGGGCAGATCATAGTGAAGGGTGACGGTGTAGACACCGGCAGAATGGATGCTGCTGCTCAAATTGACATTACGGACACTGCCGGAGAGGGAAGTGCGGGCAGGACCGCCGTTGACGGTGATGTTTCGAGCGTCGGACGGCAGCGGAAACAGCAATTTCGCAGGCACTTCCTCCAGTTTGAGCTGGAGCGTTACGGTGACCTCGCAGGTTCCGTTTTCGGTAACGGTTGTATTGCTTTGCAGGTCTGTGACAGAGCTGGCCGCGGATACCGCTGTGACCAGCATCAGACAGCAAAGGACCGCAATCAAAATCCGGCGCACGGCGGCACCTCCTTATCGTAATATATAGTATAGCCATATTAACATGTCCTGGGCAAAAAAGCAATCCGTTCTTCCGGTTTTCCCCCGGATTCCTGCCGCAAGGTATATTTATGGACATATATACAAATGCTATATTCATATGAAGCACGCTTTTTTGCGTGCTGTTTCCCCCTAAAAACCCGCTTACATGTATAAATAAATTAATCAGGAGGAAAACGAAATGAAGAAGGCATTTGCTCTTGTTCTGGCGACGATCATGGTCGCGTCTCTGTTTGCAGGCTGTCAGGAAAAAAATGATGTTAAGACCGGTGACTTTACCTATCATTCTTACAGTACCACCTTTGGCACCAAGTGGAATCCCCATAACTGGGACACCAGTGCTGACTCCGCCATCATGGCTTATCTGGAGACTCCTCTGGTTGATCTGTCCATCAAGGACTCCAAGGAGCAGATCTATCAGTGGATTTACCTGGCTGCTACTTCCATCACCGATGTGACCAAGGACCACAAGGACGATCTGACCAAGTATGATGTCTCCTTTGCCGAGGGCAAGGATGCCAACAACACCGAGTCCGGCTATGTATTCGAGATCAAGCTGAACGACAAGATGAAGTGGCAGAACGGCGACAAGATCAATGCGGACACTTATGTCGAGTCCATGAAACTGCTGCTGGATCCCGAGATGAAGAACTACCGTGCAAACCTGTATTACGACGGCGAGGCTGCCGTTGCCGGCGGCGCTGCTTACTATAACGCCAAGTCTCCCGCTGACTTTGCTGCCGTGGGTCTATACAAGGTTGATGACTACACCATCCGCTATGTGACCCAGACCGCCATCGAGCTGAACTACTTCCTGACCTCCTGCACCAGCAACTGGATCGTCCACAAGGCTACCTATGAGGCTAGCTACAACACCTCCGGCGCTCTGAAGACCACTAACTACAACACTTCCAAGGAAACCACCATGTCCTACGGCCCCTACAAGATCGAGTCCCTCGAGACCGACAAGCAGATCGTTTTTACCCAGAACGAGAACTGGTATGACTGGGAAACCGTTGACGGTCAGCTGGTCTCCTTCACCGACTTCATGGTCGACGGCAAGTCCGTACAGCAGTACCAGACCACCAAGGTCGTCATTGATGTTATCGCAGATCAGGCTGCGGTTAAGCAGGCATTCCTGAAAGGCGAACTGGACATTTGGGAACCCGAGGCGGACGATCTGGTCACCTACGGCACCTCCGACCGCATGTACAAGGCCGATGAAGCCTATACCATGTCCCTTTTCTTCAACACAAACGAAGAGCATTTGAAGAAAATGGATCAGTCCAAGGGCAACGCCAACTCCGTTGTTCTGACCAATGAAAATTTCCGCAAGGCCATGTCTCTGGCCATCGACCGGGCGGATTGGGTCAAGGTCACGGCAGGTTATACCCCCGCATACGCCATTATGAATAACCTCTACTACTACGATGTTTACAACGATCCCAACTCCTCTTACCGTAAGTCCGAGCCCGCTATGGAAGCGATCTGCAAGCTGTACGGCGTTGAGTACGGCGAAGGCAAGGCGTATGCTACAGTGCAGGAGGCCTATAAGTCCATCAACGGTCTGAACAGGACCGGGGCGAAGAAGCTGATGGAAACCGCTTGTGACGAGCTGGTCAAGGCCGGTCTGTACAAGAAGGGCGAGAAGATCGTCATCAATGTGGGCTGGGCAAAGGGCGCTTTGACCGCTGCTGACGAAGCGCAGATCGCCAAGCTGGAAGGCTACTTTAACGAAGCTATGAAGGATTCCGGCTTCGGCACTCTGGATCTGGTTGCTGTTGGCAACATCAATGACCGTTACGGTGCAGTTCCCGCAGGCGAATACGCCATCGGCTACGGTGCATGGGGCGGCGCTGCCTTCTATCCCTTCCGTAATTTCCAGGTTTACTGCGATCCCGATCTGTACGACATCAATGAGGCGGCTAACTGGGATCCCAGAACCGAGACGCTGACTTTGAAGGTTAATGGCAAGGACGAGACCATGACCTGGCAGCAGTGGTCCGGCGCGTTGATGGGTAACGGCCAGTTTGCTAACGCTGACTTCGCTACCAAGCTGCAGATTACCGCTGACATGGAATACGAGTACCTGAATAAGTTCTACCGTATCCCCATGGCTGGCAGCACTGTCTGTTCCATGCTGTCTTATAAGCTGAATTACTACACCCAGGATTACAACATCATGTACGGTTGGGGCGGCCTGCGTCTGGCTACCTATAACTACAACGATGCTGAGTGGGAAACCTACAGAGCGTCTCAGGGCGGCGTACTGAAGTACACTTGATCTGCGTAACAAATCGCTCCATCGGCCGGGAGGGGCAGCTGCTCCTTCCGGTTTTTGCCGCTGCTTTTCCTTTGGATTGCGAAATGGAGGCAATCCGCAGCGAAGAACGGAAGCTTTTTGAAACTGTCAGAAAAGGAGAAGACCCATATGAGAATGACAAAGTATGTCATCAAGAGAGTCCTTTTGATGCTGTTTGTGTTGTTCGTAATTACTACCATCTGTTTCTTGCTGATCCGTATGCTGCCTCGCGAAATGCCCCAGAAAGCTGATGAGAAGGAACTCATTGAGGCCCGTTGGGAAGCTTTGGGCTATAATGAGCCTCTTTTGACGCAGTATGGTATTTATTTGAAGAATATCTTTACAGAAGGTGACTTCGGCACTTCCTGGTATATCCAGTTCCGTGCGGGTGCGCTGGAGGTTCTGCTCAGCCGGTTGACACCGACGGTTATGGTCAATCTGTATTCGCTGCTGTTCTCGGTACCAATCGGCATCGCGCTGGGCGTTTATGCCGCCGTCAAGAAGAACAAGTGGCAGGATACCTTCATCAGCACCTCGGTCATGATCTTTGTTTCCGTTCCCAGCTATGTTTACGCGTTTCTGGTGCAGTACTTTCTGTACTTTAAGTTGGGCTGGCTGCCGCTGGATGTCCACTCTCTGGCCGAAGCCGGCGGCAGCTGGTTTACCTGGAAGATGTTCTACAGTATGATCGCACCTATTTTGGCACTGTCCTTCGGCACCGTTGCCGGCCTTGTCCGCTTCACCCGTGCCGAGCTGACAGAAACACTGACTTCCGATTATATGCTCCTGGCCCGTACCAAGGGTCTGACCCGTGCCCAGGCAACCTCCCGTCATGCATTGAAGAATGCCATGGTGCCCATTCTGCCCATGATCATCTCTTCCTTTGTCGGCATTTTGGGCGGCTCCTTCATCATTGAGCAGATCTTTAATATCCCCGGCGTTGGCAAGCTGTATTTGCAGTCGATCACGCTTTTTGACTATGATGTATTCATGGTTGACTGTATTTTCTATACCTTCATTGGATTGCTGACCGGTATTCTGGTAGATATCAGCTACGGCTTCATCGATCCCCGGATCAGAATGGGAGAGCGGTAATATGGCAGATATCAATAAGAATGGAATCCCTCAGATCCCCAAGGAAAAGTTCTCTTTTGCCCATGAGGGCGAGAGGATCTCTGATAAGAAGTTTGAAGATAAGCCTATTGGCTATTTGAAGGACGCGTGGATCCGGTTCCGTAAGAACCGGGCATCCGTTGTGGCTACCGTTATCATCATTTGCATTTGCCTCTATGCCTTTCTGGCTCCCCTGTTGATCACCAATCATGATTCTAAGTTTATGGACAGTATGTATGCCAAGAAGCCCGGCCGTGTCACGTGGCTGCGGGATTCTATCGGAGTGCTGGATGGCGGCGTTGAGCGTGAGTTTTCTGAGAAAAACCTGATCCTTACCCTGGGTATGGGTGTTGCCGCCGAGAACTGGGCAGGTAAGGGCGACCTGAAGCTCAATTCCGCTATGGAAAGTCCCTATCAGCCCATGCTGAATGTGGGCGATCCCGAGACCTTCCTCAATCCTGCCAGGCAGGAAGTTACGGTGTATCCCGGCCGTGTGGATACCTATCTGGAAGTGGGCTTTGTCTACAAGGATATCGAGCAGCATCAGCTGCAGGAAATCCTTGACTGGCAGGAAAAGTCCGGCAAGCGCTTACTGTATCCGCTGATCCAGGACAACGAGTGGTGTGTGGATATTGAAAACGCCAACTACTGGTATAAGACCGACTCCAAGCTGAATCCCGTTACCGTGGATGACTGGGGCACTGCTACCAGACTGAAGTATAAGGATAACATGGTTCTTGACGATAACTATCTGCGCGATGCCAACGGTAACCCCGTGTACTACAAGTATCACGGCGGCGGCAGCATTGAAACTGCCCAGTACCGTGTCCGGGTTCTGTACTACAACTGGTTTCAGTATGTTAACGGCGGTGCTCTGCCCGACTATATCATGGGCACGGACTCTGTGGGTTACGATATGGCGCTGCGTATTGCCGGCGGTATTAAGCTGTCGTTGCTGGTTGCGGTATCTGTTTCCATTATCAACTTCCTGCTGGGTGCCGTTTACGGCGCTGTGGAAGGCTACTACGGCGGCATCATCGACCTGGTTCTGGAGCGCATCTCCGATATTTTGAATGGTGTTCCCTTCATTATCGTGGCCACTCTCTTCCAGATCCATCTGGCGAAGAAGGTAGGACCGGTGCCGAGTTTGCTGTTTGCGTATATCGCCACCGGCTGGATCGGAACGGCTTACCGTGTCCGCAGCCAGTTCTACCGGTTTAAGAATCAGGAATATGTCATGGCTGCCCGGACTCTGGGTGCAAGTGACCGCCGGATCATCTGGAAGCACATCTTCCCCAATACACTGGGCACGCTGATCACTTCCTCTGCTCTGGTCATTCCCGGCACCATCATGTCTGAAAGTATGCTTTCCTTCCTTGGCATCGTCAAGCTGGGCACAGCGGATTCCACCTCTCTGGGTACGCTGCTTTCCGACGCGCAGGGCATCTGGACGAACTATCCCCATCTGATGCTGTATCCCGCTCTGGTCATCAGCCTGCTGATGATCTGCTTCAACCTGTTCGGTAACGGCCTGCGGGATGCTTTCAACCCGGCGCTGCGGGGCGTGGAGGACTAAACGATGGAAAAGATTCTGGAAGTTAAAAACTTAAAAATCTCCTTCCGTACCTCGGGTGGTTCGGTCAAGGCTGTCCGTGACATTTCTTTTGATCTGGAAAAGGGCAAGACACTGGCCATCGTCGGCGAATCCGGTTCCGGTAAGTCCGTTACCTCCAAGGCCATTCTGGGGATTCTGGCGGGTAACGCCATTGTTGAAGGTGGCGAGATTTTGTATGACGGCAAGGATCTTCTGAAGATCTCTGAGGAAGATATGTGCAACATCCGCGGTGACGCGATCTCCATGATTTTTCAGGACCCCTTATCCAGCCTGAATCCCATCGTTAAGATCGGCAGGCAGATCACTGAAGCCATGCTGCTGAAGAACAAGACCAGCCGCAAGGAAGCAAAGGCTGCGTTCAATAAGACCATGGAGCTGCTACGTGCCAATATGGCTGCAGCCACCGGCGATGCAGCCAAACTCAATGAGCTGACGCTGCAGTATCTGGATGAGAATTTTATGAACGCGGTTACCAAGGGCATGGAGCATTCCTTCCGGGAAGCGCTGGCCAAGAAGCAGGCGCTGCTGCCGGAGCTGCAGAAGGCGAAGGAATTCTACAGCGGTGACTTTACCAAGGCAGCAGCCTTGAAGTATGCAAAGCAGCTGTCTGCTCAGGTGGAAAATACCATCGACCGTCTGGAAATGACCAAGGACAGTGCCATCTATACCTTCAGAAGCCAGTTATTTAACGCCATTGACCGTTATTTCTACTACAAGAAGCGCAATCCCAAGGAAGAAGCCCGGTTTTCCCACCAGACCAAGAAGCGGGAGGCTCTGATCGCCCGTGGAAAGAATGCGGACTGGAAGGTCGTGCCCAAGGTCGTCTTTGATCTCGACGAGATCAAGGGCAACATGATCAAGGCCATCGAGCAGCTGGAACGCAGCTGCACCCGCTATATCGAGGGTGCTGATGCTGTAGACTTCCGGCAGCGCAGTGTTGCCGTCATTGACTACCTCAAGGACAAGGCGTCCAAGGCGGTCTATAAGATTACCCGTTCCATGGCAAAGGAAAAGGCCATCAAGCTGATGGAAGAAGTCGGCATTGCCGAGCCCCGTATGCGTTTCTATCAATATCCCTTTGAGTTTTCCGGCGGTATGCGCCAGCGTATTGTTATTGCAATCGCTCTGGCTGCTGACCCCGAGGTTCTGATCTGTGACGAGCCTACCACCGCGCTGGATGTTACCATTCAGGCCCAGATTCTGGAGCTGATCAACCGCCTGAAGGCGGAGCGGAATCTGTCCGTTGTCTTTATTACCCACGATCTGGGCGTTGTTGCCAACATGGCCGATGATATTGCCGTTATGTACGCCGGCAAGATCGTCGAGTACGGCACTGCCGATGATATCTTCTATGATCCCAGACATCCCTACACCTGGGCTCTGCTTTCTTCCATGCCCGACCTTGATACCAAGGAAAAGCTGGATGCGATCCCCGGCACTCCTCCCAACATGATCTATCCTCCTGTTGGCGACGCCTTTGCAGACCGTAATAAGTACGCAATGCAGATCGATTTTGAGCAGCAGCCTCCCATGTTCCCGATCTCTGAGACTCATAAGGCTGCCACTTGGCTGCTGCATCCCGATGCACCGGCTGTGGAAGCGCCCAAGATCATCACTGACCGTATCGCCAGAATGAAGCAGAAGCAAGGAGGTGCCTAAGTATGGAAAATGAGAATCAGCAAACCCTACTGCGGGTGGAGAATCTGTGCCAGTACTTTGGCCCCACCAAGGCTGTTGACGATGTCAGCTTTGATATTAAGAAGGGCGAAGTTTTCGGTCTGGTTGGTGAGTCCGGCTGCGGCAAGACCACCACCGGCCGTTCCATCATCAAGATCTATGACATCACCTCCGGCAGCATCACCTTCAAGGGTCAGCGCATCTGCGCCGGCACTATGGCATACCGGAAGGAGATCAAGGAGCAGAAGGCAAAGATCCGCCAGTTGGGCAAGGAAAGACGCGCCAATGCGAAAGAATTGATCGCCGGCTGCAAGCAGCGCATTGCCCAGCTGCGGCAGGAGATCAAGAAGGCTGAATTTGACCACAAGTATTCTGACCGTGAGTACGCTAAGGCTCTGGTTGAGAAGGTTAAGGTCGAGTATGAGACCAAGCTGGCAGCAGCTCAGGGTGAAGAACTGGCACAGCTGAAGAAAAAGTACAAAGATGAGCTGCGCGTGGCCAAGAAGACTAAGCTGATCACTCAGATCCAGATGATCTTCCAGGATCCCAGCGCCTCCCTGAACCCCCGTATGACCGTTAAGGAGATCATTTCCGAGGGTCTGGTCATTAACGGCATCAAGGATCGCTCATACATTGACCAGAAGGTCTATGAGATCCTGGAGCTGGTTGGCCTGGTTCGGGAGCATGCCGGCCGTTACCCCCACGAGTTCTCCGGCGGCCAGCGCCAGCGTATCGGCATTGCCCGCAGCGTTATCATGGGCCCCGAGCTGCTGATTGCCGATGAGCCTATTTCGGCGCTGGATGTTTCCATTCAGGCCCAGGTTATCAACCTGCTGAATGAACTGCGCGACACCTTGGATCTGACCATTCTGTTCATTGCCCACGACTTGAGCGTTGTTAAGTACTTCTCCGACCGGATCGGCGTTATGTACTTTGGTAAGATGGTGGAGCTGGCTTCTTCTGATGAGCTGTTCGACCATCCCCTGCATCCTTATACCAAGAGCTTGCTGTCCGCCATTCCGCTGCCCGATCCCCAGAGTGAGAAGAACCGCCGGAGAATCGTTTACAACGCCCATACGGAGCACGATTACTCTGTGAACAAGCCCACCATGCGGGAGATCACAGCCGGCCACTTCGTCTACTGCAACGACGAGGAAGAGCTGCGCTACAAGAAGGAGCTCGGCCTGTGAGCAAACGGGTAAAGGCTCGCCTCGCCAAGTATGGCGGCTCGGCAGCATTCGTAGCACTGATGGCATGGCTATATATCAGCCTGCGGGACTTTAACGGCGCAAAACCGGTAGACAAGTACCGGATGCTCAGTGACGCGCTTACTGTGCCCGGAATCCTGCTGCTCATGTTCGGCTGCCTGATTTGGATCAGCGACCTTGGCGCACTGGACGGACTTGCCTATGCGGTGAGTTTTGCGTT
Organism: Oscillospiraceae bacterium; assembly: GCA_017408725.1. The sequence goes on from JAFQUA010000016.1 coordinate 19,231, forward strand.
CCGGTCATTGATTCCCGGTGGTCGCTACAAGGATGAAAAATACGCAGACTATGTGGAGCGCAAACGGGAAAACAGAGTCAAGGACTACGGCTTTCTGTTCGTTTCCGGCGGTGTGACCATGGCGGCTGCCATCGTGTTTATGATCCTGTTTTATTCTCTATACTGATTTGAAGTCCCTGAGATATGGTGTGATGTTTCTGAAAGATCATTACACAAATTGGGCAGGCTTCCAAATAACAATGCCCCGGTTGCGCTGTTTGCGCAACCGGGTTTTGCTTTGCTACACCAAGACCAAAACATTTTCTGACTTCCCTTTTCTAAAAAAATGATATATAATAACTACCAATACCCCATCAAGGAGCCTTCTATGAGAATTCTCTATAACAGTAAGGAATTACAATACAAAGACCCTTTTGGAACGCTGATCCCTGGGCAAGACTGCACCTTGCAGATCCTGATTCCCACTACCGTTGGGACAACTGGGGCAGAATGTCTTTTTCAATACGAGGACGGCAGTCATGCCTTTTCCGTTCCTATGGAATTCGATTGTGCCAATGGCGCTTATCAGCGGTTCCGGGGCTGTTTTTGCTTTGACACACCGGGCCTTTTCTTCTACTATTTCCGTATCACCGGACGAACTGGTACTTTTCGCCTGTTTAAGCAGGGGAACGATACCAATATGGAGGCCGGCGATTTGTGGCAGGTTAGCTGCGTTCCTGCTGATTTCCACGCTCCAGATTGGGCCGTGGGCGCTACCATTTATCAAATCTTTCCCGACCGGTTCTGCCGCAGCGGCGAATGTGATTTGTCTGGAAAGCTGACACCTTATACCGTTCATGAAAACTGGAACGATGAGGTGCAATGGAAGCCTACGGAAGAGGGTCTTGTGCTGAACAATGACTTTTTCGGCGGCAATTTTAGGGGCATCACGGAGAAAATGGACTATATCGCTTCTCTTGGAACCACCATTCTCTATCTCAACCCCATCAGCAAAAGCTTTTCCAATCATCGCTACGACACTGGCGACTATAAGACTCCCGACCCCATGCTGGGCACAGAGGCTGAGTTTACCGCCCTTTGCGATGCTGCCCATCGCCGGGGTATCCGTGTGATTTTAGACGGCGTATTCTCCCACACCGGCTCCAACAGTCTTTATTTTGACCGGGAGGGCTGTTTTGGTGGAAACGGCGCTTACTGCTCCAAAGAATCCCCCTACTACAGCTGGTACACGTTTTACAATTGGCCGGGTAGCTATAACGCATGGTGGGGGTTTGACACCCTGCCCACCGTCAACAAAATGGATCCAGCCTTCATCGACTACATCATTACAGCCGAGGATTCCGTCATTGCCCACTGGCTGAATGCGGGTTGTGACGGCTTCCGTCTGGATGTAGCTGACGAACTGCCCAGCGAATTTTTGGCATTGCTGAAAACCCGTCTGCGTCAGCTGAAGCCCGATGCGCTGTTGCTGGGTGAAGTGTGGGAGGATGCCTCCAACAAGATCGCCTATAACAAGCGCTGCCGTTATTTTGTAGACGGAACACTGGATTCTGTCATGAATTACCCCTTCCGTACCGCAATTATCAACTTTCTGAGGGATTGGGACGGTGGAAATGCTCTAAGGGAAACTGTTATGACCATTGCGGAAAACTATCCCAGAGAAGTTTTCCTCAGCAATATGAATTTGCTGGGAACCCACGATACGCCCCGCATCTTGACTGCCCTGGTGGATGATTTTGACGGCAGCCGGGAAGAAAAGGCAAAACGCCGCCTCTCTCCGCAGCTGCTTGCTGTGGCTCAAGAGCGGCTTCTGATGGCGTCGGTGCTGCAATATACTTTGCCGGGCAGCCCCAGCCTCTACTATGCCGATGAAACCGGCATGGAGGGCTATAAAGATCCCTTTAACCGCCGTACCTACCCCTGGGGCAGAGAAAACCAGCAGCTTCTGGAGCACTTCCGTATGCTGGGAAATCTGCGCAAAACTTATGATGCCCTGCGTCTGGGCGATATCTCCTTTTTCCACGCAGAAGATCAAAAACTGAGCTACAGCCGCACCCACGGTACGCAAAGGATACGAATCTGCGTTAACCGCAGCAGTGAAAACTGGGATATCCCAGCAGGAAAAGTCATCTGCGGGCACAATCTGCACACAGTTGCCCCCGCATGGCTGACACTGGCACCCATGGGCTACTGCATTCTGGAGGACGCATAATGGAACTGGAAGAGTTTATATCCGGCTACTGTCGAGCGTTGGATGGCAGTCGCACCGTATTGCTGGAGGGCTCTGACGGCGATTACTGCGCCGATTGCAGCTATGGGTCTTGCCCCTATGAAGCCGCCTGCCCCATTGCGCAGAGGATCCGGGAACTGATAAATGGATAAACAACAAGGACGCACCCGATGGTGCGCCCTGGGCTTTGCTGCCCTTCGATTCCTGTACGCAAAAAAGACACCACCCTGGTTCCCATCCTCTTCTGCTTCCTTTATCCGGTTCTCTTTCATTTCCCGACCCTTCCGGGTCGCGCCCTGAAAGAGAGGGAATCTCCCGCGGCCTAAAAAGTGTCCACTGGACGCTTTTTTAACGGCCTTTCGATTCCCGAAGGGTATCTTTTTTGATGACGATAACTTCGAGCATATGGCTTGTGGAATTGTTGCTGATTGGGGTGAGATTGGGCAGACGGAAATTCAGATTTTTTCCCTGGAGGACCTGAAAAAGTGCGAAATTTTCCGCTAAAAATGATACCAACTATGGCCTCTTTAAAGGTATCATGGAGAAAATTCCCCAGACTGGGAAAAGGTGCCGTGATTTGCACCAGACTCATTTCATCGGTAGCCATCAGCGCAGGCAAAAAACATGGATTTCAAAGGGGTTCTGTGAGGACAATTTGCCTTAGCAAATGTCCTGACAGAACAGGCAATGGGAGGGGCGTGATCGGACTTGCTTCCAATTCCAACCACGCCCCTCCCGGGCAGGCACATCAGTTCTTCAACTCTTCCAAAACAATGGGGGTTGGGTATGCGTAAGGGATAAAATCGCAATTACATCAATGTACGCAAATGATCTACAATGCCGGCAAGAACATCTTCCACTTCCATACCGAGCCAATTCTTCTCCGAACCCTTTAAGCGGTCGAGATATCTCTTGTTGATAAAGGTATTCTCTATACGGCGAACGATATTCTCCAGTCTGTTTTCCCGCATACCGGGATCATCGAAAATCAGTGTGGTGAGGCAATGCATCAGCTTCTTCCGGTCAATAAGGTCGAACAGATAGAAGATATCAAAAATATCTTTATACCGGGTAGAGGCTGGACCAAATTTCAAAATAGAACGCAACTTCTCAGTAAGCATCTGTTCCTTGGAATTGATGAGCAGACTGGCACCGATATTGTCAATGCCAATGTCGAAACAGAAATCCTCTTGCTCAATATCGAAATGCTTATGTACTCCCAGATCGATTTTGCTGGAAAGAGAAGATCCGTCTTCATCCCGGATAGCAATATGGATCCGCTTCCCGTGGTAGTCCTGCTGCCGGAGTTCTTCAATGCTCCCGGTTGTTTGGATGGAAACTGCACCAACAGAATTCAGCTTTTCAATAAAGGCGCGGATAGCCTCATCCTGCAAGGGATAGCGGATAAAATCCAGATCAATATCCTGGGTGGCGCGTCTGGCATCGTGAGAGATACTGCGCATCACAACGCCGCCTTTGACGGTGATATTCCGGTTCATAGAGGTTTGAGAAATCAGCATCAGCACAATGTCCTGGCATACCTTAGCCTGAGCATTCGCTTCGTCATAACCTTCTGCTTTTGTCTTCTCTATCATCTCGGCAATTTGTATCATTATAAAACCTCCAGCTCGATGGTTTCCATAATCGCATCACCATTTGGAAATGCAGCAATATATTCCTGCAGCTTTTGAATATCCAAGCTATATACAGTGCGGCGATAGCTTTCAATAATTTCCTTGTAATAATCAAAAGGTAGATTCTTGGACGCGCGAATCAGTTCGATCAGCATTCGCTCCCGATCATAGATTCGGATGTTTAATCCCTGGTACTCCAAGGTCGATATGCCGACTGCAAATTTATCAACAGAATAAAAGGCTTGCTTGATTCTAGGGTCTGGGATCTTGTGTGTATCCCGGGCGGTGGCAAGATAATATTTGCTGGGTATCACATCTGTCAGACCGTGATAGTAAAATGCACTGTTTAATGTAAAAACAGCTTGCGGGTATCTGTACATGATGATCTCAATTTCAGAAACATGAGGAGTGTCCGCATATATCCCGGCTGCAACTTTGTAAAGAACACCGTCTTGAATCGCCTTGTTGATTTGATAATAATTGCCATATTTTTCTTTGCAATCCTTGGATGAAAACAGCATGCTACTACCTCCTCGATTTTACTAAACCTCCACAACGGGTATAGTTTTGTGGAGGTTTAGTAAAATTATAATATCATTATGCAAATGTGTCAAGTGTAATTATAATGAAAAATGTGCTATGCCCAAAGTGCTGAGGATGGGATGTGACCGGACTTGCTTCCAGTTCCAATCGCGCCCCGGCAGGCATAACAAACAGCTACATTTCCAACAAAAGGAGGATGCGGCCAGATTGGCTGCATCCTCCTGCAATTATTCTGCACTTACAATTCTATCTCTGGTTCATTGCTTTCAACATCTGTCCTGCTGCAACCTTTTGCTCAGGAGAAAGTGATGACCAGCTATCAAACACTTCTTTCAGATCAGGAGTCAATTCCACCATTTCTCCCTCAGCAAAAAACTGAGATAAGGTTATGCCGTAACCTTGGCAGATCGCTTCCAGTGTGGGAATGGATGGCATGGTGTTCCTGCGGAAGATGTTTGCGATGGTGGCATCACTCAAGCCACATTTTCTTGCCAACTGATATTTTGTCCAACCACGTTCATCCAATAAGTACTGTAATTTTTCATGAACATCCATAGTACCGCCACCTTTCTTTCTTAACCTTATTTTATCGTTAAAGATGACAGTAATATACTAAAGACTTGTATTGCAAATATAGTTATGTTAAACTATAAGTTACTCAACAACAAAACGATACGGGGTGACTTCACCATAAATAGCTGTTTCTTTATAGGCCACAGGGAGGCGAATGAGCGGGTGCTTCCCAGACTGGAATCGGTGATCGATCGGTTGATCACGAAGGAAGATGTTCGTTATTTCTATGTTGGCGGGTACGGTGGATTTGATCAGATTGTTGCAACTGCAGTAAAGCGTGCAAAGAAGAAGTATCCGGATATTACCTTGATGCTGGTGCTGCCGTACCATCCTGCAGAGCGCCCTATTGAGAAACCGCCTGGTTATGATGGAACCTATTATCCGGAAGGATTGGAGAAGACACCACGGCCTTTTGCAATCGCAAAGGCGAATCAGCTTATGGTTAATAGCTGTGAGTGGATGGTCTGTTATGTGCGTCATGGAGCCAGCAATTCAAGAAATCTTTTGGAGTATGCCCAGCGTCGTGAAAGGAAAGGGCTTATTCAAATTACTAACATTGCCGAAGGGATGGGTGCAAATCTATGAAAAAGAAATTACTGTGGTGCGCTGGAAGCATTGTCTTGATCGTATTGATCATACTGGGAATATGTCGGTATCTGGAAGTTCGAAATCGTCAGACTGATCCTAACTGGAAGCTTGCAGAGCAGATCTACAAGATGGAAAATGCATTAAAGGAAGTGGATGAGGACTATGAGTGTAAGTCACTATCCAAAGGTACCCCATTTTCCTATACTGACTCTGAAGGGAATATCATTACCTACTATTGCTGCCAGACATCCTATCTTTCAGATGAGTCTGGAGAATATACCGGGCTGAACACGGATGCGATTGGTATGGTAATTGATTTTGCTCAGATTAAAAACAGACGGGAATGCAAAGTAAATGAGTATGACGCATTCCAATGCGAAATGGGCGAGTGTTCCTATCTCTGCTGGACCATCTCCCCGGAGATCAGTTGCGTAATCGAGTATAGTGCAGAAGTAAATAATGAGGCAGATATCTTTCAAATGGCAAAAAGTGTTCTAGGTTAATTTGAAAACTTCGTGTTCACTATGAAATACATAGTGGTTATAGTTTACATTATGAGAAGTTCGCCGACGGAACGGTAAAATGCATCGAGGATGAGATCCCGTTTGAACTGCCGGAGGGATGGCAATGGTGTCGTTTATCAATGATTGGCTCAACAAACATTGGCCTAACATATCGCCCAACTGA
>JAFQUA010000017.1 GCA_017408725.1 Oscillospiraceae bacterium
AGATAAGCCCGGGGTGCATCCTTTTCTGCCTTGTATTGGAATTTGGTCACATAGCAGCCGCAGGGGTTTTCGTAGGGCACATAAGGGGGATCTGCAGGGAAGGGGTAACGGATGTTGGTGTAGTGGTGCTGGTCGTAACCGTGGTTCTGCCAGACGCTGGGCACCGGGATGGTGTCGTAGTCCTCGGTGGAGAAGCCCAGCTCGTAGAACAGATCGGTCAGGTCGTGGACATTGGGGTAGTACTTAAACTTCCAATCTCCACCCAGAAGCTGGAACCGGTCGGAGCGCTCACGGTGCTCTACCAGATCGTCCCGGCGGGTAGACGCCGGAATGTAGTAGGCACGCTTCGACATGGTTCCTTCGTGGGTGACTTGCAGGTTTTCGTAAGTTGCGGGAATAATCATAGCTTTTTCCTCCTGTAACTTCGGTCCGTTTTTTACTTTCTGACCATATTGTAGAAGAAAACTCCTAGAAATTGAATAAACAGGTCTGTACAAAATATGGACTAAATGATACAATATAGAAAACTGGCACTATTATTTTGTGTAGGAGGCCTGTCTTATGTATGTCAACTCCGGTTACTTAAACAATTCCAGAGCACCCATCAAGGACAAATCCCGCCCACTGATCGTAACCAGCTGTGGCACCTATCGGCTGAAAAACACGAAAAAACTGCCCACTTGGCGTCCCAAAGGGCGTTTGGACTATCAATTGCTGTATGTTCTTTCGGGAAAAGCGCACTTTTTCTTTAACGGAGAGGAACGGATCGTGAACGCAGGCCGCATGATTTTGATTCAGCCCCGAGTGGAACAGCGTTACGCTTATTATGGAGTAGAAAAGCCGGAGGTCTATTGGGTACATTTCACCGGCAGTGATGTAAAAAACATACTGCGCAAATACGGGATCCCCATGGACGATCCCATATTCTATTCCGGCGCTTCCTCTACCTATACTTATCTGTTCAAAGAAATGATCAACGAACTGCAGACCTGCAAGACAGGGTTCGAGGAACTGCTTGCCATGTATCTGCGGCAGATTTTTCTGCTGATCCAGCGCACCCGGCAGGAGGAGCGGCCTACGGTGTCCACCTATATCCAGGAGGAAATGGAATATGCCCGCCGGTATTTCAACGAGCACTACAACGAGCCCATCTCCATCCAGGACTATGCCGAATCCCGGAGCATGAGCGTATGCTACTTCCAGCGCAACTTCAAGCAGATCGTCAAGCACACGCCTATGCAGTACCTGCTGACCATCCGGGTGAACAACGCCGCCAGCCTGCTGGAAACCACCGATTACTCCATGGCAGAGATCTCCGCCATCGTTGGCTATGAAGATCCCCTCTACTTCAGCCGCCTCTTCCGCAAACTTAAAGGCATGTCCCCCTCCGAATACCGTAAGCTGGTGAAAACCAGCACAGAAAAGGCGCCGCAATAACGCGGTGCCTTTTCTATTCGTAGCGGTTGGGACAATAGTGGATCAGCAGGTCGATAGCACCATTGTCCTTAAATTCGCAGTCAATGCCATAGTTACCAGCGAAAAACCAGGGATAGCACTTTATCAGGGGTCGGATTGTCCGCTCCGCAAAACTGACGATGGCATACTCCGCCGGGGCATCCTCGGAAAACCACAGGTCATTGATTGTATCGAGGCAGTTCTGGCAGAGGTGCCCCTGGACAGATTCCTGGTCAATGCTGTACTGTACACCGGTGATTTGCACATGGGAATATCCGTTATCCGGATGAGTATAGGCGTGGGCATAAGTATCCTCTCCGGACAGGTGGCTGGTCTGCATATAGCCTGCAACTTCCTCAATAAGCTGCCCATCATCGTCGTAGCGGTTGATTTCCAGCCGCATCAGTTCAAAGGTGTTTAGGTTGATAATCCCTACATTGTCCTCGCCCCAGTAAAGGGAAGTTATAGGATCGCTGCCATTTCCGCATAGAAAACAATCCTCCTGGGTCAGCTCCGTCACATAATCGACATGGACATACGACATGGGCTCCTGTGCCTGCTCCCGGCTCACCGAAACCGCGGCTATACCGAAGATTGCCAGAAACATAACCAGCGCTCCGGCCAATGCTGACAAAATGAACTTTTTCATATTCTATCCTCCTGCTTATCTGCAAGATTTATATACTGCTTTCCTTGTTGGATGGCATAACGCATGGTCTGATAGGCGCCGCCCTCTTTTCGTTCTACATAAAACACAGCAAGGTGGGATCTATCCACCATGTTTCTATTTCTGGCTTGAAATGCCGCCTTAAAGTACTTGCCTGCAGAATCGAATACCTCTATTTCATCGTAATATGCCCGGTAGTCTTCCTCGTTGTCCCGATAGTCCGCTGTCGCATAGGGCAGCACCCACACATGGGCGCTGTTGTCCTCCCGGATTTCCCGCTTACACCTGCAAATAGCAGAGGACACAAGCTGGTCAAAGTCACCGTTGCGGCCCACAAGAAACTCCACATATTCCTTACTCCGCAGCAGGGAACCGATCACTCATCATTCACTTCTTTCAATCAGACTTGCTTATCAAAAGTGGCAAACGCTTATTGATATTATATATTTGCTTTCTACTTCAATCAAGTACTTACTGCTGAATACAGCATGAAATTATCACACACAGTATAATTAGTTTAGACTAAGTGTGAGGTGGGCCGATATGAGCAAAGAGGTATCTTTCAAAAACCGGGATCGTTTTATCCAGTTAGGAGTAGCGATTGCATCATTACGGAAACTGCGTGGTTTATCGCAAGAAAAGTTGGCAGAAAGAGCAGGTGTTAGCCGTTCCTTAATCAGCTCTATTGAAGCCCCCGGCCTTGCAAACGGTTTTTCCTTGGAAGTGTTTTTCGATATTGCGGATGCACTTGAGGTGGATCCTGCGGATTTAATCAACGCTTCTGTATTCCCGGATCAACTTTTAAAGAAGAAATGAGCATTAAAAATGCGTCCCAAAATTGGGACGCATTTTTAATATGCTCGGTTTGCTCATTTGAAATGGTGTGAAGCAAAGCGGCACCTTAGCTATTGACCTTTCCGGATCACACCGCGAGCGATTTTCTTTCCGGCGTTGCCGGCAGGCTGAGTATGGAGTTCATCTGTACACATTCCCCAAAAGTAGTTTTAGCACTCTCTTGCTTAGAGTGCTAAAAGTTTACGATTTCGTCACACATTTCACCTTTCCATGGCTTATAATACAGACAGTAAGCAAGAATAAGCTGATCAGCAAAACCGCGTACTGGGGACGGCAAGTGCCGACCTTGCCGTATGACCTACACAAGTCGGCATATAATATCATTGTAACAATGGAGGTATTACTATGTTTGGACTTACCAGAAGAAATCAGGATATAAGCACTTACAACCCCTGGCGGGAGATGGAGGAATTCGAAAAAGCCTTTTTCGGAAGACCTTTCGGCAGTTTCTTTGACACACCTGCCTTTGCACAGTTCCGCACTGATGTGACGGACGAGGGCGACCACTATCTGCTAGAGGCTGACCTGCCCGGCTTTGAGAAGAAGGATATCACGCTGGACATTCAGAATGACACGCTGATCGTCCGGGCTGAGCGCAAATCCAAGGTCGAGGAAAAGGACAAGAAGGACAAAGTGATCCGCATGGAGCGCTCCTACGGCTCCTACACCAGAAGCTTTGACATCTCCGGC
>JAFQUA010000018.1 GCA_017408725.1 Oscillospiraceae bacterium
ACTGCCGCACGGACAATCCCCAGGGAACGCATTATGAGAACAAACCCAAGGTCGAGAAGATCTACCCGGAGATGGAGAAGTTCATCGAAATGTGTTTTGATCCCGGTTCGCCCATGAACGAGCGGCTGAAAGAATCCTTGCTTCAGATGATGAAGGAGGGGGCAGAATGAACGCAGTCATTTATGCCCGGTATTCTTCGGACAATCAGCGGGAGGAATCCATTGAAGGTCAGATTCGGGAATGTACGGCCTTTGCGGAAAAGAACGGCATCACCATTTTGAAGCACTACATTGACCGAGCGTATTCTGCCAAGACAGACAATCGTCCCGAGTTCCAGCGGATGATCAATGACAGCAGACAAAGACTGTTCGATATTGTCCTTGTCTGGAAGCTGGATCGCTTCGCAAGAAACCGCTATGACAGCGCCAACTACAAGAGTATTCTCAAGAAGAACGGTGTTCGAGTGGTATCTGCCAACGAGCCGATCTCTGACCGATCCGAAGGCATCTTGTTGGAGTCCATGCTGGAGGGATTTGCGGAATACTTCTCTGCCGACCTTGCGGAAAAGGTCAGCCGGGGCATGACGGAAAATGCGCTGAAATGCAAGTTCAACGGCGGCAACCCCACCATCGGATTCATCTCCGATAAGGAGCAGAACATTCTGATCGATCCGGTGAAAGCACCCTTTGTACTGGATGCTTTCAAGATGTACGATGATGGTTCTACCATGTCGCAGATCCGGGACTTCTTGAATGAGAACAATGTGCTGAACAGCCGGGGCAATCCCCACACCGTCAACAGCGTGGCGAAGATTCTCAAGAACCGCCGCTACATTGGTGAATACAGTTATCGTGACATTGTGATTCCCAACGGTATCCCAGCCATCGTTCCCCAAGACCTCTTTGACCGTGTGCAGGAGAAGATCGATAAGAACAAGAAAGCACCAGCAAGAGCCAAAGCGGAAGTGGATTACCTGTTGACCACCAAGCTGTTCTGCGGCCACTGTGGAGCCTACATGTGCGGCGAGAGCGGCAAAGGAAGATCCGGCAAGGTCTATCATTACTACAAATGCGTGTCCGTGAAAAAGAAGCGGACGGATTGCAAAAAGAAGGCCATCAAGAAGGACTACATCGAAGAATTTGTGATTCGCCACACGATGAAAACCCTAAACGATGATGCCGCCATCGAAGCAATTATCGCCATGCTGATGGATTTGCAGGAACGGGAGAATGTGAATCTACCCCTGTATGAGCAGCAGCTCCGGGATGTGGAGCGGAACATTGAAAACCTTCTGGATGCGATTCAGCAAGGTATCTTCACTAAGTCGACTAAGACCCGGTTGGAAGAACTGGAGGCCACGAAGGAAGATTTGGAAATCCGGATCGCCAATGAGAAAATCGCAAAACCCAAGGTCACGGAGGAACATCTCAAGAGTTACTTCTACCGCTTCCGTGGCATGGACATGAGAATTCAGAAAAATAGACAGATGCTGATTGATTCCTTTATCAACCGTATCTATCTCTATGATGACAGATTGGTCATCTCTTGCAACCATAAGGATGGTGAGGAAACCATCACATTAGAAGACGTAGAAACCGCTCTGGCTGAGGCTGGGTTCGGTTCGGATTTGGTTAGCTTCGCTGTACCATACCGCGTATTCTTATAGGATTTGAGATCCTACTAAGAATACGCGGTTATTCTTTTGTCTTTTTGATAGATTATCTGAAATAATCTTCCTATATTATTCCCTGAAAGCAATCACCGCCTGTTGAAGTTTTGCCTGATTATACTGTAACAAGCCCAGCAGCATTGAATCCAGTGAAGTGCTTCTTGTGTTAATAACCCCGAAGCCTATCAGTTCTGCCTCTTGGCGTAATATAGGACAATATGGTTTATCTTCACGCTGTTCTCCGCTCGTAGGGAAAACATAGTTAAATTCCATATCCGATGCATGTACCGAAGAACAAGAAAAATACCGGATTCCAATCAATTGGCCTTTGCGTGTCCTTGTGTCCTGCATTTCACTCCTTGCCCACTGCATCAATAGTTGTGGTATAATATACTCGGCAGCAAACGGTTCTTCTTTATTTACACGAATGTAAGAACACGCCGCAACCAAAGGATACCAAGAAAGGTATGCAGCTTTTAAGCCAGGATCGGCAAGCTTCGCTCTGTCAACAATCCGCCCTGTTACATTGCTGTCATTTCTAAAATTTCTAGTGAGGTCTTGAGGCTTGATTGCAAGATCCACAAAAGAAATCGGCCTATCTTTTGCTTTGCACCATAGATCTGGTTCGAACCGAGCTGCGATAGAAAACCCTTTATGCGGATTTAGGTGAACCTCTTCGCAGCACAATTCAAGAGCTGTCCCTAAATAAAGGCTGGGAAAACCGGCGATACCATATCAATGTGTAGATACCTTGGAACGCATATTGTATGGAGTATGGAAAATACGATCTCTTTGGTATGGTTGGTTATCCGAAACAGCTGTTGCTCGAAACAGATACATAGGGTGTATCTTGTTCGATTGTTCCTGGTCAAATTCTTCCAGCGCTGTTTGGAAATAACCTCCTATAAAGATATTGCGCTGGAATATCTGGGCACAAAAATTTCTTATGGCGAACTGTTTACACATATTGATGAATGCGTGAACTCATTAACTGCATTGAATGTCAAACAGGGAGATATTGTCACTGTTGCGCTTCCAAGTATTCCAGAAGCATTGTACATGGTATATGCCCTGAATAAGATGGGCGCAGTGGCCAATATGATCCATCCTTTGGCTGGCGAAAAAGAAATCCTTCAATATCTCAATGAAGTCAGCAGCAACGTGGCAGTAATTTTTGAGGGTACATACAAGATTGTCCAGAATTCCATCCACACAACAACAGTTAAGAAAAGCTCGCTCGACAGTATGGTCAACACCACGGCAGATACCGGCAATATATTCACGGACAGCAAATTTCGTCATGTGATTTTCCTGATGTCCAATGAAAAAGCAACTATTCATATAAATCATTCTTTTTCGTGTTATCAAATTTATTATATTTTGTAATACGAAATATTTCAACCCTTACGCAACATATAACGACATTATGTGTGGGTTAAAACAGGTGAAGCTGCTTACCAAATTACTGTTAGCTGGAGTCGATCTAAGTGTCCCGCCTTATCCCTTTTGGAAGGAAAAAGCGACCTGTATCCAACATCGAGTTAAATGCCTTAGCGGACATTTTAGGGGTGTCTGTGGATTGGCTTCTCGGCCGCAAAAAGTGAAAAAATTACCGCCGAAAAGCAATTTTCGGCGGTTTCGACCTTATGTAATATAAAATGCGTTCACAATATTTTAGTCACCCCCGGTTTGTTCGGACAGAACAAACTGGGGCTGTCTAAAGGGTACCACTCTTATTGCTCCGTACCGCACAGGAAAAGACATGATCGATAAGCTACAACAGTCCGGTGGCCTGTTGCCGCCGAGGGCTAGACCGAGGCGTACAAAAAGTCGATTGGTTCCACTTTACTTTTGACAATTCTTGTTCCCCTTGTTATAATGCATCTATCATTATTCTGGAAAGGAAGTATCGCATGAATAATCGTGAGCGTTTGTCTTCCCGTTTGGGTTTTATTCTACTTAGCGCAGGTTGCGCGATCGGCTGTGGAAATATATGGAAATTTCCCTGGATGGCGGGCCAGTACGGCGGCGGCGGATTTGTTTTGATCTATATAATCTGCCTGCTGGCTTTGGGTCTGCCCGTCATGGTCATGGAGTTCTCCCTTGGCCGTGCTGCTCAGGCAAGCCCTGTGCGTATGTACCAAAAGCTGCAGAAACCCGGCCAAAAGTGGCATCTGCACGGATATTTGGCACTGTTTGGAAACATCTGCTTGATGTCTTTTTATACCGTTGTTTCCGGCTGGATCCTGTATTATTTCTATAAGTTCCTAACCGGCCAGACTGCTGACCTTGGATTCGTCAATACGATCTCCGATCCCGGGGTCAACATGATCTTCATGGTAATCATTGTGATCATAGGCTTTACCATCCTCAGCTTCAACCTACAGGGCGGATTGGAGCGGATCACCAAATATATGATGGTCGCACTGCTTGGTCTTATGATCGTTCTTGCTGTAAACAGTGCCACTCTGTCTGGTGCTGCAGAAGGACTTACCTTTTATCTGCTGCCGGATTTCGGTAAGATTACCCCCAGTGTGATCGTTGGCGCTATGAACCAAGCGTTTTTTACCCTTAGCCTGGGCATTGGATCCATGGCTATTTTTGGAAGCTATATTGACAAAGACCGTTCCCTTCTGGGTGAATCTGTGAATGTAATTATTTTGGACACTTTTGTTGCGGTCACTGCCGGTTTTATCATTTTCCCCGCCTGCTTTACCTACGATCTGGAAGTAAGTGCGGGTCCGGGCCTGCTGTTTGACACCATGGCAACCGTTTTCAATAATATGAACGGCGGTAGACTGTGGGGCACTGTGTTCTTCCTGTTTATGGTCTTTGCGTCCATGTCCACCGTGCTGGCAGTCTTTGAAAACATTCTGGCCTGTATCCGTGAACTTACCGGCTGGAGCAGACCCAAAGGAAGCGTCGTCTGCGCCATTGGCATCGCACTGACCTCTACCACTACCGCATTGGGTTACAGCGTGATCAAATTCCAGCCCTTTGCGGAAGGTACCGCATGGCTTGATCTGTGGGATTTTCTCGTATCCACCAACCTGCTCCCCTTGGGTTCTCTTGTCTTTGTTATCTTCTGCTGCAACAAGCGCTACGGCTGGGGTTGGGATAAATTTATTACCGAAGCCAACGCCGGCAAAGGCATGAAGGTCAAAGCTTGGATGAAGCCCATTTTCTGCTATATCGTTCCCGTTGCGATCATCGTCATATACATTATGGGACTGATCAGCTTCAAATGGAAATAAGCTTCCGCTTGCAGCAGAAAAACACCCCTCCTGAGGACAATTCCTCGGGAGGGGTTTCTGCTAAGTCTTATTTTTGATTTGTTTCAATTTTTCAAAAGCGGTTTTAAACTTATCAAATCCAAACATAGAAGCGTAGCCCGTAAACAACCCCAGCACCACAGCTCCAACCATGTAATACCACGCCACGGCAATTTCCAGAATTGCGCACAGCGCAAGCACAGCCAGCACCGTCAAGATCTCCGCCACGATTACAGCCACAAAATTGGTGGGAATTTTCGGGAACAGCCCCTTGACCACTTCCACAACAATGGTCGTAGCAAACACAAGCAATGCCAAAGCTGTCAGCAGAATGCTTCCGTAATTGAATACCGCATTGATAAGCAGCCCATAGTCCATACAATCTCTCCTTGTCAATTCATCAGTTTGTGAAATCCCTCCAGATCGCTGATGCGGTGATTGATGACCTTGATCTGCTCCTCTACCACCGGCATCCGTCTGGCAAAATTATTATGCGCCCGCACTTCCCGGGTCAATTCTTCGATTTTTGTTTCCGTTATTGCCTGGGCGACTGCCTGAGCTCTCTCACTTTTCTTCGCTGTCGCCAAGCAGGTCACTACCACGCCCACAAGAGACATACCGCCCGTGATCAGCGCAACGATAATCGCTTCACTCATATGCATTCCCTCTCACTCCACATCCATGTGGATATAGGTGCCATCAATATTATAGGCATAGCTGATTTCCGGCTGCTGAAGCACATATTCCAGAACCTCTGCTCCGTTTTTCCCGCTGATGCAAAAGTCCATAGCCTTGCCATAAAGATGGCGGCTGTTCGAAACGCCTCCCACATTGGCATTGTGCTGATTGCAGCGAACACCGGAGCTGACAAATGCCTCCGCTCCAAAGTTGCCACGAACGCGATCAGCCACTTTCATCAGCTTGCCATCCATTTCCGCAGGAAACCCATCACAATACTTTCCGTTACAATTACAACGAAACTCCGCTCTGCCGAAATATTTCACCTGTTCCCAGTTAACTGGGAGCGGCGCATTCATCGCTATCACTTCTTTTATCTTTTGTTCTGTCAGCGGCCCAAAAATTCCGTCTGCAATCAGTCCGTAATTCCTTTGAAATGCTTTTGTGGCTGTTTCTGATGCTATTCCCCACAGACCGTCAACATTATTCACCCCATTGCTATTTTCCGGATTGTAATACCCCAGATATTCCAACAAACACTGCTTTTGCTTAACCGTCATAAACTCACCTCCCTTCACCTTGTATAAATAACTTTATTTTTACAAGTGTGTAAAAATACAATCGCATAGTAACCTCCTGAAGTTTTTGTTGATGCGAACGACCACCGAACGAAACGGCTTTTCTCATCCATACACGCAAATCAACTTACGGGTTGCACCATTCTATGCAACAGCAATCTTTGTGCAGCCTGTCCCATAGTCATAACCACAGACCATGCCGGTGGTATTTTAGCATAAAGAAAAAGTAGGCAACATGGTGGTTTTCCATGCGCCTACCTTTATCTTACAACTTCACTCTGCCGGCGGTTTATAATTATTACATTGCCAGCAGTTCGTTTTTTCTACTTTCCAGAACACCCACAAAGTTCTGAACGCCCTCTTCATAGTTGTCCATCAGCCACAGTGCCTTAAACTCGGCAGCAATGGCATCAGAAAGAGTCACCAGCTCCGCCTTCTTTTCAGTGGAAACAGTCTGACTCATGCGGATCTTGCAATGCTCAGCGGACAAGATGACCATCTTGGCATTGACGAAGATCTGGCGCTTCAGCTTATCGCAGAATTCCAACAGCTCGATCTGCTTCAGGATCTTGCCCACATATTCAATCACATTGTTAAAATAGAAATCGTCACCGCAGACCTTAAGATCAAAGTAAGGCGCATGCTCGGTCTCGTTCAGAGGCTGGAAGAAGATCTCGCCGCACATAGTGCCCACATGGATCCGCTCGGGCTCCAGCAGATAGTAGTTTGCCATCCGGTACAGCAGGCGGGATACGCCGGCGCAGCCGAATACATAGAAATCAACAAACTTCTCCGCGGCATGGATAAACTCCGCCTTGAAGGTTTCACCGTTCTGCTCCGCGCCAATGTTCCAGCCGTACTGGCCGGCCAGTGCCATAGGCAGCAGGCTCCAGACCGGGAAGTGGGGAGCGTATGTATTGGCCCAGTCGGTCATCAGCAGGCCCTCAGCGCCGTAATCACGTGCGATCTCCGCAGCAGTACGGACATTGAAGGAAGTCACATCAAAACGGCCGGTAAAGCTTAAGTGAGTATTGCAGGAGGGGCAGACATAGTACTTGACGCCTGCCTGCTGGAACTCGATACAGTGTGCGGTCATGACCTGAGACTGGATCAGCTCATAGCCCCACTCCAGAGCGACGGCATCCCGGGGGATCATATTGTAAAGATCCTTGTATTTATAGATCATATCCGCCCAGAACATGACCTTCTTGCCATACTTGTCCCGTGCCAGCTTGTCCACCCGGTTCAGATGCTCCATAAAGGCAATGTCCTTGCCGTACATCTTGGTGTGCTGTTCCATCTGGAACTTGCCCAGTTCGAAAGCTTCGTCCATACCCACATTCAGCCACCCGGAGCGGAAATGCGGCAGCAGAGAGCCATAGAGGTTGTCCAGGAAATCCATGGTCTCGGGAAGCAGCGGATTGACGGTGGTGCTCTCGGTATGGGTCTCATCGCCCAGCGCCAGATGCTTAAACTCGTCCTGCTTCAGCCAGTAGCTCATGTGACCCAGAGAGTTCTGGTTGGGAACCAGGTCGATAAAGCGGTCTGCACAGTACTGATCCAGTTCCTCGATATCTTCAGGAGTCAAGCAATCAAATCCCTCAGTATACTTGGGATATGCAGAATATTTGAAGCAGTTTACTTCCATGTACAGCTGGAACTCATTGTACTTCAGCAGTGCCAGCAGGTCGATGTATTTCTTGATCAGCTCCACCTTGGGCATACGGGAGCGGCTGATATCCAGCATGTAGCCGCGGCGCTTTAGGTCGGGCTTATCGTTGATGGTAACAAAAGGCAGTGCGCCCTTGTTCTCCTTGATCAGCTGATACAGTGTAGTGGCAGCGCGGAACAGGCCCTCATCGCAGGACACAGTCAGCACAACGCCGTTTTCATCTACGGTCAGCAGGTACTCTTCCTTTTCAAACAGTGCCACATTCTGAACCTTAACGCCTTCTGCTCCGGCCTTCACCAGATTGTAAAACGCCAGCAGGTCGCAACCGGCGCAGCCGGCATCCATGGTATAAATACCGTCATGGTATTGCAAAAATTTCGGAATCGGATACATTTGAGCACGCTCCATTATTTCTTAATTCCAGAAAATTATACCATTAACTTATTTATGTATCAACTGGTTTTTCGCAAATGTAATTATAAAAAATGATTTATTTTTTGTATTTCTGTATTACTGTAATAAAATACGGGATACCCCCTTGTTTTTTTCGTTTGCAGCGGTTATAATATGCCAAGAATCGTAATAGGAGGTCATATTATGGCTGTTAAGATTGAAAAAGATACCATTATCGGTGATGTTCTGGATGTAGCACCTCAGGCTGCTCCTTTGTTCTTTGCCATCGGCATGCACTGCCTGGGCTGCCCCTCTTCCCGGGGCGAGACCGTTGAGGAAGCCTGCATGGTCCACGGCATCGATTGCGAGCCTTTCCTGGCTCAGCTGAACCACTTCCTGGAAGCTTACGAGGCTGACCAGCAGAGCAAGGCTTAATCATACCGGTAACGCCGTCCCGCCTATGCCGGGACGGCATTTTTTCAGGAGGAATCCTTATGAAACTCCCCATCTCCGACAGACTTCTTGCCTGCGCCGGTTTTGTTGCTCCGGGCGATCGGGTCGCCGATGTAGGCTGTGATCACGGCTACCTTTCCATCCATTTGCTGACAAATGGCATTGCCAAAAGCTGCATCGCATCCGACATTAACGAACAGCCCCTGCTAAGCGCAGTACGGAATGCAGAAAAATACGGCGTACGGGACAAAATGGAATTCTACCTTTCCGACGGTGTCCGTAATATTCCCCGGGATTTTGACACCATGGTCTGTGCCGGTATGGGCGCGGATACCATGGTTTCCATTCTATCCGCCGCCCCGTGGCTGAAATCCAGCCAATACAGACTGATTTTGCAATGCCAATCCAAAACGCCCCATCTGCGCCGTTACTTAAGTGAAAACGGTTGGCGCATTACAGAAGAAAGCGTACTGCGGGACGGAAGATTCCTATACACCGTTATGGAAGTTTATTACGAGCCGGACTACCCTCGGCTGACGGATGGAGAATGCTATTTCCCCCCTACTCTGCTGGAAAATCCGTCGAAAGAGGTGCCTGCTTATTATCGGTGGGTCGTTGGCGGCCTTGAGATCGCTGCCGCACATCAACCGGAGAAGCAGCCGCTCCTTGAGGAACTAACCACCTTGGCACAGACACCTGAACTGAAATGGCTGAAGGAGGAAACAACATGACAAAAGTTCAAGATATTCTGCAATTTATCGAAACCTTTGCTCCCCCTTATATGAAGGAAAGCTGGGATAATGTAGGCTTGCTCTGCGGCAGCAAAAGCAAGCCTGTCACCAAGGTGCTGGTGGCATTAGATCCCTTTGAAGGGGTCTGCAAAGAGGCTGCCGACTGGGGCGCAGAGCTGATCGTCACCCATCATCCCCTCATTTTTCAAGCGCCCAAAAGCATTACCGACGAAACCTCTGTCGGCCGTTCCATTCTGAAGCTGTGCGCATCAGGCATCAGTGCCATCAATGCCCACACCAATCTGGATTGCACCCCCGGCGGCGTTAATGATGTTCTTGCTGAAAAACTGGGATTGCAGGAAATCCAGGTCATTGCGCCGGCAGGCACCAACGAAGATGGTATTCCCTACGGATTGCTTCGCTGCGGCAATGTGCCGGAGCAGGCACTGGACGATTTTCTTTCCGATGTGCAGTGCAATTTGGGCTGCAAGGGTCTGCGGTATGTGGACGGCGGAAAGCCCGTCCGCAAGGTCGCCGTTGGCGGCGGCAGCTGCGCCGGCGCGATCTTGGAAGTACTGGATGCCGGCTGCGACACCTTCGTTACTGCCGATGTGAAATACAATCAGTTCTGGGATGCCCGCGATCTTGGTCTCAACCTGATCGATGCCGGTCATTTTGCTACGGAGAACCCGGTGGTTTCCGTCTTGGCAGGGAAAATTGCCGCCGCTTTCCCGGAAATTGAGGTAAAAATCTCAGAAACCCATACCGATTGCATGAAATTCTATTGATTTTTGGCGCAAGCGGTGCTAAAATAGTTGCGAATTTTTTAATACTATCTCTGAAGGGAAGAAAAATATATGTCCGGACATTCCAAATGGCATAACATCCAGAAAACCAAAGGTGCGCAGGACGCCAAGCGCGCTGCCGCCTTTACCAAGATCGCAAAGGAACTGATCGTCGCCGTGAAAGAAGGCGGCGGCATCACCGATCCCGCCAACAACTCCCGCCTTGCCACCGTTATCACCAAGGCCAAGGCCGCCAACATGCCCAACGACAACATCAAGCGCTGCCTCGAAAAAGCAAGCGGTGCCGGCGGCGGCGACAGCTACGAAACCATCACCTACGAAGGCTACGGCCCCGGCGGTGTTGCTGTCATCGTTGAGACCATGACTGACAACCGCAACCGTACCGCAGGCTCCATGCGCCACCACTTTGATAAGTTCGGCGGCAATCTGGGCGCAAGCGGCTGTGTCAGCTGGTCTTTCGACAAGAAGGGCGTGCTGGTTATCGACAACGAGGACGGCGATTACGAAGAGGACGAAGTCATGATGGACGCCATGGACTGCGGTGCTGACGACTTTGAAGCCGAAGAGGATGTCTTCACCGTCTACACCACTCCCGACGATTTCAACGCCGTGGCTGACGAACTGGGCAAGAAGTACACCTTCGTTTCCGCTCAGATCGAAATGGTTCCCCAGAACTACCAGAAGCTGGAGAGCGAAGAGCATGTCAAGCTGATGGAAAAACTCATCGAGATCATGGAAGATGACGACGATGTGCAGAACGTCTGGCACAACTGGGAAGAGTAATCGACATACAATAACCGCCCTGTGGGAATTCCACAGGGCGGTCGCTTATTTGTTATGCAAAGCAAATTTTCTGCCGTATTCAAACATTTTCATGCTGAACTTCCTCTCGATTCCCATTAGAGAATCGATTATGATCTCCACATCCTCGTCCTCATCTATAACGCCCAGCCGGTCACACAGACGCTCATAGGCCGCAAGCATCTGACAGTAGCGATTCATGCATTCACTGCCCTGCGCAAACAGATTCTCCGCCCCCGGCACCCGGAACTGTTCCTGCATCGTGCCAATCAGTGTGTAATAAACATTTTCGATTTGCTTTTCGTTCATATTTTCTCCCCCTTGTAGTGTGTTTATATAAACACTATTCTTGTCTGTATTTTATGGCGATAATGTAAGAAAGTCAAGTAGCAGACAAGGATGTGATGGTGTTATGATCAAATACGACCGCCTTTGGCAAACGATGAAGCATCGCGGTATCACACAATATGATCTATATACGCACCACGGTGTAAACCGCTCACTACTGGATCGCTTGCGCCATAATCAAAACATCGAAATGAATACGATAGATAAACTTTGCAATATTCTAAATTGCCGTGTTGAAGATATAATGGAGCATTTCCCTGATGAAAATCACTTCTAACGAAATCACCGCCCTGTGAAATTTCCACAGGGCGGTTTGTTATTCACTTAGCACAGCTTTGCGCCGGCAGGGATAGAATCATCGATCATGATGAGGTTCAGCTTTTCCTCACCCTTGTCGGTGTGCACAGCGCTCAGCAGCATGCCGCAGGACTCACGACCCATCATCTTTCTGGGGGGCAGGTTGGTGATGGCCACCAGGGTCTTGCCGATGAGTTCCTCAGGCTTATAGTACTTGGCAATGCCGGAAAGAATCTGGCGGTCGGTGCCGGTGCCGTCATCCAAAGTAAACTGCAGCAGCTTATCAGACTTCTTCACGGGAACACAATCCTTGACCTTCACCGCGCGCAGATCACTCTTGCAGAAGGTGTCGAAATCCACATTTTCCTCGGCATAGGGCTCGATCTCGATGGTGGGCTTGGGCTTGCTCATTTCCTCCAGCGCAGCCAGTTCCTTCTCCATATCGATTCTGGGGAACAGAGGAGCGCCGGTGACGGTGTTCCAGGTGCAATCCGCACAGTAGTTGCCCGCATCCCATACGCGGCCCTCTGCGGGAACATTCAGCAGATTAAAGATCTTCTCAGCAGATTCCGGCATGAAGGGAGTAATCAGAATGGCAGCCAGACGGATGCACTCGCACAGATTCTTCATGACAGTGAGCAGGCGGGGCATGGTCTCCTCACTCTTGGCAAGGATCCATGGCGTGGTCTCGTCGATATACTTGTTGGCACGGTCCAGCAGACGGAACACCTCGTTCAGAGCCACGGAGAACTGGAACTTATCCATCTGCTTTTCGTAGTTTGCAAAGACTTCCGCTGCCAGAGCCTTCAGTTCTCCATCCAGAGGAGCAGTCTCGCCGCCCTCTGCCAGAGTGCCGCCAAAGTACTTCTGGTTCATGGCGACCGTACGGCTGACCAGATTACCCAAGGTATTTGCAAGGTCAGTGTTAATGGTGGAGATCAGCAGCTCGTTGGTGAAGTTACCGTCGGAGCCGAAGGGGAAGGTCCGCAGCAGGAAGAACCGCAGGGCATCCACGCCAAACCGCTCGGAGAGGATGTAGGGATCTACCACGTTGCCACGGGACTTGCTCATCTTCTCGCCGTTGAAGTTCAGCCAGCCGTGGCCGTAGACCTTCTTAGACAGAGGCAGATCAAGGCTCATCAGCATCGCGGGCCAGATGATGGAATGGAAACGGACGATCTCCTTACCCACAAAATGAACATCGGCAGGCCAGAATTCCTGCAGATCGTCGTACTTATCGTTGCAGAAGCCCAGCGCGGTCATATAATTGAACAACGCGTCGATCCATACGTAGACCACATGGCCTTCGTCGAAATCCACGGGAACGCCCCATGTAAAGCTGGTACGGGAAACGCACAGATCCTCCAGACCGGGCTTGATGAAGTTATTGACCATCTCATTGACGCGGCTACGGGGCTCCAGGAAATCTGTATTTTCCAGCAGATCCTGCAGGCGGTCGGCATACTTGGAAAGACGGAAGAAGTAAGCCTCTTCCTCAGCATCCATGCACTCACGGCCGCAGTCGGGACACTTTCCGTCCACCAGCTGGCTCTCGGTCCAGAAAGATTCGCAGGGCTTGCAGTACTTGCCCTTGTAAGTTCCCTTGTAGATGTCACCATTGTCGTACATCTTCTTAAAAATCTTCTGGATAGCGGCCACATGGTAGTCATCGGTGGTGCGGATGAAGCGGTCATAAGAGATGTTCATCAGCTTCCACAGATCCAGAACGCCCTTCTCACCCAGAACGATATTATCCACAAACTGCTGAGGAGTACAGCCTGCCTCCTTTGCCTTATCCTCGATCTTCTGACCGTGCTCGTCGGTTCCGGTGAGGAACTTGACATTGTAGCCCATCAGCCGCTTGTAGCGAGCCATGGCATCGGTTGCCACGGTGCAGTAGGCATGACCGATGTGCAAATTGGCAGAGGGATAATAAATAGGTGTTGTAATGTAATAGTTACCTTTGCTCATTTTTCTTCCTCCTAGAATGAAAAAACGCCCCTGGAAATCCCAAGGGCGTAAAATTTACGCGGTACCACCTTGATTCTCGTCAACGCACAAGCCATACCGCTCCATTTCCTGTAAGCAGGAAATTCCACCAGTGGCTTGGCATCTCCTCTTCCCCACAAAGGCCATCCGCCTTTGCGGGGGCCCCATTTTAGGCTAGAGAATAAAGACGACTCTAAACGCAATAACGGGCGCACCCGTGGAAGCCTAAATATCGGCAACCAAGCTCCGAGGCCATGTTCTGCACGTTTCCCGTACCCCATCTCAGCAACCGGGGCTCTCTGAACGGTAATTGAGGGCATACTCTCCTCTTCACAGCTTTTTCCAGTATACCCGCTTATTATAGCGGCAGATACGCACATTTGTCAACTGTCTTTTCGAGTCAGCAACAGCGCAACCGCCACCGCGCTGATACCGCCCACCAGTTTGGCAACGATCATAGAAAGCATCATCTCCGGCGCAAATCCTGCGGTAAAGCCCAGATGGTCACCGAATACAAAGGCAGCAGACACCGCAAAGGCAACATTGACCACCTTTCCCCTACCGTCCATATCCTTTAGTAGACCAAAAGTAGCAATGGAGTTAGCAAGGGTGGCAACAAGACCACCGGCAGCCGTATCGTTGATTTTCAGTAAGCCGCCCAACTTCATTAGGGGTTTTCTCAAAAGTTTCGTCACCGCAAACACCAGAGGAAACGCTCCTGCCAGCACAATGGCAATGGCACCTACAGTTTCAAATCCCTCGGAGATGGGTGCCAAACCGGGAATCAGCACAAAACCCGTCAGCGACTCCACAATAGAAGCCGCAAGGCCAACTGTTATTACCGCCACAATGCCTTTTCCAAACCAGCCAAAGCCTTTGATCATGGCATTTTCCGCTTTCCAGAGCCCCAGTGCGATGAGCGCCGCAATAATTACGATGGGGATCAAATTCATTACCACCATCATAAGAGGAAATCCCGCTACCAAACCGCCGGCAAAGATGCCCAGAGGAATGGTCACAATACCGCAGAGGATTCCCTTGGCCACCGCAGGTTTATCAATATCCAGCACGATTCCCATGGCAACAGGAATGGTAAACACGATGGTCGCGCCCAAGGTAGAGCCAGCCAGAATGCCACCCAGCATCGCCGCTTCCTCAGAGCCCGCCAGTTCCATGGCCAGCGGTCCGCCGCCCATATCGCAGGCAAGGATCGTTCCGGCAAACATGGCAGGATCCGCTCCCAGAAACGCATACACCGGCACTACCACCGGACGAAGCAAATTGGCAAGCACCGGCGCCAGCGTGATGATTCCCACCATAGCAAGGGCAAGAGAACCCATGGCAAGAATACCGTTTTCAAATTCCTGCCCCAGTCCGAATTTATTTCCAAAGATCCGGTCCAGCGCGCCCAGCACGGCAAACGCTGCCATCACTGCGATCAGTATTTCATGGGCAGACATACTATCCCTCCTGCCCTTTTATACCTTTGGGATCCAGTATTGCCACCACAGCCGCATCCACGGGCGCGTCCATGCAGTAACGGGAGGCTACCGTCCCCGTTGCCAGCAGTACATGATCTCCCACACCAGCCCCCACATGGTCTGCGGCAACTATGGTTTGATCATTCACATCCACAACCAAAAAGGTCTGCCCCTGCAGGCACTGGGCCTTTCGTGTCGCCCAGACCGAGCCGGTCACTTTTCCGATTTTCATTCCGTTCCCTCCAAAATTTCCTTGGCAAGGGGTGTCATCACCGCTCCTGCTTCCGGTCTTCTGCCCTGCCGCCGCAGCGCTCTTGCTTCTTCCGCCGTTACAAGGCGCTTTCTGCCCCCGTCTGTGAAGATCACGCCCCAGTTTTTCAATTCCCGTTGGGCAGCAGTCAAACTGGCGGACAATGCTCTGTTTTTCGGTGCTTCCGGAAGCCCCGGCGTATACAAAAGCACCGTTTTCCCTGCAGCAAGGGCAGAAAGCACTGCTTCTTCCCGAAAACGCAAAAGCTGACCAATGCTCAGCGACCCAATCACCACGGCATCGTAGGGCTCATCCTGAACATAATTGTAGCCCAACGAAGCTGTGGGTTCGCTGCCGATCAACAGCGCCCGACTCATGACAGAATTCTCCCCAGATCACCGCTACGGAAACCGCAGGCGTTAGCCTCATCGTAGTCCAAATGCACGAATGTGGCAAAATCTTTGGAAACCCGAACCTGCACATCCTCGAAAATCAAAGGCCGGTCGGTAAAGACCTGCAGCCGCACCGTCTGTTTATCCTTAACACCCATGCGCTGTGCATCCTCCGGCGTCATATGGATGTGCCGCTGGGCAGCGATAACGCCCTGATTCAGCTTCACTTGACCCTTGGGTCCCTGCAAAACCGCACCGGGACTATTCTTTACATTGCCGGACAAACGAATAGGCGGCGTGATTCCCAAGGTTCTTCCATCCGTGAGGGAGATTTCAATTTGGGCTTCTTTTCGTTCCGGCCCCAGCACCGCCACATTTTCAAAGCTGCCCTTTGGACCAACCACCGTGACCCGCTCGTTGGCAAGGTACTGCCCCGGCTGGGAAAGGGGCCGTTTCGGTGTCAGCTTGTGACCAAACAACTGCTGAGCCTGCTGCTCCGTCACATGCACATGCCGTCCGGAAGCCTCCAGTTCTATAAACAGGCGGGCAAGGACTGCCTTTGCCACCGCCTGCATATCCGTATTTTCCATATTAACCTCCTGCGATAAATGATCGTTTAGCTTAGCACCAAGGCTCCCCTTGTCAGGGGAGCTGTCACGCGAACAGCGTGACTGAGGGGTAGTTTCTCTCCCTCCGTCTCAGCCTAACGGCTGAGCCACCTCCCTCGTCAGAGGGAGGCTTGGCT
>JAFQUA010000019.1 GCA_017408725.1 Oscillospiraceae bacterium
AGGCTGCTTACGAAGAGGCGGAGCACGCCGCAAAGTTCGCAGAGCTGCTGGGTGAGGATCTGGAGCCCAATATGAAGGCTTCCACCAAGGAAAACCTGGCATGGCGCGTAGACTGCGAGTTCGGCGCAACCCAGGGCAAGTTCGATCTGGCTGCCTGCGCCAAGAAGAACAATCTGGATGCCATCCACGACACCGTCCACGAGATGGCCCGCGACGAGGCCCGCCACGGTCGCGGTCTGAAGGGTTTGCTGGAGCGGTACTTTAAGTAAACCTATAACCGACGATTTCATCACCGCCGGTCTCCGCAGCCGGGGACCGGCGGATCTGTTTTTGGAAAGGAGTTTTTTATGAACGAGAAAATTGCAATGCTGCTAAATGAGCAGATCACCAAAGAATTGTATAGTGCTTACTTGTATTTGGATATTTCCAATTATTACGACAGTATGGATCTGGACGGATATGCAAACTATTATATGATTCAGGCACAGGAAGAGCAGGACCACGCGCTTCTGTTTATGAAATATATGCAAAATAACGGCCTGAAGGTCACGCTGGAAGCCATTGACAAACCCGATAAGGCGTTTGATTCTGTTTTGGCACCGCTGGAAATTGCCGCGGAGCATGAGCGGTATGTCACCGCACTGATCAACAATATCTACCATGAAGCCCACAACGCCAAGGACTACCGCACCATGAAGTTTCTGGACTGGTTTGTAGATGAGCAGATGGAAGAGGAAGACAATGCGGATACCATGATCAGCCGCTATAAACTGTTCGGACAGGATCCCAAGGGTCTGTATCTGCTGGACCAGGAATACGCCGGCCGGGTCTACACTGCGCCTTCTTTGGTGCTGTAACCTACAGCAAGACCATACCGCGGGCATCTGTAGTCGAAAATCTGTATTTTACAAAAAAGAAGCAGAAACGCATATATTCCGGTCAGTATGATCCAAAGACATCATTTGTCGGCCTGGATAAACTCCTTTCTATTGACAAACAATTTTCCCAATATTATAATAAATTTGGGACATTTCAAAGAAAGGTGTGGTATATTATGAAGCAAAAAATGGCATTATTTCTTATACTGGTCCTTGTCTTTTCGCTTTCAGCCTGCGGCAATCCCCAAACTGGCGGCGGTGGCGAAGTGCTTCCGAACAAGTCTGCCGAAGAACTGATCGCCGAGGGCAATTATCTGGACGCCTACAAAGTCCTTCTGGTCAAGGACGACGCAGCCTCCAAAGCAGAACTGGAGAAATTCATTTTCCTTCCCCAGCAGACAGTAGAAACGGACACCTATTACGACAGAAGTTCCACCCACGCGTATACGTGGGATGCGGAAGGAAGACCGCTGAAGGTTTCCTCCTCCTCCGGCCAGAACACCGCGGAAGTAACTTATACCTACGAAGATGGCAAGTACTCGTACTTCCGCAACGGTACGTTATCTGAGGAGGTAATACTGAACGATGCCGGCCAGGTGATTCGCAGTAACTACCACCGCAGCGATGGCGAAATAAATGTTACCCTGTACGAATACGACGATCAGGGCAGACTTACAAAAACCACCGAGACCATTCCCGGAAACGACACCCCCACCATTGAAGTATACACTTACGGAAGCAACGGAAAGCTTGCATCTAAAGCCTATTTCTACGGTGAAGAGGCTTCCGACTCGATGACATATACCTATAACGCCGACGGCAAACTCGTTCTGCTCCACGAGAATATCCCCTCCGACGGAAACCAGTACGACACGGTATATACTTACAACGACAAGGGTCAGCTGGCCAGCGAGAGCGAGGATAAGACGGATCGCAACGGACAGAAAACGCACCGTCGCGACAAGACCTACACCTATGACGAGACGGGCCGGGTCATTTCCTCTACTAATGTATACGTAGAAGACAACTATACCTATCAGTACCAGTGGACCTACGACAATCTGGGAAATCTGACCAAGCAGGTTTATACCAGAGGTGCTTCCCCCGAGTCCATGCGAGAGAGCATTGTGGAGCATACCGGCTATCAGGTATTCTATCTGCCTGATCCTCATGTGGTTCTTGACCAGGTTCTGGAATCCTTCCAGCCTGAGTTGGATTAAGGCATTAGAAGAAAGCGCATAGAATAGTCAGGACCGCCGGCTTAACCGGAAGCTTGATTAAGCCCTAGAAGGGCATTTTACAGACTATTGCCCCTAAGGGGCCCCGAATGGTTTGCCGACCGCATTCCTTTCCCGGGCCACCCTAAGGGGCATTTTCTATGCCTGCTTGTTCTCGCGACCCGTAACCGGGTCCACATGCTCCTTGATGCTGCAACACGCCCTTAAGTTATGAAAATCAGCAAAAAGTGCTGGGATCAACAGCGAATCTTGGCACTCTTGTTTCGCCTTTTGAACAGAAAAGAGAGCAGATACATCACCAAAACCACAACAGGCAGCAGAACAGGAAACCCCCACAAATGAGAGCCTAGCAGCTTTTCAAAAAATTCCAAAGGATTGCCGGAATCAGGCTTCATCAAAAACATAAAATTGGTATCCCAAAGCAGGTTCAGTCCGTACACAGGAACAGCTATAGACACCAGGAGAACTACCCCTTTGAGGGCCGATTTCAGATCTGTAGACACCTGATTGGTGGTTAACAGCAGCAGCGGATACAGTACCAACAAAATGTGTATCGTAAAGCTGTGTATATGGAAAAAATTCCAGACAGGC
>JAFQUA010000020.1 GCA_017408725.1 Oscillospiraceae bacterium
CGGACAGTTGCTTCCTCCTCATCCAGGAGGGTAGTGGTGAAGTAGTCGCGGATGCAGGACTCGGGGCGGCTCAGGATGTAGACATCGCGGAAGATGCCGGAGGTGCGGAACTTATCCTGGTCTTCCAGGTAGCTGCCGTCGCACCACTTCAGGACCATAACTGCCAGGGTGTTCTTGCCTTCCTTGACGTTCTCTGTGATGTCGAACTCAGAGGTGGAGTGGGAAACTTCACTGTAGCCCAGGTACTGGCCGTTCAGCCACACGTAGAAGCAGGAGTCGACACCTTCGAAGTTCAGGTATGCCTTGGGTGCGTCCGGATTCTGGGCATACACAAAATCACACAGGTATGCTCCGCAGGGGTTTTCGTAAGGAACATAAGGGGGGTCTGCCGGGAAGGGGTAACGGATGTTGGTGTACTGGTGCTGATCGTAGCCGTGGTTCTGCCAGACGCTGGGAACCGGGATGGTGTCCCAATTCGATGCATCGTAGCCCTGCTCGAAGAAGAGGTCTTCGAAATCGTGGATACTCTCACAGTACTTGAACTTCCAGTCGCCGTTCAGAAGCTGAAAGCGGTCGGAGTTCTCGCGGTGTTCCACCAGATCGTCCATTCTTTTTGACGCGGGGATAAAATAGGATCGGTTGGGGGTGGTGCCTACATGGTGGGTATGCAGGTCTTCATAGTGGGCGGGAATGATCATTGTGCGTTCCTCCTTAAGACACATCTTTTATTTTTCCGAAGTGTGCCTTGATTTGTCTATATTCTAAAAAAAAATTACGAAAAAATGAATAAACTATAATGGACAAAACATACACAAAATGCTACAATGAAGAAAATCGGTGTTTCCAAAATTCTGCATATTCCCCTGTTTTTCCAACAAATTTACGCACAATAGTAACTTTGCATAAACGAAAGAACGGAGGTTTGTTCAATGTACATAAATTCCGGCTACCTTAATAATTCCCGCATCGCTTTCATAGATAAGTCCAGACCGCTGATTGTTGGTAGCTGTGGCACCTACCGCTTGAGCAGCAAATACAAACTACCTACATGGTGGCACAACGGCCGTATTGACTGGCAGCTTCTGTATGTCGCTTCCGGAAAAGCCCACTTCTATATCAAGGGCCAGGAAATTATTGTGACTGCCGGCAATATGGTATTGTTCCAGCCCAAGCAGGAAATGCACTATGAGTATTTCGGAAAAGATAAACCCGAAGTCTATTGGGTCCACTTTACCGGCGGCCAGGTCCGTAGCATTCTGAAAAGACATGAAGTTCCTCTGGATAACAATGTGTTTTACGCAGGCAACTCCCCTACTTACGCATTTCTTTTCAAGGAAATGATCACGGAGCTTCAGACCTGCCGGGTTGGCTATGAATCATTGCTGTCCATGTACTTGGAGCAGATTTTTGTTCTGATTCAGCGCAGTCGTCTGGACAAGACTCCTGTCGTTAGTTCCCACCTGCAAGAAGAGATGGGAATCGCCAGACGGTATTTCCAGGAGCATTACAACGAGGATATCAACATTGAAGAATACGCACTTTCCAGAAATATGAGCGTCAGCTATTTCCTGAAGAAATTTAAGGAAGTAACCACAAAGTCTCCCATGCAGTATATTCTTGCGATCCGGATCAACAACGCGGTCAGTCTTCTGGAAAGCACAGACTATAATGTCACAGAGATTTCCACGATCATTGGCTACGATAATCCTCTCTATTTCAGCCGGATCTTTAAAAAGCAGAAAGGTGTCTCTCCCTCCGATTACAGAAAGCAATTGGCAAGCAGGCACTAATTTTGCCCTGTGGAGATTTGAATAATAAACCAGGGCAGCAGCAAGTGTTCAGCTTACTGTTGCCCTGATTTCTTTCCAAGAAGGACTTCATTATGAACCAACCAAAATTAAAGTATCCACGTCTGTGCCGAATCCTTACCTATGTGGTTGTAATCGGTGCGGCCATTCTTCCAATCATCCTTGTTTTCCAGTTTCCGGTTCCGGACGGAGTGAAAGTAGTTGTCCTGCTGGCATCCTTATGCGGGTTGTTGGTGTATTTGTTTCGGAACTTTTTAGTCCTCATGATGCTGGATATGACTTTGGCAATGCTATCCTGTTACAGGACTGCGAGATCCCGCTACCCATTGCCCCCTCACCGTTCTGCCGAAGCAATTCGTTCCAGCATTCTCCGCTACGGCATAGCCTGTGATCCTACTCCCATCAAGCCTACACCTTCTGCCCTGAGATACAAATTCAGCAATCCTATGACCGTATACACAAGGGGTATCGAAAAGGTAGTTGCTGCATATGAGGTGGACTTTCTTACCCGTGAAGCATACCGAGATATCCTCAGTTCCGCAAAAGTCAATTCAAAGGCACTTATCGGAAAGAAGAAAGCCTTGTTCTTAGACAAAACGCAGAAGAAACAGGCTCTTCACCGGGTCACCGTCGTTTTGGTTCTTGCCCATCAGATAGACCCCAGCTTAATCACCGAGCTGTATGATCTTGTGTGCAAACAATGCGGAAATGAAGAGGCAGACTGTCTGGTTCCCTGTGTGGTAGATCTGGAGCATCACGCCTGTGTTTTCAACTGCCTTCGCGTCCCCTACATTGGGTTTAGCTACGCGGTAAAGAACAGAGGTATTCGCATCATCAAAAACCGGGTGTTCGGCGGACGTCTGCCGCTGACCGCTGAATATGCTCTTCCCCCTATTAACGATGCAAATCCAGAGATGAGCCTTTGGGCCTTGTGGAAGGAAGTGCACCATCAGGTTGTTGGTGCAGAGCGAAAAACAAAGAAGCAATTTGAATCCATGGCGGAACGGGAAATACGAATGGTCGGTGAAGTTTTATACCTGAAATGGGACGGATTCGGAGTCTGCCAGACTGTGGAGTTTGATACGGAATCCAAAACCGCAAAAGTTGAATCTGTGACAAACTGGGCATATCCCAAATCGCAGCCCATCGGAAAGAAAACGATTCGTAAGATTGATGACTACATATTCTCATATTTTCAGAAGCAGGAATACACGGTCACATTTATTACCTTCGAATAACTCTTCTACTAAAAGGAGGCTTTCTTTCCATCGCAAAATCAAGGACAACAAAAATTGAAACTTGCCTTTTGCCAAAGCA
>JAFQUA010000021.1 GCA_017408725.1 Oscillospiraceae bacterium
ACTGTCCATGGGTGGGTTCAACACTACATCAGTCCACGGCGTCATGGGCGGTGCATGGCTTGCGCCGAATCTGGATGAACTGCTGGCGAACAAGGAAACGAAAGCGGTGCTGATGAAAACCGTCCGAATGCTGGATACCCATGAAGAGATCATCGGACTATCGGGGCATCTGCTTGCTGTATCGAACAAAAAAGAATGTTGATTCCAACAGATTACACGTTCCCTGATAAGGAGATTTCGCTACCTAAGAGAAAAGAGTTGATATAGCGAAATCTTGCCTTTTCGGTTCCCACGAGCTATAATGCAGGTGTAAATTTCACCATGCAACCCTCGGTTGACAAATTGCCTGGGGCTGTTTGGTGGTATGTAACCCGCCAATACGCTATATTGGTGACATCGAAGGAGTGAATCTCCTTCAATCATCCAATGGAGGTATGGAATATGATTTTGGCAGATAAGATTATCCGGCTCAGAAAAAAAAATGGCTGGTCTCAGGAAGAACTGGCTGAGAAGATGAATGTATCCAGACAGGCTGTATCTAAATGGGAAGGGGCACAGACTGTTCCCGATTTAGGCAAGGTTTTGCAGCTCAGTCAGTTGTTCGGTGTTACCACAGACTATCTTCTCAAGGACGAAATCGAGGACGAGGAATTCACAGATAATGATGGTGCGGAAATCGCTGTAAAGCGGGTAACGCTTCAGGAAGCAAATGAATTCCTGCAATGGCGGCAGGTAGCCGCTATCCGAATTGCTCTTGCAACGATTTTATGCATCCTGTCTCCCATCCCTCTGCTGATTCTGGGTGCAGCAACAGAAGTATCTTCCTTCGGACTGTCAGAAAACCTGGCAGGAGGCCTTGGCATTATTATCCTGATCCTTATGGTTGCACTGGCTGTTGCTGTATATGTACTTTGCGGTTTCAAAAACGCTCCCTATGAATATCTGGATAAGGAACCTTTTGAAACGGAGTATGGTGTAAAGGGTATGGCTAAAGAAGCACAGCAGGCCTACCGCACTACCTATGTAAAGTACAATACTATCGCCACTTGTATTTGTATTCTCTCTCCCGTACCTTTGCTCATCGGTGCTTTCACAGAAAAGGAGTTCCTCACAGTTGGGATGCTGTGTGTCACAATTCTGCTGGCAGGAATCGGCGTCATGCTCTTTATCATGGCTGGTGTTCGCTGGGCAAGTATGCAGAAGCTCCTGAAAGAAGGAGAGTATTCTGAAGCAGGAAAGAAGAAAAGCAAATTAACCGAAGCAGTCGGTACTGCATACTGGCTTGCCGCTACAGCAGTTTACCTGGGATGGAGCTTCTGGACAAACGATTGGTATATGACTTGGATGGTATGGCCGATCGCAGGTGTTTTGTTCGCCGGTGTTATGGCAATATGCAATCTGTTTGCTGACAGAAGCAGTGAAAAATGAGTTTCATTTGCCCTGATGCTGAACTCTTCGCCTTATGGGTTGCCGTGTTATTTGGCGCTGGGCTTCGTTCCGCAGAGTGAAGAACAGGAGATCAATGGCATCCGATTTACGCCAATGAAATATGTTGTGAAAAGATAAGTTTAGCGGAGGATATAGAAATGAGACTTGATGGTTTTGGCTTGTTCGTGGACGATATGCCCACCATGGTTCGGTTTTACCGTGATGTTCTGGGATTTGAGATCAAAGAGGGCGACGAAGCAATCAATGTTTACCTGATTAAGGATGGCACCCTCTTTATGCTGTACGAGCGGAAGAATTTTGAGAACATGACCAGCCGTAAATATGAGTATCTGAAGGGTTTGAACGGTCATTTTGAGATTGCGCTGTATGTGGATACCTTCGAGGAAGTGGATGCACAGTATGCAAACGCAATCGCTAAGGGAGCCCGGTCTGTGCTGGAGCCTACCACGGAGCCTTGGGGTCAGCGCACCTGTTATATCGCAGACCCGGAGGGAAATCTGATCGAGATTGGCTCCTTCAATCGTCCCTTTGAAAGCAAAACCGATTTTAATGGGGTGGCATGATGCGAAAGATCCTTGTGACCGGCGGCACAGTGTTTGTCAGCCGTTATGTTGCTAATTACTTTGCCCAAAAGGGCGATGATGTGTATGTCCTGAACCGCAATTCCAAGCCTCAGCTTCCCAATGTGACCTTGATCGAGGGCGATAGAAACAATTTAGGCGATAAGCTGAAAGGATATGAATTTGACGCAGTGCTGGACATCACTGCCTACACCAGGGAGCATGTGGAGAATCTGGTGAAAGCCCTCGGCAAATTCGGTGACTATATCATGGTCAGTTCCAGTGCGGTGTACCCGGAAACAAATCCCCAGCCCTTTACAGAAGAACAACCCTACGGCCCAAATTCTACATGGGGCATCTACGGAACCAACAAGCTGGCGGCGGAGGAATACCTGCGGCAGGCAGTTCCCAATGCCTACATCCTGCGCCCTCCGTATCTGTACGGCCCTATGCAGAATGTGCACCGGGAACCCTTTGTTTTTGAATGTGCGGAAGCTGGGCGGAAATTCTATATCCCCGGTGATGGCAGCATGAAGCTGCAGTTCTTCCATGTGGAGGATCTGTGCCGCTTTATCGAGATCCTGCTGGAGAAGCACCCGGAGGAACGGATCTACAATGTGGGCAACTCCGATGCTGTAACCATTGCTGAGTGGGTGAATCTCTGCTATAACGCAGTAGGTGCAGACCTGGAAACCGTCCGGGTGGAGGGACACCCCCAGTATCGGTACTTCTGCTTCCGGGACTACGACTATTATCTGGATGTGACCAAGCAAACCAACTTGATGCCCAATGTAAAGCCGCTGACAGAAGGGCTGAAGGAGTCCTACGAATGGTTCCGTCAAAACCGGGACGCGGTGATGCGCAGACCATATATGGAATACATTGATGATAATATCTGAAGCGAGCCGGGAGCAATCCCGGCTCACACTTTTTTCGGAAGAAAGATTTCTGATTGACAGGAAAAATCGTAAGTGGTATATTTTTCTCATGAAGTGTCTGCATAAGCAGACCGGAAAGGAGCTTAAAAGTATGATTGTTCGTGAGGTCGTCACCAGCTAACTGAATATGGGCGTCGATAAAGACGGGGGTTCAGGCCTCCTGATTTGGTGCGCCGTTTTTAAGTAACTTTCGTAATATGTGGTAACCGCAGAATGCAGCCATGG
>JAFQUA010000022.1 GCA_017408725.1 Oscillospiraceae bacterium
TCATTTAAGAAAACAACAAACCCGAACGTTTCACCGATTGGTAAAAGGTTCGGGTTTGAATGTTTTGGTACACCGGAAGGGACTCGAACCCCCAACCCTCGGAACCGGAATCCGATGCTCTATCCATTGAGCCACCGGTGCGTTTGCTTTACAGCCCACTTATTATAACAGCCTTTCCCCGATTTGTAAAGGGGTGATTTTCGAAAAAAGCGGTCGAATCGGACAAGAAAAGGAGCGGAAATCCGCTCCTTTTGTTTATTCCTCAGTGGGTGCTTCCTCAGCAGTCTCCGGCTCCTGCTTCTTGTCTGCATTGATATAGGCCATCAGCTCGTCGCCTGTGATGGTCTCCTTCATCAGAAGATACTCAGAGATCTCATTCAGCAGCTCCCGGTTTTCGGCAAGAATCTGCTTTGCGTCATTATACGCCTTCTCCAGCAGCTTCTGCACCTCACGGTCTACCAGTGCCGCGGTATCCTGAGAGCAATCCATGTAGGCCTGGTTTTCCAGATACTGATTCTGCACCGTTGCAGGCGCCATCAGACCCAGAGCATCGCTCATGCCGTAATGGGCGATCATATTCCGCGCCAAAGCAGTGGCCCGCTGAATATCATTGGCAGCGCCGGTGGTCTTGACACCGAATACCACAGCTTCGGCTGCCCGTCCGCCAACAAGGGTCCGCAGTTCCGTCATCAGCTCATCACTGGTATTGAGGAACTTTTCCTCCTCGGGCATCTGCATGGTATAGCCCAGCGCACCGGAGGTATGGGGAACGATGGTGATCTTGGATACAGGCTGAGAATGCTTCTCCAGCGCGGCGATCAGCGCGTGACCAACTTCATGATAGGCAACCAGCCGCTTTTCCGTATCGGTCAGCACGGTATTCTTCTTCTCAGTACCAGCAATGACGGTTTCAAAAGAAACCAGCAGGTCTTCCTGATTCACCGCTTTCCGGTTATTGCGAACCGCCCGCAGAGCGGCTTCGTTTACAAGGTTTGCAAGATCTGCACCGACAGCACCGGCGGTAGCCTGCGCGATCTTCCGCAGATCTACATCCTCGGAAAGCTTGATCTTGCGGGTATGCACCCTCAGCGTATCCATTCTACCCTGTAAATTGGGGCGGTCCACGATAATCCGCCGGTCAAAACGGCCTGCCCGAAGCAGTGCCTTGTCCAAAATTTCCGGACGGTTGGTAGCAGCAAGGATCACAACACCCTTGGAAGAATCGAAGCCGTCCAATTCGCCCAGAAGCTGGTTCAGGGTCTGGTCATTGGTACCGAAACGGGTATCCCGGGTGCGGCCGACCGCATCGATCTCATCAATAAAAACGATGGAAGGGGCTACCTTTGTGGCCTGCTGGAACAGATCCCGGACACGGCTGGCGCCTACGCCAACAAACATCTCTTCAAAATCAGATCCGGAAATGGAGAAGAATGGCACGCCTGCTTCACCGGCAACCGCCTTGGCAAGCAATGTCTTACCGGTACCGGGAGATCCAACAAGCAATGCGCCCTTGGGCATCTTGGCACCCACATCGGTATACTTCTTGGGATTGTGAAGAAAATCAATGATCTCCTGCAGAGATTCCTTGGCTTCGTCCTGGCCGGCAACATCCTTAAAGGTCACACCGGTCTGCTTTTCCATATACATTTTGGCTTTGCTGTGACCGAAGCCACCCATCATGCCGTCGCCGCTCATGCGCTTGCTGAACATGCGCATGGTAAAGAAGATAATACCGAACATGAACACATAATAAAGGATCATGATGATACCGGAATTGTCTTCTGTGATGTGGTAATCTACATCATAGCCCATTCCATGGAGCTCATCCATCAGCGCCAGCGTATCGGAATAGCTGGGCAGGCCGGTGAAGCAGGCCTTCTGCTGGGAGGCGGGCTTGGCCGCCTCTTCCTTGGTCAGATAAATGACCCGGTCGTAAAACAGCTGTACTTCCTCCAGCCGGCCGTTATCCATAGCCTCCCGGAACTCGGTATAGGTGGTCTGGGTGTACTGGCTGCGGGAAATAGCATTGTAGATCAGACTAATGGCCAGAACGATGGCAACAGAGATGATCAGCGTGATCCAGATGCTCCCCTTAGGGCGTTTATTATCCCCCGGTTTATTGTTTCGATTTTTAGAATCGTTACGATTTGGTTCCATAGTTTTCCTCCTTGGCCGCATCGGCAAGCACATCATATCACATTTTGGCGCAGGTGGCAATGAATGATTCGGTACTACAGAGTAAATTTTCTGTTAATTCCTCCCAAAAACCAACAGCAGAGCGCAAAAACCGTACTCTGCTGTCATATTCTCATTGAGCGGTATAAAAATGTTCTGAATAGTAA
This sequence comes from Oscillospiraceae bacterium, assembly GCA_017408725.1. The sequence goes on from JAFQUA010000022.1 coordinate 2,343, forward strand.
TCCGATTTTTTCGCCAATTCCGAATAGAACTGATCATAGCCCATCCGCTCCATCAGTGTCGGCTGGGCGGAGAACAGATTCACACCCAGACCAAGCCGGTCATCTTCAATTGTGCAGCCTATGGCCGCCAGTGTGGAGGGGAACATATCAATGGCGCAGAACTGCCGGTTCGTGGTTCTTGCAGGCTCTACTGCAGAGTTGATAAAGCAGTTGTAAACATGGCGGGTGTAGTTAGGGTCTACATTGCGGTTGAAATAGCCTCTGTCCATGGAGCAGTGGTCACCGGTAATAATAACGGTGGTATTCTCATAAAAATCCTGCTGCTGGATCCACTGAACAAATGCCGCCACCTGCCGGCTGGAGCAAGAAATCACATTTTCGTAGTTCTCTTCATGATCACTGCCGCAAAGGACGCACTTATAGCCGCCGATGTGGTGAGTATCCACCGTCAGCATGGTAAAAGCAAAGGGTTCTTCACCCGCTGCCATTTCTGTAATCTTCTCCTTGGCATAGTCAAACAGGTAAAGATCCTCCATGCCCCACCATTCAAAGTAGCCATTGGGCACAACATCGTCTTTCCACGCGGTGTATATATCGTAAATATTGTCTACGCCGTGGGTGGAATAATAGGTCTTTCTGCCGCCGAACTTTGCATCAGAGCCCACCATCAGTGCCTGATTGTAGCCGTTTTCCGCCAGAATGGTACTGATGCTGGTAAGTCCGGGAAGGAACACACCGTCCTTACCGTAGCCGTTCTGCCAGTCATCAATCCCGTCAGGCACCTTCAAGGGCACACCGGAGGTGAGGGAAACCATAGCACCGATGGTCCAGCTGGCACCGGATACCTCTCGGAAGCCGCCGACATTGGTGTTATGGGAAAAATTAATATTGTCTTTTGCCAGCTGCTCCAGCTCGGGAATCAGGCTCTGGGGCAGCGCGCCCCCGTCGTCCTTGCCCATATAACTGGTCTCCATAGATTCCAGCATAATATAGATCAGATTTCGCTTTTCCTCCGGGAAGGTAATCTCCACCGCATTGGGATCCCGGTATTCGTCGTTATACAGCTCCGATTTGTTGACCATATGATAAATGTAATCCACCAGCTCCACATTGAAGGCGGCATGGATCAGCAATCCCAAAGACAGTGTCACGGCAAGCAAACTTGCGATCCACCGGCGCAGCGGAAAGAACCGAAGCTTAACCCCCAGCTTTTTCCACGGAAGGAACAGCACTGCGCACACCACCGCCCAGCACAAAACCGCAGGCAGTGCACCACCTTTTAGAAAGCTGATGATCAAATCGGACTGCAATCCGCCCAGACTGGCGGTTAAAGTATACAGCACTGAATCAAATCCGATTCGCCCGTAAACAGCCACATACCAACGGGCGGCAAAAAAGCCCAGAAACGCAAGAAGCAGCAGCAGACACAGCAGCACTGTAGCGATATATTTACCGATTTTCCCGCCGGAACGGGGTTTTTCATATTTTCCCATGTTACAAACACGACCTTGCAGAATAATGTTAATTCATTATAACGGGCAACCATAAGAAAATCAACTTAAGGTTTTTCTAAGATTGCAGAAAATAGCAGTTGTCTGCGGGAGGATTATCTGGTATACTGTAACTTGATAAGTTATAGCCAATTGATAAATGGAGATGAAAGCTATGAATGAAAAACACCGCCGTCCCGCCGTGCCTGCTCCCGTTGAAGAAGTGGAAGGTCAGCTGGAAGGACGCAATGCCCTGCAGGAAGCCCTTCGCAGCGGACGAACCATCGACAAAGTGTTCATTGCTTCCGGTGAAACCGACCGGGGTCTGCAGCGCCTTGCCGCTGAAGCCAAGGAAGCCGGTGCCGTTGTGGTCCCCGTAGACCGCAGAAAGCTGGATGCCATGAGCTTCACACACGCCCATCAGGGTGTGATTACCCTTGCCGCCGCCCATGAATACTGCAGCATCGACGATATTCTGGAAGAAGCTGCCGCAAGAGGCGAAAACGCATTGATCGTAATCTGCGACGAACTGTCCGACCCCCACAATTTAGGCGCTATCATGCGTTCTGCAGAATGCGCCGGCGCTCACGGCGTCATTATCCCCAAGCGCCGCAGCGTCGGTCTGACAGCCACCGTAGCCAAGGCCTCTGCCGGCGCGGTGGAATACATGAAGGTAGCGCGGGTCACCAATATTAACAACGCCATCGCGGAATTGAAAGAAAAGGGTGTCTGGATCTTCGGCACTGCCGCAGAAGGCTCCATCCCCATGTACAAAGCGGACCTGAGCGGTTCCACCGCCATCGTCATTGGCAACGAAGGCGACGGAATGAGTCCCTTAGTGCGCAAAAACTGCGATGTTACCGTGCATATTCCCATGCGCGGCCGCATTTCCTCTTTAAACGCTTCCGCGGCAGCCTCTATTCTGCTGTATGAAGCGGTACGCCAGCGGCTGAATGGGTAAGGAGGTCCTTGCCATGGACGAAAAAGAAAAACAACTGGGCGAATTTGATCTGGATGATATTCTCAAGGAGTTCGCCGGTGATACTCAGGATATTCCCGAAGAAGTTGAGGATATTTTGATTTGGGATGGGATTCTCCCGTCCAAGGCCGAAACCACCCATGACGTGATCTCGGATACGGTTCGTTTGGATGAAATTTCCAGAGCTGTCAATCAGAAGGAAAAAACCGTGACCGACGAAACTGTCGCCTTTACACCGGTGGGACAGGAACCAGAGTCGGAGATCTACCATCCCCCTGTCCCGGAGCAGCCTCAGGTAGAACCCTACTCTGAGGCGTGGGAGCCGGAATACGAGCAGCCAATTGGAGAATACATTCCGCCGGAGCCCATCGTTTTCCGTCCCAAATCCCGGCTGCAGGAACTGAAACGCAAGCTGGTTGCCGGCCCCGAAAAACGGTATTATGATTTGACGGAGCTGGGCCTTGGCAAGCTGCAGCTGGCGATTCTTTCTAATCTTGTGGTAGCAGTGGTCTCCGCCGCCAGCACCGCCATGTATATGCTGGATATGCTCCCGGCAGAACGCACAAAATTTGTAATCTTCCTTCAGTTTTTAGCACTGCTGCTGTCCGCGATTTTGGGAAGCTATCAGCTGATGGAGGGCTTTACGGATATCCTTAAAAAGCGGTTCTCCCTGAACAGTCTGCTAATTTTCAGCCTCATCGCCTGTCTGACTGACGGAATTCTTTGCCTGCAGCAGGTGCGCATTCCCTGCTGCGCAGCCTTTAGTCTGAATATGACCATGTCATTGTGGAGCGCATATCAAAAGCACAATACAGAAATGGGTCAAATGGATACCATGCGGAAAGCCACCTGCCTGGATAGTGTGCTCAAAGTCGGGGATTATTATGAAGGCCGACCCGGTTTTTTAAGGGGTGAAGGTCAGGTTGAGGACTTTATGGACACCTATAACGCCCCCTCCGGTCCGGAAAAAACCATGTCCGTGTATGCCCTTGTAGTCTTACTGGTAAGCCTTTGCATCGGTGTTGCCGGCGGTTGTTTTTACAGTGTAGAGTTGGGCATTCAAGCATTTGCGGCTGCTTTGCTGGTTGCCGTGCCCGCCACCGCCTACATCACATTATCCCGTCCTCTGGCTGTTTTGGAACGGCGTTTGCACAAGCTGGGAACGGTTCTTTGCGGTTGGCAGGGTGTCAAGGGGTTAAGCGGCAGCGCTGTATTCCCGCTGGAGGATGCGGATCTTTTCCCCTCCGGTTCCATCAAGATGAACGGTGTCAAATTTTACGGTCAGCGGGATCCGGACGAGGTGGTTTCCTGTGCCGCAGCCCTTATGAATCTTTGCGGTGGTTCCATTGCTCCTCTGTTTTCGCAGTTGCTGGAAAGCCGAAACGGCTATCACTACGACGCGGAAAATCTGCACAGCTACCCCGGCGGAATCGGCGCTGAAGTCAACGAGGAAGCCGTTTTGGCCGGATCTTTGCAGTTCATGCAGGATATGGGTGTGGATATGCCGGCGGGTACCCGGGTCAATCAGGCCATTTATGTAGCCATTGACGGAAGCCTAAGCGGTGTCTTTGCCATCTCCTATACAAAATCCAAGTCTGCCTCCCAAGGATTGAATACCCTTTGCTCCTATCGGGGGCTGACCCCCATAATGACCGGCGGCGACTTTATGCTGACCGAGGGTTTTCTGCACAGCAAATTCGGCGTCAACACCCGTCGAATGGAATTCCCCGAGCAGGATATCCGACAGGAACTGCTGCAGATGCAGCCTGATGAGGATTCCCGTGCTCTTGCAATGACCACCCGGGATGGGTTGGCAGGATTTGCCTTTGCGGTTACCGGTGCCCGTGCACTGCGTTCTGCATCCATTGCCGGCGTTGCGGTCCATATGCTGGGCGGCATTCTGGGACTGGTGATCATGCTTGTTCTGGCGTTGGTTGGGGCGGAAGATCTGCTGACCCCGGCAAATGTCCTGATGTATGATCTGATCTGGATGATTCCGGGTCTGTTGATCACCGAGTGGACGCGATCTGTATAACCATGCCGCCCCGGGGTTGTTCCAGCCCCGGGGCTTTGTTAATATAGACGACAAGCATTATCAAAAATTGGTTGTTTTGCACAGAGGAACAAATGTCCATCCGCCGTTTTCACCAATTTTGCATTCTGACGAAAATAAGCATTGAAATCTGATTCATCTTCGTATATAATGTACTTGTTGTGGTGCATTGCACCCAAGTGTAAGCAGAGAAGGGGAACAACTCCCTTTCTGAAAGGAGATTTTATATGTATACAGTTAGTTCCATTCGCAACATCTGCCTGCTGGGACACAGCGGCAGCGGTAAGTCTGCTCTGGCAGAAAGCTTACTTTACATGACCGGTGCCATTGACCGTATGGGCAAGAATGCCGACGGTAACACCGTTTGCGACTATGATCCCGAAGAGATCCGCCGCAATATTTCCATTTCTACTTCTGTTGTTCCGCTGGAGTACAACAACTGCAAGATCAATATTCTGGATACCCCCGGTGCATTCGATTTCTCCGGTGCTGTTATGGAAGCGCTCCGTGCTGCCGATGCCGCTATTCTGGTCTGCTCCGCTAAGGACGGCATTACCGTTGGTTTCGAGAAGGCATGGAAGTACTGCGAAGAGCGCAATATGCCCCGTTTCATTTACATCTCCAAGGTTGATGAGGATAACTCCGACTATAATGCCACCTTTGATGCTCTGCGCGAGAAGTACGGCAATAAGATCGCTCCTGTTGTGGTTCCCATCTGGGACGGCTCCAAGAAGGTTACCGGCATCATCGATGTGCTGAACAAGCGGGCTTACGAGATGCAGAAGCTGAAGAGAGTGGAGATCGCTGTTCCCGCTGACAAGGAATCCGTCATCGAAGAGTTCAACGACGCGCTGAAGGAAGCCGTTGCTGAGACCGACGAAGCTTTGATGGACCGCTTCTTTGAGGGTGACGATTTCACCTATGCTGAAATGATCAACGGCCTGCATCAGGGCGTTAAGGATCTGAGCCTGTTCCCAGTTCTGTGCGGCTCCGGCATGACCTGCCTCGGCAGCTTGATGCTGATGGATCACATCATCAGCCTGCTGCCCAACCCCGAGCAGGGCAACTACCACAAGGCTACCACTGCCGACGGCAAGACCGAAGAATTCGTGGTTTCTGCCGGTGGCGTGCCCTCCGCATTCGTCTGGAAAACCGTTTCCGATCAGTACGGCAAGTACTCTTACATCAAGGTTCTGTCCGGTGAGATCACTTCCGATACCACTCTGGTCAACGCCCGTACCGGTGAGACTGAGAAGCTGGGCCGCCTGTACTCCATGTGCGGCAAGAAGAACACCGAAGTCAAGGTTCTGTCCTGCGGCGATATCGGTGCCATCGGCAAGATGGACAAGGTAAAGACCGGCGATACCCTGTGCGATCCCAGAAAGGTCGTTTCTCTGAAGGCGATTCCTTACGCACAGCCCTGCTACTCCGTCGCCATCGCTCCCAAGACCAAGGGTCAGGAAGAAAAGGTCGGCTCCGGCCTGAACCGCCTGAACGAAGAAGATCCCTCCTTCACTCTGGTCAACAATGCTGAGACCCGTCAGCTGGTGCTGTCCGGTGCCGGCGACCAGCAGCTGGATGTTCTGGTCTCCAAGCTGAAGACCCGCTTCGGTGTGGACGCTGTTCTCAGCCCCGCCAAGGTCGCTTACCGCGAAAAGATCAAGAAGACCGTTCAGGCTCACGGCCGTCATAAGAAGCAGACCGGCGGCAGCGGCCAGTTCGGTGATGTATGGGTCCGTTTTGAGCCCCAGGAAGAGCAGGACGAGATGATCTTCGCAGAAGAAGTCTTCGGCGGCTCCGTTCCCAGAAACTTCTACCCCGCTGTTGAAAAGGGTATTCAGGAAGCCGTTCAGAGAGGTCCTCTGGCAGGCTATCCCATGGTCGGCCTGAAGGCTGTTCTGTACGATGGTTCTTACCACCCCGTCGACTCCAACGAAATGGCATTTAAGCTGGCTGCTATCCTGGCATTTAAGGAAGCTATGCCCAACGCCGCTCCCACTCTGCTGGAGCCCATCGGCACTCTGGCCGTTTCCGTCCCCGAGGATTACGTCGGCGACGTTATGGGCGATCTGAGCAAGCGCCGCGGCCGTCCCATGGGCATGAACCCCGATGCCGACGGCAACACAGTCATTGAGGCTGAAGTTCCCATGGCAGAAATGGGCACCTATGCTATTGACCTGCGTGCTATGACTCAGGCCCGTGGCTCCTTCACTCTGAACTTCGAGCGTTACGAGGAAGTTCCCAAGGCCAACCAGCAGAAGATCATCGACGACGCAAAGCGCGACGAAGAGTAATTGTATATTTTGGCGGCGCAGCTTAGGCTGCGCCGCTTTTTTGTGTGGAAATATCAGTGCTTTTGTGATACAATAAAGAAAACAATGGTTGTTTAGGAGGAGCAGCTATGCTTCCGGAAGCTTTTTTGAATCGAATGCAACAACAGCTGGGAGACGAATATCATGCTTTTTTAGAAAGCTTAGAGCGCCCCAGAGCCGTAGCTCTGCGTTTCAATCCCCTAAAATGCGACAGTATCCCCTGTCTTCCCTTCGTTCAGACACCGGTCCCATGGGAGCCCATGGGTTTTTATTACGACCCTGCTTCCAGACCCGGTCTGCACCCTTATCACGAAGCCGGCGTATACTATTTACAGGAAGCCAGTGCCATGGCACCGGTACAGCTTCTGGATCCCCAGCCCGGTGAGATAATATGCGATCTGTGCGCGGCACCCGGCGGAAAATCCACCCAGATCGCAGGCCGGCTTATGGGTAAGGGATTTTTGCTTTGCAACGAATATAATCCCAAACGGGCGAAGATCCTGTCCCGGAATATCGAGCGCATGGGCATTGCCAATGCTTTGGTAACCAATGAACACCCCGAAAAGCTTGCCCAGCGGCTACCGGGCTTTTTTGATCGGGTGCTCATTGATGCCCCTTGCTCCGGTGAGGGAATGTTCCGTAAGGAAGAAGCCGCAGTGGAAGACTGGAGCGAGGAGACCGTTGCCATGTGCGCCCGCCGGCAGGCGGAAATCTTAGACTCCGGTGCTCTTCTTGTCCGCCCCGGCGGCAGGCTGGTTTACTCCACCTGCACCTTTGCTCCAGCAGAAAATGAAGAAGCTGTTGCCGCATTTCTGGAAAGACATCCGGAATTTGAGCCGGAATCCATCGTCGCTCCGTGGTTTACCGCCGGAAACACCGGCAATTATCGGATGTGGCCCCACAAACTTCTGGGGGAAGGACATTTTGCGGCGGTTTTGAAAAGAAAAGACGGCACGGACGAAGAACCCAAAGAAGAAACCGGAGAAAAAGCGCCCGCGTTATGGAATGCATTCGCAAAGGACCTGGGCATCACGCTTCCCGAGGGAAAATTCCTCACTTTCGGGCAAAGTCTGTATTATGCACCAAAGGAACTTCCGCAGATAAAAGGGTTAAAGGTACTGCGTCCCGGTCTGGAGCTGGGAATCTTAAAGAAAGACCGTTTCGAACCCGCCCATGCCCTTGCTCTTTGGCTGGATGGCTGCAGCAGATGTGTGGATCTGGCACCGGAAAATCAGGAACTGAACGCCTACCTCCACGGGGCTGTGATCCCCAGCGGTCACAAGGGCTGGTGCCTTGTAAAAGTAAGCGGATTTTCTCTTGGCTGGGGCAAAGGTGACGGCGTACAGCTCAAGAATCATTACCCAAAAGGACTGCGAAGACTTGGCTGAATTTGCACTTTACATAATCATTTTATTGTGGTATAATAATCAAACTGGTTATAAATACAATTTTTCGCAAGGAGAGGATCATCCTTGGCACGATATGAAATTCACGGCGGCACTCCCCTGAACGGTACCGTTACCATCAGCGGTGCAAAGAATGCGGCTGTGGCGATTTTACCGGCTGCGCTGCTGGTCAGCGGCAGGTGCCGGATCGAAAACGTACCGGACATTTCCGATGTTCGGATCTTACTGTCCATTCTGGAAGGAATGGGCGCCGAGATCGACACTACCGAACCCGGCGTGGTGGAAATTGATTGTTCCAATGTCACCAGCACCTGCCCTGATCAGGAACTGGTTAAAAAAATGCGCGCCAGCTATTACTTGATGGGCGCGCTGCTTGGAAAATTCGGCCGTGCCCATGTGGCATTGCCCGGCGGCTGTAATTTTGCTTCCCGCCCCATCGATCAGCATATCAAGGGATTCGCCGCGCTGGGCGCCGATATCGAAGAAACCGACGATTATGTTGAGTTGTCCCCCGGCCCCAACGGATTGCAAGGCAACCGTGTCAGTCTGGACATGGTCAGCGTCGGCGCAACGGTAAACATCATGATCGCGGCAACCCTGATGCCCGGCCAGACTGTCATTGAAAACGCGGCAAAAGAGCCCCACATCGTTGATCTGGCAAACTTCCTCAATACCATGGGCGCACACATCTCCGGTGCCGGTACAGACACCGTTAAGATCCGCGGCGTGGAAAAGCTGCAGGGCGGCACCTATGCCATCATCCCTGACCAGATCGAGGCCGGAACTTATATGGCCGCGGTGGTCGCTGCCGGCGGCAATGTACTGGTCAAAAATGTGATCCCCAAGCATATGGAGTGTATTACCTCCAAGCTGGCGGAAATGGGTGCGGATGTGACCAACTTTGATGATGCCATCCGAATCCGCAGAGAGGGCAATTTGCGGCATACTACTGTAAAGACCCGTCCCTACCCCGGTTTCCCCACGGATATGCAGGCTCAGATTTGCGTATGTATGTCTCTGGCTTCCGGTGTCAGCCGGCTGACCGAAAGTGTGTATGAGACCCGCTTCTTCGGTTACTGTGACGAGCTGGAAAGCATGGGCGCTGATATCCAGATCAGCGGCAAGACCGCCATCGTTACCGGCTCAGAAAAGCTGTTTGGCGCTACCGTCAGTGCCAACGACCTGCGCGCGGGTGCCGCTTTGGTCATCGCAGGACTTGCAGCCGAAGGTACGACCTGGGTCAAAAACATCCACTATGTGGAACGCGGATATGAAAATTTGATCGAAAAACTCAGTAATCTGGGCGCACAGATCCGCAGAATTGAAGATTGACAGCAAAAGGGCGTGCCAGCGGCACGCCCTTATCTTATTCATCAAACAAGCCTGTGGAAAGATACCGTTCACCGGAATCCGGAAGCAGCACCACGATGGTCTTGCCCTTGTTTTCCGGTCGCTTTGCCAGTTGACAGGCTGCGAATACCGCAGCGCCGGAAGAGATTCCCGCAAGAAAGCCTTCTGTTTTGCCGAACCGGCGCATCATCGCGAAAGCATCCTTATCCCCGACGGGAATGATCTCATCGATCACCGCCCTGTCCAGTATTTCCGGAATGAAACCCGCTCCAATTCCCTGCAGGCCATGGGCTCCCGCGCTTTTACCGGAAAGCACCGCAGATCCCGCAGGCTCCACAGCCACGATCTTTACATTCGGGTTCCGGTCTTTCAAATATCTGCCAACACCCGTAACGGTTCCGCCGGTTCCGGCGCCCGCAACGAAAATATCTACTTCGCCGTCCGTATCCGCCCAGATCTCAGGTCCGGTGGTTGCTATATGGGCAGCGGGATTGGCAGGATTCACAAACTGGCCGGGAATAAAGCTATTGGGATTCTCCTTCGAAAGCCGTTCAGCAATGGCAATGGCGCCGCTCATTCCCTTTTCTCCGGGAGAAAGCACCACCTCCGCGCCATAAGCAGCCATCAGCCGGCGGCGCTCGATGCTCATGGTATCCGGCATAACGATACAGCACCGGTATCCCCGGGCAGCCGCCACAGCGCACAGACCGATGCCTGTATTACCGGATGTGGGTTCAATGATCAAAGTATCCTGCTTTAGTAACCCCTTGGCTTCCGCATCGTCCAGCATCGCCTTTGCCACCCGGTCCTTGACAGAACCGGCAACATTCATAAATTCCAGCTTGGCAAGCACCCGCGCGGAAAGAGCCTCTTCCTGCTCCAAATGCTTCAATTCCAGCAGCGGTGTTTTTCCAATCAGCTGTTCGGCGGATGTATAGATCATACGACGCACCTCCCTATCATTCTGCTACTGATTATACAAAGTGAAGTTACCCCTTGTCAATCCACAGAATCGATTGACTTTGCTCTCCTGTTGTGCTATAACCATAAAAAAGCAAAGGGGGCAGTGACAATGATTTCCATGAACGAACAAATCGAAAGTGTACTGGATCTGATTTTAGAGGACTACCGCCACGACCGGGACATTGATAAAATCGATCTTGTAAACCATCCGGATAAGGATACCATCATTGATATTATCACCAAGCTGCGCCGCATCGTATTCCCCGGCTACGGAAAAGACAAAAATTACCGCATCTATAACGCCAAACACAATCTTTCCATGCTGATCGAGGATGTGATGTTCAATTTAAGCCGCCAGATCGCCTTGGTATTGCAGGGCAGCGGCATGGAAACCCAGCAGGCGCAAGTACGCGGTCAGGAAATTTGTATGGCTTTCTTCCGGGAGATTCCCAAGGTCCGCGCCTTGGTGCAGACGGATGTACAGGCCTCCTACGACGGCGACCCAGCCGCCACCAGCCACGATGAAATTATATTCTCCTACCCTGGCCTTTTTGCCATTACCGTCTACCGTCTGGCACATGAGCTGTATCAGCTGCAGGTTCCCATGATCCCCCGGATGATGACGGAGCATGCCCACAGTGTCACCGGCATCGACATTCACCCCGGTGCTACCATCGGCGCTCATTTCTTCATCGACCACGGTACCGGTATCGTCATTGGCGAAACCACCGTTATCGGCGAAGGTGTAAAGATCTATCAGGGTGTTACACTGGGCGGCCTTTCCACCCGGGGCGGGCAGAGCCTGCGGGGAAAAAAGCGCCATCCTACCATTGAAAACAATGTTACCATCTATGCAAACGCCTCTATTCTGGGCGGCGAAACAGTGATCGGTGCAGGCAGCGTCATTGGCTCCAATGCATTTATTACCGAGTCGGTGGACCCCTGCACCACAGTAACCAATAAAATGCAGGAATTGCAGTACCGCCCCCGGGGCAACTGCTGTGAGGAATGCACGAAAAGTAAAGCATGAGATAAGGGCGCGTGCAATGCACGCGCCCTCTTGCATTTTCTTATTCCTCGAAAGTCAGGACATCCTTGTAGCGGTCCTTGAAAATATCGTAGACAGCATTCAGAACATTCTCATCACCCACGGACAGGTAGTTCTCATTTTCCTCATCGATGGGCTCGACTTCCAGAATTACGATCTCCGTTGCCAGCTCTTCGGCAGGCATCAGCACCAGATACTCTTTGCCTTCGTAGTCAACGCAGTCAAGGTACTCAAAATCAACATCCTCACCGTTTTCGTCGGTCAGGGTCAGAATGTTGGTCTGCTCCTCTTCCTGCAGGATCTCTTCGTTTGCCATATTTGTTTCCTCCTTATCTCTGAATACGGCCGGAGCCGTCGCCGCCGGCCAGTTTTTCAACTTCTGCTACGGTAACCATGTTGTAGTCACCTTCAATAGAATGCTTCAGTGCGGATGCCGCAACAGCGAATTCCACAGCTGCCTGGGTATCCTTTCCGGTCAGCAGGGAGTAGATCAGGCCACCACCGAAGCTGTCACCGCCGCCAACGCGGTCGATGATATGCAGATCATACTTCTTGGAGAAGCAGTACTCATCCTTTGCAACATTGTAGAGCATGGCGCTCCAGCCGTTGTCAAAAGCGGAATGGCTTTCGCGCAGGGTGATAGCAACCATTTCAAAGCCGAACTTGTCTGCCAGCTGCTTGGCAACGGACTTGTAGCCCTCGTGGTTCAGCTCGCCGGCATAAATATCGGTAGCCTCAGCTTCAATGCCGAATACATCCTTGGCATCTTCCTCGTTGGAAATGCAAACATCCACATACTGGCACAGATCAGTCATGGCTTCCCGGGCCTGGTCACGGGTCCACAGCTTGCCGCGATAGTTCAGGTCGCAGGAAATCTTGATGCCCCGGGCCTTTGCAGCCTTGCAGGCATCCCGGCATATCTCAACCACATTGGCACCCAGTGCGGGAGTAATGCCGGTGAAGTGAAACCAATCGGCACCGTCAAAGATCTTATCCCAGTCAAAGTCCTCACGGCTTGCCTGAGAGATAGCAGAGTGGGCACGGTCATAAATGCAGACAGAACCCCGCTGGGAAGCGCCCTTTTCATTGAAGTAGATGCCGATGCGGTCACCGCCCCGGGTGATCAGCTTGGTATCCACACCGTAACGGCGCAGGGAGTTAACGGCTGCCTGACCGATGGCGTGAACGGGCAGCTTGGTAACATAGGCAGCATCCATGCCATAGTTAGCCAGAGAAACGGCAACATTGGCTTCGCCGCCGCCAAAGGTGAATTCCACATGGTCGCACTGCACAAAGCGCTCATAGTTGTAAGGCTGCAGGCGAAGCATCAGTTCGCCAAAGGTAATAATTCTTGCCATAGCTTTTTCCTTTCTGTGTTTCCTCAGCCCAGAACAGCCTTGCGAGCTTCCGCGCAGAGAGATGTGATCTTGTCAAAATTACCGGCCGCAATGTCGGCTTTGGGGCAGACCCAGCTGCCGCCGACAGCATGGATAAAGGGGGCGTCAATGTATTCCTTGATATTGGCAGTGCTGATACCGCCGGTAGGCAGGAACTTGACACCGGGGAAGGGACCGGACAGCGCCTTCATTGCATTTAGACCGCCATAGATATTGGCGGGGAAGAACTTGACAACCTTTAAGCCCATGTTGATAGCCGCAGTGATCTCGGTTGGAGTGACACAGCCGGGAGTCACAGCAACGCCGTTTTCGATACACCAGCCGACGACTTCTGCGTCAAAACCGGGAGCGACAATGAACTTGGCACCCATGGAAACCGCCAGCTTGCACTGCTCCAGATTCAAAATCGTACCTGCGCCCACCAGAACATCGGGGCAGTTTTCAGCAACTGCCTTAATGGCATCGGGAGCCGCTGCGGTGCGGAAGGTGATCTCCATAACATCAACACCACCGGCTTTCATTGCCTTTGCGGTGGGAACAGCATCCTTAGCATCGTCAATAACCACGACAGGCACAATAATCGCACCGGCCAATCTGCTTAATACATCCATTTTATACGTTACCTCCTGTGGCTGGATCCAGCCAAAATAATTTGAATTTAATTAGAAATCATAACAAAAAGCCATCCTATCACATCGTATATTATATGGACAAGCTGCTGTTCTGTCAATGGAAAAAACCGCAGTTTTTCCTAAAATACAGCAATACCGGGACAAAGCATACTGCCTGTCCCGGTACAATTATTTACATCTGTGCCACCTCTGCGGACTTCAGCTGCAGCTGCAATTTATCAGCGATCAGGGCGATAAATTCAGAGTTCGTGGGTTTTCCTTTGGTATTGCTGACCGTGTATCCAAAGAACCGCTGCAGGGTATCCAGATCGCCCCGGTCCCATGCCACTTCAATGGCATGGCGAATGGCACGCTCTACTCTGCTGGGAGTGGTCTGGAATGTTTTCGCCACCTGCGGGTACAAAACTTTTGTGATGGCATTGATCACATCCATATCCCCCACCGCAATAATGATCGCTTCCCGCAGATACTGGTAGCCCTTGATGTGGGCGGGAACGCCGATCTCATGAATGATATTGGTGACCATTGCCTCGATGCTGGTTTTGTCTGAACGACGGGAAGCAGACAGCCGCAGATTCTCCCCACCGCGGATCTCCTCCAATCGCTCCACTATAGCCGTTACATCGCAAGGCTTCAGCATCAAATACCGGGCACCCAGATTGGCAGCGGATGAGGCCACATAATCTGTGACGAATCCGGATGTAGCCAAAATGACGGGCCGTTTTTCCATAGCTGCCACAGCCTTCATGACGCTGAGCCCATCCTGCTTGCTGAGCATCAGATCCAGAACCAGAATGTCCGGCCGAAGCTGCTGCACCATACGAATGGTCTGTTCGCCGTCACTGGCCGTCCCCGCGACCAGAAAGGCTTCGGTTTGAAGCAGTGCAGCAGACAAACCGGAACAGAATTCCTCTGCGCTGTCTGCAATGAATACAGTTGTACGGTTATCCATAACTTCCTCTCCTGTCATATGAAGATTTTCCCCTTTGCGCGGCAGCAACCGTGCCGCATGCGACAAATAAAGAATAGCATAATGCATCGTTTTTTGCAAGAAGAAACGAGAACAATCGTTCGTCAAAAACAGCATGGAATCGACAAAACTAATAGGATATCAGAACTTTTCGACAATAATAGACAATTGCATTCCGTAATATGCACCGCCTTGCGTTTTTTACCTTCGAGTGTTGACGGAAGCTCTTAGCTGTTGTAAAATAAGTACAACTGTTTTTATAGAAGGTACACAACTATGAATGAAGTATGGAATCTGGACTCCATTTACAAAAGCTTTGTCGATCCCGCCTTTGAAGCGGATCTGAACGCAGGCAAAGAAAAGCTGCAGGAATTTACTGCCTTTGCTGCCGGTCTTGCGGATATGGATCCTGCCGTTATTTGCTTGCCGGCCGGGGCGAAGAAATCATGGCCCGTATGCGTCTTTCCGGCGGCAGCGCATGGAGCGATCTGCAGGGCTATCTGACCAGTATCGTGCCCGTCATCTACAACGGCGGCACAACCAACCTTTCCACCATCCGTAATCTGGCCTACGACGAAGACCCTGCCGTCCGTAAGGCAGCCTACGGAGCCGAGATTGCCTGCTATGACCGGATCAAGGATGCCGTGGTCTTCGCGCTGAACTCCATCAAGCTGGAGACCATTTCCGATTGCAAGCTCCGCGGCTACGAATCTCCTCTGACACGGACTCTGAAGCGCTCCGACATGAAGCAGGAAACGCTGGATGCCATGCTGTGTGCCATGGACGAGTATTCTCCCAAGTTTTGGCAGTACCTGAAAGCCAAAGCCAAGGCACTGGGTCACAAGAACGGACTTCCCTGGTATGACCTTTCCGCCCCAATGGGTAAAGCTTCCTCCAAATTCACCACCGAAGAAGCCAAGGATTACCTTGTTAAGCAGTTCTCCACCTTTGATCAGGAACTGACCAACATGGTGGCAGAAGCCTTCGACAACGCATGGATCGACTTCTATCCCCAGGACGGCAAGGCCGGCGGTGCATTCTGTGCCGGTGCCGAATGTCTGGGCGAAAGCCGCATTCTGACCAATTACGACGGTCAGCTGGGCGATGTGGTCACGCTGGCTCACGAGCTGGATCATGCATTCCACAACCAGTGCATCAAGGACAACAAGCCGCTGAATAAGGATTATTCCATGCCCGTGGCGGAAACCGCTTCCACCTTTAACGAATGTGTGGTCATGGCCGCTGCCATCAAGAGCGCCGCTTCCGATGACGAGCGTCTGGCACTCATCGAATCTCAGCTGCAGGATGCCACCCAGATCATCTGCGACATTTACTCCCGCTTCCGTTTCGAGGCCATGGTCTTTAAAAACCGGGAAGAGAAGTTCATGAACGCCGATTCCCTCTGCAATTTCATGCTGGAAGCCCAGAAGCAGTCCTACGGTGACGGTCCGGATCCCGACTGCCTGCATCCTTATATGTGGGTCTGTAAGAGCCATTACTATGGTCCCACCTTCTACAACTTCCCCTATGCTTTCGGCGGCCTGTTCGCCCGTGGCCTCTACGCCCAGTATCTGGCGGAAGGAGAAAGCTTCGTACCCAAGTAAAACAAGCTGCTGTACACCACCACAGTGGCAACCATGGAGGATACCGCAAAGGTGGCCGACATCGACCTGACGGACAAGAACTTCTGGCGCGGCGCGCTGCAGACCATCGCAGATCAGATCGACCTGTTCTGCCAGCTGGTAGAAAAGTAAATGCAAATGATCGTTTAGCGGCGAGTCGCCGCTGACGATTCGTAACGGACACAAGGGGTGTTCGTTATGCCATTGGGCTCACTCGATTCGTTTTTGCTGTAAAAATCCTAAGTTTTCTGGGGTAAAATCGTTACCGGGCGGCGCAGGGCAAAAACGATAAGCGCCGCAGTGCGTGCGAAGTGTCCGCGGGCACTGCCCGCATAAACGATCATTTATCCCGTAAAGGAGTAGAAACATGGACAAACGAACCAAGGCCTTAATGGCATTTCTGGACGCTTCCCACAGTGTGTACCACGCTGCGGCATATCTGGCAGAAACACTGGAAAACGCAGGTTATACCCGTCTTTCAGAAGCGGATAAATGGGAGCTTGTTCCCGGCGGTAAGTATTATCTGGTACGGGGCGGCACAGCGGTAATGGCATTCCGGCTTCCCGCGGGCAAGCCCAAGGGCTTTCTGATGAGTGCCAGCCATTCCGACCGCCCTACCTTCAAAATCAAGGAAAACGCGGAATCCGTCGGCAACTACACCCGTCTTGCGACAGAAAAGTACGGCGGTATGCTGATGGCCCCGTGGTTGGACCGACCGCTGTCCATTGCCGGCAGAGTAATGGTAGAAACGGAAACCGGTGTTGAAAGCCGGCTTGTAGATATCGACCGGGATCTGCTGCTGATCCCTAATGTGGCCATTCACATGAACCGTTCTGCCAATGATGGCTATAAATGGAATCCCGCTGTGGATACCCTGCCTCTGCTGGGCGGTAAGGATGCCAAGGGAAAGCTGCAGAAGCTGCTGGAAAAAGCAGCCGGCGGCAAGATCCTCGGCCACGACCTTTACCTGTATATCCGTCAAAAGGCTTCTGTTTGGGGTATCGACAAGGAGTATATTTCCTCTGCCGCGCTGGACGACCTGCAGTGCGCATGGTGCTGCACTCAGGGCTTCCTGCGCTCGAAGGAAAGCGAAAGCATTCCCGTTCTGTGCGTTTTCGACAGCGAGGAAGTGGGCTCTTCTTCCGTACAGGGTGCTGCATCTAACCTTCTTGAAAGCATTCTGTGCCGTATCTGCGCAGCATTGGGAGTAGCTCCGGAGCAGATGCTCAGCCAATCCTTTATGATCTCCGCGGACAATGCCCACGCCGTGCACCCCAACCATCCGGAATACGCCGATCCTGCCAACGCGCCTCTTGTAAACAACGGCATCGTGCTGAAATTCAACGCCAGCCAGCGCTACTGCACCGACGGTGTTTCCGCCGCGGTTTTCCGCAAGATTTGCGCCATTGCAGATGTGCCGGTACAGACCTACTGCAACCGTGCCGATGTGCCCGGCGGTTCTACCCTCGGAAACATTTCCCTCGCCCATGTTTCCGTTCCCACCGCCGATATCGGCCTTGCCCAGCTTGCCATGCACTCCTGCTACGAAACCGCAGGTGTTCAAGACGCGCTGTATCTGGAAGACGCAATGAAATGCTATTACGGCAGCACATTGACTGTATCAGAAAACCATTACAGCTTGAATGTTTAAATTAGCAAATCTGGGCAAAATAACTAAATTTTAAACACAAAAACTGTAGGAAACCACCATTGCACTCACTGGACAAATGTGGTAGAATGTGTGTATCCAGGTGGAGTGCGCCTACTCCACAAAAATAGGCGTACATCCGCTAAAATAAAAGGAGGATAAACCCGTTTGACTCACGGTACGGCAGTGTGGAGACCTGTCGTAAAGCTTCCGCGAGAAAGCTTCGCGGAATGTGAGAGTGTACGCGAGGAGTCGGTACACTTAGAGTCGCAAAACTATGGCAAGTTTGACCCTGAAGAACATCATGCAGATCTCCCCCTCCAGCGCAGACGAAGAGAAGAAGACCAAGAAGCACAAGAAGAACGCCGATGCACCCGAGAAGCAGGTCAACCTGCAGATCA
>JAFQUA010000023.1 GCA_017408725.1 Oscillospiraceae bacterium
AACATAAGCAGGCGCTGATTCGCCATGGTTTTGACAGTTGGCAAATACCAGATCCACATAGCCGTCGCGGTTTAAGTCATACTGGAAAATACGCTGCAGGATTCCCTTTTTGGAAACATAGATGTTCTGACCGCCGTTGCCAAAGGTGCCCCGACGGAATGCGTCAAAGCCCTCTGTGATCCAGCTCTTCTTAAACATATGCATTCTCCTTTATGCTTGATTATCAAGCATTTTTGTCATTATACAAAACTTGAATGGAAAGTCAAGCGGATTGCAGAAATAGTGGAAAAGGAACAACATTTTGTGGAATACCAAAAATCATAAGCGGAACAAGTAGGCTGTAAGTACGCGGTGGATGTATTTTTCCGTTATTTTACAGACGGAAATGCAGCCGTCTATGCAGGAAATAATCTACGTGCAGCAGCCTTCGGCATGGAGGTTTGCTGCAGCCGCCGCCGTAACGCAGACGGGAAGTGACAGAACGGATATGCTTTGTCTTCTGAGAACAGATACAGTGCCAGCGGCAATGGTCTCTCCTGCAGGAGCAGGAAGATATCCTCAAAATCTTCGCAGGTCAGCACCGGCAGGGAAAATGGCTGCGAAAGCAGCATAAACATTCAGAATAAGCAGAATAAAGCTGACAGCGCCGGAAACAAGGGTCGAAAGGATACCCAGACAGCTTTTTTCACCGCTATAGCGCTTCCAGCGGGCGTAAGTATCAGCATCGAGCACATCAGAAACATTTTCCAGCGTGGGGTTACCCGCAGACCGGTACTGAACCATGTTTAATACCAGCCGGTAAAGAACGCTTAGGATCAAAAGTGCGAAGATAGGGAACCGGTAGCCCATAATAGAGCCTCCTTTTTATCTTTTTTATCAGCCGCCCTATGTGGGATTGTAGCGGCTGATGTCGTAGTCTAACAGGCGGTAGAATTTTCCTTCACCGGTAACTATAAAAGTTATAGTATTTGCAATGTTTATTGTAACGGAAGAATGTAAAACCACCCCGGAGCCGCTGGCCCGGGGTGGCAATACAGAAAATATGTAAGTTTATCCGTAAATTCCGGTGAATGCCAGAAGTGCGCAGAACACAACACCTGCGGCAGACATAACAAAGAGCTGGGTAAAGGCTTTGTTCCGATTTTGTACATCGATATTGCCGGAGGAAGAATAGGCCGCCAGCATAAGTGCGCCGCAGCTGGAAAGAGGACTGATGGCTGCTGCATGGGCACCAATACAAATGCCTACCGTCAGTTCCAAAGCCTGCACACCGGAGAGAGTAGCTGTGATATCGGGAACGGTAGGAATCAAGGTGGGCATCACCACGCCGGAGGCAGAGGAAAACCAGGACATCACGCCGCCTAAAAGTGTCATCAGAGGGGTAGCAACGACTTTGTTCATCAAAGAGGACAGTGTCCGGGACAGCAATTCGATACCCTTCAGTTCCGTTACCAGAGAGATGAGGATGCCGACACCTGTGATCATGACCAATGTGCCCCAAGGTACTTTTTTAAATGCAGCGGATTCGTCTGCTGCCCGGCAGATGGTGAGGATCACCGAAACGGCAAAAGCAGCCAAACCGACATTTATTCCCAAAATGGTGGATAAAAGTGCTACTGTGATGATGCCGCCCAGAGTCAGCCATTGTTTCCAGGAGAAAGCCTGAATGGGTTCGGCAGCACTGCTAGCGGGAGCGATGTCCGTTTGCTTGTGCCATTTGAAAACAAAATACAAAATTGCTGCATACAGACTCATAGCCAGAGCCATCTGCCACAGAAGCGGAACGGCCAGACCGGCGATGCCGCTTTCCGTTGCCACGGAATTCGCCACGATGCCGGAGGGGGAGATGGGAGAAAGACCGCCGGCAAAAGCTCCCAGAGCGCCGAAGGGCAGCAGCTTTACCGGGTTCTTTCCGGTTTCGTTTGCCAGCGCTACGATCAAAACAGACATCAGAGCGGTGACGGAAATGGGGCCGGGTCCGATGGCGGACAACAGGGCGGAGATCAGAAATAGCAGCGGGGGAAAAAGCTTCAGCTTGCCGCGGCATAGTGCAAGCAGTTTTTTTGCCAGCAGCTCCAGTGTTTTGTTTTCCTGTGCGATGCAGAACAGGTACATAACGCCAAACAGCATCAGAAACAGGGAACTGTCAAAGGAATTTAAAAGCCATTTGTCGGAAAGACCGGCAATACGCCCCACAACCAAGGATAGCCCAATAGCCACAAGGCCGGTATTGACTTTGCAAATAAAGGCGATCGCAATGGCAGCAACCAGTACGATCAAAGATAAAATTTCCATAAATATACTTCCTTTCTGTGTTTTTGTTATTATACTGCATATTAAAGATAAGATAAAATACATTCTTGCATATAATAAATATATATTGTAATATATATTTATACAAAGGAGGGATGTCCCGTGGAACTGTTACAACTGCGCTATTTTCTCACTGTGGCAAAAACGCTGAATATTTCCCATGCCGCAAAACATCATTTTATACCCCAATCTGCCATGTCAAAAACAATATCCAGACTGGAAAAGGAGCTGGGAAGGGAGCTTTTTGGCAGGTACAAGAATAAGCTTACTTTAACTGACGAGGGGAAGGTATTTTATCAAGCGGTCAATGCTTCGCTGGGACTTTTGGATCATACGGTCCGCGAGATCAGTCGGGGTGATGCGCCGCTGGGGGGAGAGTTAAAAATACTGGTGCGCCAGCATCGAGAAAATGTGGTGGACTGTATGGCTTCCTTCAAAAAGCAGTATCCCAATGTGAGCTTCCGTATTTTCTATGAACCGGATGCTTCAGAAGATTACGATCTGTGCATTGCCGGACAGCCACCTTCAGAGGAGTTTTCCTGCGGTATTCAGCTGATTACCGAACGGTTGGTGCTTGTGACCTGCAGGGAGCATCCTTATGCAAAGGAAAACAGGATCCGCTTTGATGATCTGGCAAAGGAAGAGTTTGCTGTCGTCTCCCGGGATTCCTACTTGTGGAGGCAGACGGTTCTATGTTGCCAGCAGGCGGGTTTTGAGCCGCAGATATCCATTACCTGTGGGGATTTGCATTGTCTGCTAAAGTATGTAGGGGCGGGGATGGCGGTTACAATTGGTCCGGAAAAGGCCTGGAGCAGCTTGTATGGAAACGATGTGGCAATGATTCCTACAATCCCGGAGGTCTGCCGATCCACATATGCTTTTCGAAACGGTCAAAAACCGTTATCACGGCTTTGCAGTACGTATCTGGAATTCTTGACAGACTATTTCGCATTACTGGAGCAGGAGAAGGAGGAGATTTGACGATGTAAAAGAGACACACCCCAGGTGTGTCTCTTTTGCGCTACAATACTATGTGGTTTATCTGTTGATGCTGATGCCTGCAACGCCCAGAATGACATCGTTGGAAACGGCTTGGATCTGAATGCTTGCAAGTTCTTTGTCAGGATCGATCCGGATCCGCTGCACTGTGGCATGGTTGAAGTTGTTGAAGTAGAAAACTTCTGCTTCAGTGGTCAGCGCAGAGGTAAGCCAGTCGTCAAGGTTCAGGGGGTAGACCAGCTTTGTGGCTGCGGATGTGCCGTCTGCATAAGTAACAGTGATCCGTGCATTTTCCACATGAGCAAGCAGGGGATGGGCTGCCGCAATGAAGAGAACGGCGATTTCCTGCCCCTTTCCGCTAAGAGGAACGGTAAACTCCGTGGGGAATACATCAAAAATGGAAACACAAGCCAGATTCTCCTTTTCGGCCGGTGTGGCAAAGGGGATTCCGGAAGGTGTGTAGACAGTACCGCTGGAATTCCGGAAGAGGGAATCGTCGGCGTAAACCACATTCCGTCCGTACTGGTTCCAGTTATGGGAGTAGCGACCGTTCTGAAACAGACCCATGGAATAGCCTTCGGGTCTGGGATGGATATAGGCCTGATCATGGATCTCGGTCAGATTACAGTTGAAGAATCCAGAAATGTCAACTGTCTCAAAGTTATTCTCTTCAAGGGGAATTTCGAGAGCATCCTCGGTTGCAATGGTATAATCCGCGGCGAGCCATGCGTCATATTCACCGGATACGGCACGCAGGAACAGCGTATGATTTCCGGCAATGTCCTTGGCGGTTGCGTAGACCTTGTTGCCGACAATGGTGATATTTTCAAGGGTTTCAGAAATATCAAGCACATCAACAAGCTGTCCATCCTTGACTTCAAAGACCAGTTTGTTTCCTGCCAGAACGGTCTCGGCAGCGGCAACGGTGGGAACGGGGCAGCCATCGTGCATAACTCGAAGCTGGAAGCGGCCTGCCTTTTCCACTTCTATGATCAGGAAACTGTTATTGGGCGCGGCGACGATCTCGTAAGCAACGGGCGCACCGTCCAGCATAACGGCTTCGATGCCGGCAGAACGCATGGGGATCCGGATGCGCTTTACATCCTCTCTGTCGCAGTGAATGTTGAAGATCTCCTGATTGCCTCTTCTGGTGTAATGCAGGGCAAGATCCGCAAGGGTAAGGCTGGCGTGCTCCCATTCCTCCGGGAAGCCGGGAGCGATGTGCACATAGCCATCGAGAGTGTTGATCCGGATGCCGAACAAACCTTCCACAACAAGGCGCAGATAGGTGCTGGATACATCGGTGAAGTCCAGATCGCCAAAATCGGAAGTGCATCTTGCGGATTGAATGTGGGGTGCCATGCCGGGGTTCTTGCCGGTGAAATAGCAATCCGCAATACCGTCAAGGATCTTCTTACCCGCTTCTTTCAGACCCAGCTTAAAGTAGACAAGGGCCAGATGGGCATTTTCCGCGGGGAAGATGCCGCAGTTGGAATACTGCTTGGGCAGCCAGTTGGAGGAATAACAAAGTCGTCCGTCAGAACCGGGGGTGACGATGTTCTTGATGTGATTCTCGGTATACTTCAGAGTTCTGTATGCCTTGAAATCGTCGATAAGATCGGAATCGATTACATGGTACACCGTGGCAAGCTCCACAGAGGGGTGGATCAGGCAGTTGCCTACGGTATCCAGATATTCCGCGATAACGCCCTCATTGGCCAGCCACAGCTTCTCGTTCAAAGCCTTTTTGATCTTTTCTGCCCGCTTTGCAAAGACCTCGCCATCGCGGCCCAACTTCTTGGCGATCTTGGACAGAACCAGATTCGCCCGGTAGTTGTAAGCGGTGGATTGGGCGCAGCTAGCGCCGTTATAATTGTGACCGTCGGAGATCCATGTATTCAGGAGGCTCTGATACAATCCGTCGTTATCGGGATCAAAGATTCTGGTTTCCCATTCCACCATGGAGCAGAGGTCGTCGTAATGCTTTTCCGCAATTTCCAGATTTCCGGACCACTCGATATAATAAAGCATCATATCGAGGGCGCATTCCTGCATATTGTAGGGGCCGTAGACCGGCTTGTCTTCCGCAATGAAGTGGGAAGGAAGCCTGCCCACGGGATTCTCAAGATTGTGGAATCTCCGGTCATATTTATCCTGACCGTCGGGGATGGGGGTATCGTCATACCAAACCTGTTCGTCCTTCACATCGCCACGGGAAATGTAACTCAGCCACATTTCCATGGTGGTAGCGACTCTGTCGCCCCAACCCAAGGCGGTGGGGCCGTACCAGTTTCGCCAACCAAGGAAGGGGGCGTGGTAGGCAAAGGCACCGTGGTGGAAGGAATTTTTGTGCCAGGATGCGTCCAGTGCGATGACAGTAGGTGCAATGGTCAGATCCAGAGGTCTTTCCGGTGTGGCAACATCGATGCAGGCAAACTTTGCGTAGATCTGCTGCTTGATGTAGCCAATGGGGTCTTTCATAGAAAGCCACTTATCCAGTGCGGCGTCATCGCCGTTGCGGATGGCGATAATGTATCCGTCGAGAACCTTGCCCGGCTCAATGGGAGCGATGATTTTCACAACCTGATCGTCGTCGTTTTCAGGATCGTTTCCTGCAAAGGTGCTGGGGTAGATATCAGACATGGCTTTTGCGGAACCAAGGCTGAAATCAGCAGGGAAGCTGGTGGCAACCGCCATGGTTTTGCCATCTTCGTGGGTCACAAAGGCACGGTTTTTGCCGATGCGAACCGTGTTTCCTTTGGTGTCGCTGGCAGAGAAGTGGCGTCTGGGCTCGCCTGTGTACTCGAATCGGCCCTGAAAGCCGGTGATACCGCCGAAGCCGGCGACAAAGTGGACATGCTGGTCTGTGGAGATCTTGTAATGTACCAGATAGCCGTCATCGGGCAGCAGGGGGTATGCTTCAATATTCACGCGCACATCCGGAAACCAGGAGGAGATCTGAGACAGCTCATACTCCATCCAGCCGTTCTTGAATTCCGCAAGGATGTCCTCAGAATTGTGGAACCAGCGGGATGTCTGATCAATGGCCTCGGAGTAATAGAATCTGGACCGCCGACCGGGGGTGATGGCAAGACCGCTGTTCAGAATGCCACACTTTTCCTGATAGGAAACAGTACTGACCAGCCAGTTACATACGGTACCCATGAACTGGGGGGTATCGCCTGCGAAGGTGAAAAAGCGTTCCGGCTTATCATCATTTGCGTGGGAGCCATAGAGCATTTTGTTGAAAATCTCAGAGCTTCCGCTGATGGAGTAACCATTTTCGGTGGGGGAGTAGTGTGTATTGGGTCGCATGGGTGTTCCTCCTGTTGTTTTGTGATGCCTGTTCAGCGTTTGGGGAAGGTCATACGCTTTATAAAATATTAGCATACATATCTTAAAAATGCAAGGACTTTATTAGGCGGACTAACTATATAAAAAGGGATGCAATTAGAATATTGCCTTCCATACAGGAGCTCCACCATCTAGTATTGGACAGCTTACGGTGAGGGGAGGACGGATTCGCTTTTCTGCGGAAAAGACACGGCCGGGCAAATTGTCCACCGGAGTGCTTGCTTGACCTGGTCTGTTGAATCTGTCCTCCAATTACACATATTTAGAAAAGAGACACACCTTTTGGTGTGTCTCTTTTCTGGCAGGTGTGAACTTAATGTATATTTTTTAATGGGTTTTGGAAAAGCGGAAAACATGATAGTCATAGAGCGGCAACGGTTTTTATGTGTTCAAGGTCCTCAAAATGTGTTCAATCCTGCGTTTGAACTTAATCTATATATAGAATTGTTGCAGATTGCAAAACTACCTATGCTTACTTTTCAGACGGAATAGAAGATCTTGTCATACACAAAGAAGCCCTGCCATTCCGAAGAACAGCAGGGCCATATACAACTATTCAATTGGAATTGCTACTTCACCAATTTTAACTGCTACAACTTCATCCAAAATGGCTGGGAATTTCCAGGTATAGTTGTGATAGCTGATCCCGTCTGTCAGGATATTTTCGCTACCACCTCTGGCACCAATTTCCTGACCACTGTTAAGCACGATCCATAGATTAAGAGCACTAGTGTTCAGATGAAGGGCCCTGCCTTGGGAATCATTTCGATAGAATTGGAAAGCAAGGCCCGTGTTGGAGAGCTTCATATTCGTCAGTACAATGGGGGTTTGTATCGCTTCATTATCCTCCGAATAATAAAGTCCCATGACCTGAGTGTTGGGAAGTCTCCTTATATCAATTTTATTTCTATCTAAAGAAAAGGTAAAATGCCACTCTCCTTTCGTCAACAGCATACGATTATCGGTTTTGGGATTCTGTGAAAAATTCGTCATAGACAGAGTGACTGTATAAGGTGGCTTCTCCGTCTGAGGTTCGTCCTTGACCGAATAATCACAATAGGTTAGGAACAGAGCGGCTCCGTCTGCATCCAAGCACCAAAAGTTATAACTGGAAGTATAAAAAAGACCCAAAATATCTTCTGCTGTGTCCGGTGCCAACGTTATTTGCGCTTCATCAAATCCATATTCATCCTTTTTTGAGAACGCAAGCCCTTCTACCCGCAACAAAATGACAATGCTTCCTTCTCCTACGGTGGCAGAATCCACAGTTACTGTAACGCCTTCGACCGTTTCGCTCAAATCAATTTTCTGGCTTAACCTGTCGATCACAGACGCGTGCGGATCGCTTATATCCTGTCCTGTAATCTCTTTCCAGTAGTAAGTGAACCAACTTTGAATGCTGTCTCCATATTTACTTACCATGAGACCCGCACCCATCAGAAACAATGCCAAAATTGCCGCAATCAGCACGACAAGAAAACGGCGGTGGTTGGGAATGACATTGGAAAAGCTTGCTCTTTCACTGCGCTCCAAGATATCGTCATCAACTTCATTGAAGCTAGCATATAACGCCTTGCTATCCACTAAAGAATCCCTCCTTTATGAGATGCATTTTTAATTTCTTCCGTGTCCGGCTCAGAATTACCAAGACATTATTTTTAGTAAGATCGTACCTTTTTGCAATCTCATATACAGGCTCCGTGAAGAAGTAGCGACGTACAAAAACATTGCCGTCCCGACCAGGAAGTGCCCGGACAAATAGTCGGATGCATTGCCCCAGTTCCTTGGCTTCGTATTCACGCTCCACATCTGCCTCACCTGCGATGCACTCAGCAAGTTCATCCAGCACAAGGATAATCTCTCCACCGCCCCGCTTCTTTGCAGACCGGGCAATAAAACGGTTGAAAGAAAGATTGCGGGCAATCTTTGCCAGAAACATTTAAAGTATCCGTGGTTTCTGAGGAGGAATTGCGTTCCAGGAACTGAGCCAGGTGTCATTGACACATTCTTCAGAGTCTTCTGTGTTGTGTAGAATATTGTTTGCTATAGCAAAACAATACGTACCATATTTACGGTCAGTTTCCTTGATAGCATCTTCGTTCTTTTGCCAGTAAAGCTCTATAATTCGGTGATCTTCCACGATCGTACCTTCTTTCAGATGGGCTAAAGGTCCCTTCACCCTATAAGACAGAAATGATACAAATATCTTACAATTTTTATTTTAACACATATTTGCATTCTGTCAAAAGCAAGGAAACATACAATCTGCTGCTTAATAATTGCGCATTAGAATTCCACTTTATCTTGCACAAAAAGGCCTGTCTCCGCTGAGAAATCAGCAAATCCAGCCCTCTGATTCTTACTTCGATCGTTCGGATCCTTCATGTTGATATTTATATACATGAAAATCGAGCGATATTATTTGGTATAAAAAACACGAAAACCGCTAGAAACTCTAGCGGTTTTCGGTGTGCAGTAATTAAGACCACACGGCTTGGCAGGGTTGACCGAAATGAACCTCCGAAGAATTTTTGAGAGAAAAATTCGAAGCAGAAGTTCAAAAAATACGCCGTATTTATATGATCCTAGAACATTTGAAACCGAAAACAAAGGTTGGTCAAAATGATTCGGTTTTCCAATTCCGTGTTTTCTGCATTTCTGCCTATTTACTTGTACCACATGAGCTTTTCCAGCCATCAATAAGAGCCATTGCTTGGCTGCTTGTCAGTACAGAATATTGCTCTGGATCACAGTTTCTATGCCGGAGAAAACTGCTGTTTTCACGAGATGCCCAGGGCAATCCTCTCTTAGAAAACCAGTAGGTTTCGTTATCCTCGCTGGACCTTACGGATATGAGTTCGTCCGAATAGAGCCGGATATCCTGGGATGAATAGATGGCATCGCTTGTAAGCATGATACTTCTCCTTGGCAAATCACTTGCGCCATTCTATCATAATGCGATGGTTTTGGCAAGGAAAAGAACAGGCAAACAAACAGCAACACAGGGCTTTTTCCTGTATACTGTGAAGTTTTTGAAAGTCTAGCGCAAAGCAGAAGATCCGGCGAAGTAGCTACATACCGAAGGGAAGAATGCCGTCATCCTGGTTCTCCCACTGGGCAGACTGACCAGTTTCGT
>JAFQUA010000024.1 GCA_017408725.1 Oscillospiraceae bacterium
GTCGGTGACACAGAGGAAGTTTTCGTAGATCGTATCATGGGATACGAATCGTCCAATATTTGTGAGTGTGCCTGTATCGATGCCGGTTTCCTCGTGCAGTTCCCGTTTGGCGCAGCAATAAGCATCTTCGCCTTTTAGGGCGGAGCCGCCAGCGGTGGCTTCAAAAAATCCGCCGTAGTTTGGCTTCCGGGGATCCCGCTGCATCAGCAGATAATCACCGTCTATGTGCCGGACTAATATCTCGCTGACCAGATGGTACAGTCCATCCGGAATTGGCCTACCTCGAACCAAATTACAGCCAGCGAGGGTGCCGTCAGGATAATAGGCATCCCAAATTTCCATAACGCACTCCTTAGATTTTCTTGAAAAAGATGTATTGTGAATGAGGCATGAAGCCTAGTTTCTTGTAAAACGCTTGATCAGAGATCACGAAAGCATGCTGTGCACCCAAAGCGTTGCAGCGGCGCAAGGCTTCCAGAACTACCGCTTTTCCAAGACCCATTCCCCGGTATTTGGGGGTGGTGCAGACAGGCTCCACATAGGCATAATCCGTCCGCTCGTCATACCAGCACGTGCAGTGGGCAGCAAATTCACCCTGTTCATCCACTACCGCAAGGCACAGTTCGCTTTTGCGGTTGGGCGGCAGGATTTTATTTGCCAACATTTTCTCCAGCTCCGCCGGATCACCCTCATGTCCAAAGCCTTTCCAAATTACCGTCTGATAGGCCAGATTATCCTCCGGGAAGCGGATCTCCCTAATGGAAAACTCAGCAGGAAGTTCGTAGTCCAGCAGCTTATTTAGGTTGCGGCACAGGATCGGCTCTGTCTGTTCCGTTTTATGATAACCGATCCGGGCAAGCTGCTCCTGTGTGGAAAAATAATCATCCCGGACAGCAATGCCCAGACCGTTTTCATCTTTCAGATTGGCATAGGCATAGTCCAGAATCTCCGGCAATAGGTGGTCATATCCGTCCAGCACACCGCAAAAGGCTTCGCCGTGGAACAGATCATAAATGGCTGCGCCCACAACTGAATCTCCATCCAGCCAAAGGCTGATGGTATTCAGCTTCTCCCTGTCGCAATAGGGATGTGCATACATCCACTCCCATCGTGCCCAGTTCCAGTTTATGTGCTTCTTCTCCCGATTTAGGGTAATCAGGAAGTCGCAGACGGCTTGATAGTATTCTTCTGAAAAAGACACGAGCCGGATTTTTGAGGATTTCACATACCTTACTTCCAATGCACCGTCGAATTCACTGACACGCTCGCTGCCATCCCAATGGAAGCCGTGCTTTTCATAGAACCGGCGGGCGCGGGTGTTCCCTTTGAATGCCCAGAGATGTACTGGGCGGTTACCGATCTGCTTCAGTGCTTCCGTCAGCATGGCATGACCAAGACCTGTTCCCCAGCTTTCAGGCAGAGAGTGGATTGCCACAATTTCTGCGCCTTCCTCAGTTTCTTGCCAACATAGGAAGCCCTGGTCACCACCCATCAGAAAGTGCATCTTTCCTTCCTGATAAATGTGTTCCAGCATAGCACGGCAGTTCTCCGGGTTCGCGCAGGCATCCATAGTTTTCGGGGATACAAAAGCTGCAAAGGCTGTGCGGAAGGATGTGACCATAATATCTGCGGCGAGAGCCATATCTTCATATTTTGCTTCACGAACTGAAGTCATTTCACAATATCCTCCAACTCAATGCTATACGAATCATCCAGTAGGATATAGTCGCATCTTTTTTCCTTGCACAGCCGCAGGGCATTCTCGTTGTCATGGATCAAGCCGTCTTTGCTCAGACCACTATCGTCTAACCGTTGCTCGATGGCGCTGCCGTGATTTCGGATGTCATCAAAATGGTTTTCGATGTAATCCCGGGACATGATCAGACAGCGGTAGCGAATGTGCTTCCGATATTCCGGTGCAAAATCCTTTTCCCAGTCGAAGGGGATGTAGCAACCCTCCACGATCAGATTCTGACCATTTTCAATGGCAGTCTTGACCATTTCCCGGACGATGGGCCAGAGATAGTCGGTGAGTTTATCATCGTCCATGGGTGTCAGGGTTGTCTGTCCGCTGCGGATCAGGCCCATTTTCAGATGGTCAATTGACAGGTACGGATAGTGATATTTTTCCAAAAGGCGCTGCGCCAGCACCGTCTTTCCGGTGTGGGACGCGCCGGCAATAAGAATAATCATTTTGCAAGCTCCTTCAGATACATGATCTCATCTGCGTTCTGCTCTGGGGGCAGAAATGCACCGATACGATGATAGCCCAGTTTTTCATAGAAATATTTGGCGGTTTCATCCTCCTGGGTGGAGAGCATCACATAGGAATAACCCATAGCATTCATGGAATCTTCCCAGTCCGCCATCATCTTACTGCCCCAGCCCTGTCCCCGGTAAGCTTCATCGATATAGATCAGGTCCAGAAACGGGATGGACTGCCAGAACAGATTCCAGCGCAGAATGCCTACGATTTTTTTACCGTCGCACAGCACATCCACTAAGCCATTGTAGATGCATTCGCCAACCTTATTGTAGTGAATGTGCCGATCATATTTCAAAATCTGCTTTTTATCCTTTGCAACAGCCAAACGGATTTCCAAAGGGCTCTGCTCCGTAATAATTTCCGTTTGGAAAAACTGTTCCTGAAAAGCAACTTGCGCGCTGATTTCTTCCTTTGTAAAACTTGTATTTTCGGGAGCCACGACCCATTTTTCTTCCACATCGTCAAGTCTGTGGATGACTGCAATGATCCTGCCGGTAAACTCTCTTATAGGCTCATTTACGCCCAGAATGTAGACGTCCTGTTCCTCGCCATCCGGGGCAATGATACCGGGAACATATCCATAGTTAACGGAATAATAGATATCCTTATGCTTGGGGTGGAATGATCCCAATGGCCTGTCAACAATTACCTTTACAATTCTTCCAATCATCAAGGTATCCTCCGTCAAATTCAAGTATGTCTAACCGCATTATAGCACAGTTCCGCTACCTGTCAAAGCAAAAGAGCCACATAGAAATCAACCGATTCTTACAAATCAAACTTATCTTTAATCATTTTCGCAACAACATCCGGTTCGATATTGGAATTATCGATTCTCATGAAGTTGCTGATCGGGACTTCACCATCACGGCTTACAAACCGATGGTTTTTCGTATGCTGAATCACCCGTTCGTTGGAAGAAGCAATGTTTCTTTTCGATGCCTTATTTTTCAGCCTGTTTTCTGTGACATTCCGCTTGAACCTCACATCCAGCGGAGCCGTTAATTCCACGCAGTACAGCTCAGCGCCAGCGCTTTCAAAGATACCCAGGATCTTCGTCATGATCTCCCA
>JAFQUA010000025.1 GCA_017408725.1 Oscillospiraceae bacterium
ATCTCAACGCCAGCGGGCAGATCCAGGCTCATCAGAGCCTCAACGGTCTTCTGGTTGGGGTTGAGGATATCGATCAGTCTCTTGTGGGTTCTGCGCTCGAACTGCTCACGGCTGTCCTTGTACTTGTGAACAGCGCGAAGGATGGTGACGACTTCCTTCTTGGTGGGCAGGGGGATGGGGCCGGAGACAGATGCGCCGTTGCGCTTAGCAGTCTCCACGATCTTTGCCGCGCTGGAGTCGATCAGCTGATGATCATAAGCCTTCAGCCGGATGCGGATCATTTCCTGGTTTGCCATTGTTTGTTTCCTCCTTGAATGTAACGTACTCAGTTTGCTTGATGTCTGGGTACGGTCGAACTTCTCTGTCCGCGCCGCCGTGCGTATCATTCTGTGCCAAGAAAAATGGCCGACGCAAGGCCGACCCATTCCCCTGCCGCAGCGATATACGCGCGCCGCTTACAGAAGCAGTTCAGCCGCCCGATGACCGGACATACTCCGCGGAAGTTACCGTTGTTTAGACGCAATCTCCCGCATCATCGCAGTGCACGCGCAGAATGTCCCTACACGCGCCCGATTATGATATCACCTATACGGCTTTTTGTCAAGAACTTTTTCAGAAAAATTTATAAAAATCCAGAGCAAATTTCAGTCATTTCGCAGAATTTTCTCAGCAGCAAAAAGGGCTGCCAAGTTCTATTTTGTCCAAACCGGACATACTCTTTTGTAGACCATGGCAGGAGCCTTTCTCCTGCCGGATGAGGAGGCTGGCTATGGATAATATTTATGAAAGATTGGCTGTCCGCACAGGCGGCAACATTTATGTCGGCGTTGTAGGCCCCGTTCGCACCGGTAAGTCCACCATGATCAAGCGGATCATGGAAGAACTTGTGATCCCCGGTATTGATGATCCCTACCGCAAGGAACGGGCCCGGGATGAACTGCCCCAGAGCGGCTCTGGAAAGACCATTATGACCTCGGAGCCGAAATTCATACCGGAAGAGGCGGTGGAGATCTCCCCTGGCGGAAAAGCCCGACTGCGGGTGCGAATGATTGATTCCGTGGGCTATATGATTCCGGGCGCTGTAGGAGCTGAGGAAGACGGGGTGCCGAGAATGGTGACTACCCCGTGGTACGATCATGAGATCCCTATGACGCAGGCTGCTGAGCTTGGCACAAAAAAGGTTATGGATGAGCATTGCACCATCGGTCTTGTGGTCACCACAGACGGCAGTATCACAGACATCCCCCGTTCGGATTACATAGAAGCCGAAAAGCGGGCAATCCTTGATATGAAAGCAACAGGGAAGCCTTTCCTTGTCATCGTCAATTCCAGACTTCCCGGCAGTGAGAACGCCAAGGCAGTCAAGAATGAGATCTTGCAGCAATATGGCGTGGAAGCCGCTGTTGCCGACTGTCAGGCCATGACCGTTGAAGATATTGCAGAACTTCTCCGGGATCTTCTGTATGCCTTCCCCATGCAGGAGCTGCGGGTATACCTCCCCCGCTGGGTAGACGCTTTGGAAAATGACCACCCCGTAAAGTCCGCGCTTTACGAAGCCCTTCTGCAGCGGGCGCAGGAAATCAGCGCGCTGGGGCAAGCCCAGACCACACTGGCACAGCTGAAGGATCTGGAGCAAGTTCTGGATTTTTCCATCCGGGATATTGACCTTGCCACGGGAACCGTCTCCTGCGCTTTGAGTTTCCCCGAAAAACTGTTTTATGAGATCCTTAGTACCAAGGCAGGGATCTCCATTCAGACAGACGCACAGCTTTTGAAGCTTCTGACAGAACTTTCCGCCATCAAGCAGGAGTACGACCAGATCTCTGATGCCCTTTCCTCCGTCAAGGCCACCGGTTACGGCATCGTCATGCCCACTGCCGGAGAAATGACACTGGAAGCACCGGAACTGCTGCGGAAAAACGGCGCCTTCGGTGTGAAACTGAAAGCAGGCGCTCCCTCGATCCATATGATCCGCGTGGACATCGACACGGAAATCAGCCCCATGGTGGGCGGCGAGAAGCAATCCCAGGATCTGATCACTTATCTGACCGGAGAAGATCCCGACAAGCTTTGGGAAAGCAACATTTTCGGCAAATCCGTGTATGAGCTGATCCGGGAGGGCTTGACTGCCAAGGTCATCGGCATGCCGGAGGATGTCCGGTCCAAATTCCGCGGAAGCCTCACACGGATCGTCAACGAGGGTGCAACGGGCCTAATCTGTCTGATTCTGTAAGCACACCATTGACAATACACCTGCCAGTGGATACAATATAAATATATAATATAGGAGGTGTATTCTATGGCAAACCGATATATCTGGAAAGACAGGAAACGTTTTCTTGGCATGCCCCTGAGTTTCACCCGCTATGCCATTTCCGAAGACCGGCTCTTCTTATCCATCGGTTTCTGGAGCATTCGGGACGAAGAGGTGCTGCTGTACCGCGTTCGGGACATTTCCTCCAGCCGCAGTATGTGGCAAAGATTGTTTGGTGTCGGCACAGTCACCGTTACTTCTTCTGACAAGACAACTCCCACTATCGTTATGAAAAACATCAAAAATCCCATAGAAGTCAAAGAGCTTCTTCACGCTCAGGTAGAGGAAATGAAGCTTCGCCGCCGTGTCCGGGTGGGCGAGATCATGACCGCCGGAATGGAAGATGACGACAGCGATCTGGACGACCCGTAAAACGATATTTGATCATTCCACTCTGCCTGAGGGCAGAGTGGTTTTTTAACCTTTAATTTTTCATAAATATTCCTGTTTTTCCCTTTACCCTGTTAGATTTCTGTGATAATATTATATATACTGTATTTTACGGCGAATATCTTTACGATTTGGGGAGAATGCCATGCAATTACCAAAGCTGAAAAACGGAAAATGGAACTATCTTGCCCTCTCATTTGCCTTTCCGGTACTTGGGATTGTGGTTTTAATGATGATCGGCGGTTATACGCCCTTCGGTCAATATTCCATGCTTTACTCGGATATGTATCACCAGTACTATCCCTTCTTCAAAGCATTCCGGGAGGCGCTGCGCAGCGGAGATTCCCTGCTTTATACCTGGAGTGTGGGTATGGGCATGGACTATCTGGGACTGATCTCCTATTATCTGGCTTCCCCTCTGAACCTGCTGACGGTTCTCGTTCCGGAAAACTGGATGCTCCCCTTCTTCTCCCTCCTTGTCCCCATCAAGCTAGGCCTTGCCAGCTTGTTCTTTGCGCTGTTCCTGAAAAAGATGTTCCGCAGAGATGATCTTTCCATCACCCTTTTCGGTTGTTTTTACGGAATGAGTGCATGGGCACTTGCCTACCAGTGGAACATTATGTGGCTGGATACCTTCGCACTGCTTCCTCTCGTTGCCCTAGGTACGGTACAGCTGCTCAGGGATAAGAAATTTGTCCTTTATACTGTAACGCTGTTCCTTTCTGTTTTCTCCAATTATTATATTGGTTTCTTTACCTGCATTTTTGTCCTGCTTCTGTTTATCTGTTACCAGATCTGCCGCTGCAAAAGCTTTGGAAGATTCTGGGCGGATCTTTGCCGCATCGCTCTGTTTTCCATCCTCGCCATCGGCATGACCGCCATTCTGGAATTGCCCGCGCTGGCTGCACTGCAGACCACCCAGTCCAGTGTCAATTCCTTCCCGGAAAACTTTTCTGTCAACATTGTTTCCGGTGAAGCTGTCACCGCCGCAAGAGCTGCCTGGAGCGCCTACAAGGCCGCCAAGGAAGCCGGGGAAGGCGGATTGCTCTCTCTTTGGTTTGACGCGGTATGGGCATCCATTCCTCCACTGCTTGCGGGAATGCGGCAGGTAGCGGGAAATATGAACGGTGGCCTTGTTCCCTCCTTCAAAGAGGGGCTTCCTAATCTTTACTGCGGTGTCGGCACTATCATTCTGGCATTTTTGTTCCTTACCACCCACCATGTGAAACTGCGGGACAAGCTGTGTTGCGTATTTTTGCTGATCTTCTTTATGCTCAGCTTTATTATTCGGCAGCTGGACTATATCTGGCACGGCTTCCACTTCACCAACATGATCCCCTACCGCTTCAGCTTCCTTTTTAGCTTCGTGATGCTGTATATGGCATATCGTGCCTTCCTGCTTCACCGCAGATTTAAGCTTTGGCAGATCATAGCAGCAGGCATTCTGACCGCCAGAATCATACTCTGCTCTGAGGATCTGCAAAAGCCGGTATTCATCGCTTACAACGCGGTATTTTTCCTGCTGTATTTTGCAACCCATCTGTATGCCAAGTGGCATACGCCGATTCCGAAAGGCGCGAAAAAAGAGCAACTTCGCAAATTCTGCGTCGGCCGCCGCACCCGCAGACATAATGCCAAAATCGTGCTGGCAGCTGTTATGGCCATGGAGTTGATCCTGAATGTGGTAAACTTCGGCGTTAACTTCCCCTGTACCTATATTGGTAACTATCCCAAAGGAACAGAATATGCTGCATCTATGATCCGTTATATGAAGGAACGAGAGGACGACAACCTATTCTACCGGGCCGAAGTCACCCACAGCCAAACACTGAACGACGGTGCATTGAACGGCTATAATGGTCTTACCACATTCACCAGCTCCGCAAATGTCAGCGTTACAGAGTTTGCAAAAGCGCTGGGCATGAGCGCAAGGAACACCTATAACAGATACTGCTTTGAAGACGGTTCTCCTGTTGCAAACCTATTCTTCGCCCTGAAATATATGATTGAACGGGATGGACTGGTAGAAGAAAATGCCTATTTCGACACCATACACCACTACGGAAATGTATATTTACAGGAAAACAACGCCTATTTGCCTCTGGGCTTCTTAACCGAATCCAGACTGGAAAAACTGGAATTCAAAGTTGATACCACCGGTGCATTTTCATTCCAAAACAGACTGTTTACCGCTGCCACCGGTATTACGGATAAGGTTTTCCAATCCGTACTTGGAAGGTACACCACAATTGACGGAACAAACATCGAGTTCAATTCCCGTCATCCTTCCGGCTCCGCTTCTTACTCTGCAAGTGCTTCGGGTGGTACCATCAAATACACCTACAATCTTCAGCAGAGTGGATTGCTGTGTCTGGATATTGATATGAGTGCAAAAAACAGCTATTCCGTATGGAAAAACGGAGTGCAGCTGTTTAGTGAAAGCATCACCCTTCCTCAGACCGTTTCAGTCTGCAATGTTGTGCCCGGAGATGTGGTGGAGATTCAGGTCTCCTGCAAGGCAAATGAACATGGCAATATGAACATTCGAGCAGCCACCGTGAACGAAGATGTATTCCGGCAAGGATACGACATTCTCAATGCCTCTACACTGAAGCTGACGGAGTTCCGCAACACCTATATCGAAGGAACCGTTTTCTGCAACCGGGACGGCCTGCTGTACACTTCCATTCCCCAGGACGGCAATTGGACAGCAACTGTAGATGGCAAGAAGGCAGAGGTAATCACCGTTGGTGGTGCTATGGTTGGTGTTATGCTTACAGAAGGTGAACACACTGTCGCATTCCGCTACGAAAACAAAGCCTTTTCTCTGGGTTGGAAAATCAGTCTCGTATGTCTTTTGATCTTCATTGGAATCACCTTTGCCGTATACTATCCCAAATATAAAAACCGTAAGGGTAAATACGAAAAGAAAACATCCTAACAAAGTTCCCGCAGAAGTCTCTGCGGGAACTTTTACATACAGTGGTATATATTGACAATCCCCTTTCCAATGGCTATAATAAATTCACTGTTTCCGATCTGTGAAGAACGGGCTAAGGCTTGCGGGCATAGAGGCTGTGCCCTGCAGGTCCGCACCGAAGGCGATTGAGCAGCTCCGCGGTAAAAAGCAAGGATACACCGCCATAGCTGCTTTGAACCGTCTAGGGTCAGACGAAAATATCTGGCGCACGCTTTTTCAGCAGACGTGATTCTACTGAAAGAGAGTGAAACAAACAATGAGCAAAATCCGCGAATTTCTCAAACGCAAAAACATCGTGTTCTCCGGCAAACGCTACGGCATTGACGCACTGGGTGCTATGGCTCAGGGCCTGTTCTGCACATTGCTGGTGGGCACCATCCTCAACACCATTGGTCAGCAGTTCCACATCAATTTTCTCAACGAGATCATCGTCACCCTCGGCAAAGGTGAGGGACAGGTAACCTATACTCTGGGCGGTTTGGCTTCCGCCATGGTTGGTCCCGGCATTGCCGTTGCCATCGGCTCCGCCCTCCAGGCCCCGGGCATGGTGCTGTTTTCCCTGATTCCAGTTGGCTTCGCTGCCAATGCCATTGGCGGTGCAGGCGGACCATTGGCTGTCTATGTAGTCGCCATCATTGCCTGCGAATGTGGCAAGCTGGTATCCAAGGAAACCAAGATCGACATTCTGGTGACCCCCATCGTAACCATTCTAGTGGGCGTAGGTTTATCCTGCCTGATTGCCGCCCCCATCGGTGCTGCGGCCAGCGCTGTGGGTGACGCCGTCAAGTGGGCCACCAATCAGCAACCCTTCATCATGGGCATTCTGGTGTCTGCCATTATTGGCATCGCGCTGACACTTCCCATCTCCTCTGCCGCGATCTGCGCCGCATTGAGCCTGACCGGCCTTGCCGGCGGTGCTGCCGTTGCCGGCTGCTGCGCCCAGATGGTTGGCTTCGCTGTCATGAGCTTTAAGGAAAACCGCTGGGGCGGTCTGGTAGCACAAGGCATCGGCACCAGTATGCTGCAAATGCCCAACATCGTGAAAAATCCCCGCATTTGGATTCCCCCAACACTGGCATCCATGATCACCGGTCCCATCGCCACCTGCCTTTTTAAGCTGGAAATGAACGGCGCACCCGTCTCCTCCGGTATGGGAACCTGCGGTCTCGTGGGTCAGATCGGTGTATATACAGGCTGGGTCAATGATGTTGCCGCGGGCACGAAGGCTGCCATCACCGCAACAGACTGGATTGGACTTGCGCTGATCTGCTTTGTTCTGCCCGCGATCCTCAGTTGGATCTTCTGCGCCATCCTGCGCAAGTGGGGCTGGATCAAGGAAAACGATCTGAAGCTTGATCTGTAACTGTACATACACAAAATCCGCCTCAGATACGGGGCGGATTTTTCTTCCTTTTTCAAGAAAACTGTGGTATGATAGTTTCCTTAATCAAACAAAGGAGAATCCTATGCTTTCAATTGCTGAGATATTGTCCCAAGAATTGAGACAGAAACTGGAATATGTAGAAAACGTCATTTCCCTGATGGACGAGGGCAACACCATTCCCTTTATCGCCCGTTACCGCAAAGAAATGCACGGTGCTATGAACGATACCACCCTGCGTACGCTGGAAACCCGCCTGACCTACCTGCGGAATCTGCAGCAGCGCCGGGACGAGGTCAAAAATTCCATTGAAAACCAAGGCAAGCTGACGGAAGAACTGTCCGCCGCCATCGACAGCGCTGCCACCCTTGCAGAAGTCGAGGATCTTTACCGCCCCTATAAGCAAAAGCGCCGTACCCGGGGATCCATCGCCAGGGAAAAGGGTCTGGAGCCCCTTGCCACTGCGATCTTCGCACAGGATGGGCAAGATCCCGCTGTTTTGGCTGCCGCCTATGTTGATCCCGAAAAAGGCGTAGAAACAGTAGAGGATGCACTTGCGGGCGCATCCGACATCATTGCTGAGGACTTGAGCGATGATGCTGCCATCCGCAAGAATCTGCGGGAGCTGATGAATCGGAAAGCTGTCCTTGTCTGCCACGCCGAA
The DNA here is from genome assembly GCA_017408725.1 of Oscillospiraceae bacterium. Next base: position 7,730 of record JAFQUA010000025.1, read on the forward strand.
GATCCGGAGAAAGACAGCGTTTACCGGCTCTATTACGATTTCAGCACCCCCGTTTCCCGGCTGATGGATCACCAGATTTTGGCCATCAATCGGGGTGAAAAGGAAGAATTTTTGAAGGTTTCCATTGCTCTGCCCGGCAATGAGGGTGCAGCCCTCGTCTGCCGCGCCGCGTTGAAACCCACTGCTAATGTTTCCGCATTCGTCCGTGCTGCCGCAGAAGATGCCTATGAGCGGCTGATCTTCCCCTCCATCCAACGGGAGATCCGCAGTGACCTTTCCGAAAAGGCCTACAGCGGCGCTATTCACAATTTTGCTCTGAATTTGAAGCCTCTGCTGATGCAGCCGCCGGTAAAAGGGTTTGTTACCATGGGTCTGGACCCCGGTTACCGAAACGGTTGCAAGGTGGCTGTTGTTGACCCCACCGGCAAGGTGCTTGCCACCTCTGTTGTCTACCCCACCTTCAGCGAGAAAAAAAAGCAGGAGGCCATCACAGCCCTGTCCGGCTTGATGCGCAAACACGCCGTGCAGCATATTGCCATCGGCAACGGCACTGCCTCACGGGAGACCGAAGCCATGGCTGTGGAAATGCTCCACAGTTTCCCGGACGCAAACTATATGATCGTCAACGAAGCCGGCGCTTCGGTATACTCCGCCTCTCCGCTGGCAGCAGAGGAATTTCCGGAATACGATGTGAATCTGCGTTCCGCCGTTTCCATCGCCCGCCGCCTGCAGGATCCTCTGGCTGAGCTGGTCAAGATCGATCCAAAAGCCATCGGCGTAGGCCAATACCAGCACGACTGCCCCCAGAAGGAGCTGGACAGTGCGCTGAGCGGCGTGGTGGAAGATTGCGTAAACGCTGTGGGCGTGGATGTAAATACCGCATCCCGCAGCCTTTTACAGCAGGTTTCCGGTCTCAATGCTACTACTGCAAAGAACATCGTAGCTTATCGAGAGGAGAATGGTCCCTTCAGCAGCCGTACTCAGCTGAAAAAAGTACCCAAGCTTGGACCCAAGGCCTTTGAGCAATGCGCCGGCTTCCTTCGTGTGCCGGAAAGCAAGGAGATTTTGGACAATACGGGTGTCCATCCGGAATCTTATGCCTCCGCTAAAGCGCTGCTGAAGCTGCTGGGCAATGATCTTTCCCAGCTTCCAGCGTTGCTGGAAAGCTACGGTACTGCCAGGGCAGCCGTGGAATGCAGTGTGGGCGAACTTACTCTGATTGATATTGCAAAAGAGCTTTCCAAGCCCGGCAGAGACCCCCGTGACGAGCTGCCCGCTCCCATCCTGCGAAAGGATGTGCTGGAGATAAAGGACTTAAAGCCCGGCATGGAGCTGACCGGAACGGTGCGCAATGTCATCGATTTCGGCGTTTTCGTGGATATTGGCGTCCATCAGGACGGCCTTGTGCACATTTCCGAGGTCTGCAACCGCCGTCTGCGCCACCCCAGCGAAGTATTGAAGGTTGGCGATGTTGTAAAGGTTGTGGTGCTTTCCGTAGATGAGCAGCGCCACCGCATCAGCCTGTCTATCAGGCAAGCAAGCAAATAAATGGACCCGGCTGCGTTGCAGCCGGGTTTAACTTATTCATAATCTGAAAGCTTCATAGTTTGATCCAACCGGTAATTCAGCTTGTAAGTCACCGTATCGATGGTATGCTGGCGCTCCACATGCAGCCCCATGGCCGTGGGCAGTCCGGTTTCCCGATCGATGACCAGATAGCCACCTGCAGACGCCGTTTTCTTCAGCGTTGCCTTGGCATCCAGGTCTACCTGCAGGAACTGTGTGATGTTTTCCATCATATCCATCACAAAATCATAGTTTCCGTCGATCTCTATCCGGTAACTGTCCTTACTAACCTTCAAGGACGCATCCTTTAAGTATTTTGGCGCAGCCAGAGCGGACAGTATTGCATCCTCACAGTAGCTGCGCATCTGCTGTGCGGTCACAGCGGGATTCGTCTGGGGTTTGCCTCCGTTTACCGTCGATGTGAACACGCCGTTTTCAAAGGAATCCATCTGCGTGCTGCTGGAAACATCACCCCGGTAATCCGACAACTGGATCCTATATTCCGCTCGGGCTGTTAATTCTCCACCATGGCCGGTTAGATTGATCAAGCTATTCTGGCTGTAAGCCAGAGGAACGGCTTCGCTATAGATGGATTCCACCGCATCGCATTGCATCTTGCCGGCGGCATATACATCGCCCACCATCTGCAGCAGCATTTTAGGCACATCCAGATCTTTGATTCTGGTGCTTCCCTTAATGTGCTCCTGATGGGTTCCGCTCAGATCCAGCGCAGGCGGAGTCGTGATACGAACAGCTGCTCTGACCGTATACTGCACAGCACCTACGCTGTATGTAATTTGGCAGGTCGTTTCCTTTAGCGCGCCGCTGCTGTCCAGTATCGCACTTCCGGAAGCGCTGACAATCTTCGCATCGGCGTTTCCTGCCCAATTCTCTACAGCAGTTGCGCTACCGAAGTAGATCACCGTGCTGGTTTCTCCTACCGTTTCCGCAATGGTTTTATACAGTGCGCTGTCAATCAGCACCGCCGGAATCTGGCGCTGTACAAATGCTTCCGGTTCCATCTCTGACTTAAAATAGCTTTCCTTGATCTTCGAAAAAGCCATGCTCTCACAATAAACTTCCGTGTAGTCGCTGGTGTAGCTGCCGTAGGTTAATTGTTCCTCTATCACAGCTACCATATCCTTTTGATAAAGCTTGCTGAAAGATGCCTTTCCTACTACCTTTTTCGTATATGTATCCGTGCCGACGCCGCGCTGCTCCTCCAGCGTATAATCCAGGATCCAGTTTGCCTCCTGCCCCAGATTATCCAGAGCAAGATCATACTTTTCCCGGGGTGACAGGGGCGGCTCTGTAGGCGCAGCCGTCGTAGGTACCGTAACGGTGGTGTCTACCGGCGGTTGTTCACAGCCGACCAAAACAAGCACTGCGCAAATGCACAGTATAACCGCCCATACTCTCAAAAAACCTTTCATAAATAAACCTCTTTGGTTTTGTTTTCTGTTTTTTACCGCCGTATTATAACGCAAATAGACAAAAATGTCAATCCAACCCCCTTTTTCACTGGAAACCCCAACAAATAACCAAAAAACAGGAAGCAACGCTTCCCGTTTACGTCATGCTTTTTTCTGTTCCAGCCGGTCAAAATTATGGATCCAATCCGCTTTCAGGAAATAGATTAAAAACACGATGGAGCTGCAAGTCCAAGTGATTGGATATGCCCAGGACACGGTTTCAAGCTGCGGCACAAAGCTGACAGTCACCGTAATATAGCTGACACGGATTACGCACCAGCAGGCAAGCATGGTGATCATAGGCACCGTTGCCTTGCCTGCGCCGCGCAGAATGCCGGCAATACAGTGGGAAAACGCCAGCAAAAAATAGAATAGACAGATGGTACGCATATGGCGCACACCAAAATCGATCACCGCAGGTTCTTCGTTGAATATGCCGATCAGCTGCGGGGCAAACAGCCACGACAGCACACCAATACCCTCTGCCATCAGGCAAGAGCAAAGGATCCCAAAAACAACACCTTTTTTCACCCGGTCGTGCTTCCCTGCACCCAGATTCTGCCCCACAAAAGTGGAAAGTGCCTGTGTGAAGCAAGTGATGGGCAGGAACGCAAAACCTTCAATCTTGGAATAGGATCCGCAGCCCGCCATAGCTTCCTTGCCGAAGCTGTTGATATTGGTCTGCACCACCACATTGGCCAAGGCGATGACAGAATTCTGCACACCGGAGGGTAAACCGTACTGCAAAATACTCTTCATGCTGTCCCAATGGAAGCGGATCTCCTTCAATCGCATCCGATAGGGCGCATCCACACGCATCAGGCGAATGGCGCACAACAGGGCGCTGACGCCTTGTGAAATTGTCGTTGCCACCGCAGCCGCGCCTACTCCCATCTTGAGCACCGCCACAAACAGCAGATCCAGCACCACATTGATACCGGAGGAGATGATCAGATAATAAAGCGGATGCTTGCTGTCGCCAACCGCATGAAGGATGCCTACAAAAATGTTGTACATGACCGTAAAAACGGCACCGCAGAAGTAATAACGGAAATAGGAAACAGACTGAGGAAACACATCACCGGGAGTTCCCATCCACTGAAGGATCGTCGGTGTAAAGGCCACGCCCAAAACCGTCAGCAAAATACCGGCGCAAAGTCCGAAGGCCACATTGGTGTGAATTGCTTTGCGCATGGTATCATACCGCTTGGCACCGTAATCCCGGGCAATCACCACACCGGCACCCATAGCAGTACCGTTAAAAAAGCCGATCATCATAAAGATCAGGCTGCCGGAGGAGCTTACCGCAGCCAGCGCATCATCACCAATAAAATTGCCGACGCACCAGGAATCGAAAGCATTATAAAACTGCTGAAATACATTGCCCAGAAACACCGGCAGTGCAAACAGAAGCATCTTTTTCCATATAGGCCCTTCCGTCAGGGCATTTTTCCGGTCATCCATCTGCGTACTTCCTTTCGTTTCGTTTGAAACGGTTTTATTATACTCCCCCGCTGGGAAAAGTCAACAAGAAAGCACCCCGGCCGTTTGGTCGGGGTGGCGCTGTCTTTAGAGATTGCTTGCCATATTTTTTGCCATAGCCATGGTCACCTGGGCACAGCGCCGGGCGGCAATAGCCTCAAAGGCGGGATAATCCATTTCCGCACTGTCATCTGCCTTGTCGGAAATGGCACGGATAATCACAAAAGGAACGCCGTTGCGGTAAGCGGTATGGGCAATGGATGCGCCCTCCATCTCCGCGCAGATACCTTTGGTATCGGCAATGATCTTTTCCTTCTGCTCTTTGCTGCAGATAAATTGGTCGCCGCTGGCCACTCTGCCGATCCGGGTATGGCCGGGATTCACTTCTTCTGCTGCAGCAAAAGCGATCTGTATCATCTTCTCATCCGCGGGAAATGCGATTACATCAAAGCCCGGTACCTGCCCGATGGGTCTACCCCAGAAATGCAGGTCAAAATCATGATGAATGGCATCCCGGCTGATGACCAGATCGCCGATATCCAGTTCCGCCAGCAAAGAGCCGGCAATTCCCGTATTGACTACATGGGTCACACCAAAGCAGTCGCACAGGATCTGGGTGCAAACAGCCGCATTGACCTTGCCGATACCGCTCTGAACCACAACTGCGTCCACGCCTTGTAGCTTACCTTCATAAAATACCATTCCGGTGCGCTCGGTCTGCTTCATGTCCACCATATTCTCTTTCAATGTGGCGATCTCCACTGCCATGGCACCAATAATTCCCAGTTTCATGGTTTCCTCCTCATTCCGGATATTTCAGCCGATCCGGACCAATCGTTTCCAGAAGCGACGCGTACCGTCTGCCCCAATGGTTTGCCATAGGCAAATTCATATCCAAGTAATTGCCGCAGTCCTTGGCGCTGGAACCGGGCACTTCCCCTGCAAATTCCGCGATGAAGCGGAAGCAATCCCGCACCAACGGAAGTACATCTTCCGACTCCAAATTACCTGCCAGCAGCAGATAAAAGCCCGTGCGGCAGCCCATTGGGCCAAAATACAGCACTTTTCCCTTCCACTTCGGTTCATTGCGCAGATAGGTTGCCGCAAGATGTTCTATGGTATGCACCTCTGCCGTATTCATCACCGGCTCTTCGTTGGGACTGGTCAGCCGCAGATCAAAAGTGGTAACTGTTTCCGTTCCAATCTTATCCTTACGGGACACATAAAATCCCGGCTGTAGTTTGATATGATCAATGGTAAAGCTGGTAATTTTCTCCATATTCTTCTCCTATTTATTTTTACTGCAGTTGACCGCGTCAATGGCAAGCACCAGAAGCAGCCCGGGGATCTCATCCGCCGGATTTTGATATTTCAACACATAGGTATCTCCCCAGTGGAACAATTCCTTAGACACCGTCAGCACAGTTCTGCCGTTTGCCCGAGCTTCATAATCCCAGCCCATGAGATCACCGTCCACATCCCAGCCGCGAAAATCCACATGGTAATGGGGCACAAAGAATGAAAACTCTTTGCAGATCGTACCTACTGTTCTTCCGCCGATGACGATCTCAAACTGGGGCAGAAAGGTAAACAGCTTCTGGTGGATAGAGCCTACCTCCTGTCCGCTGCGCTTATCATACACATGGATCTGATGCCCAAAGGTAAAAAACTCCGCTTCCACATAATATCGCGGTTCGCCGTTTTCATCATACACATCGTAGGTGTCCGTCCAGGAAAATACCCGCTGCTTGATTCGAAGTTCCATTTTCATCCCCTCCTGTTGCCAATATATCATACCGCAAAGATGCCCCAAATGCAAGAAAAATACCGCTCAACTAACTGTTGAGCGGCAATCAACCGGCTGTTGGTTTTACAATTTCTGAAAATTAACGAATGATTGATAGCTTCTTTCTGCTTTTTATGGCATGATATGGTTAGAACGCAAAAGGAGGAATCCACATGGAACAGACTATCGGAAAGAGAATTATGGAAAACCGGAAGCGGCTGGGGCTGACGCAGGATGCTCTGGCAGAGCAGCTGGGTGTTACAGCACAGGCCGTCAGCCATGGTGCAATACCATCCCGTATTTCTTGCCGCGCAGAATGGCATATAATGATAAACTACTCAACCAAATAGGGTATCAGGCAGTAGCCCGCATAAGTAACCCGCACCTCTTGATCCCGGAACCACCCGGCGATGTGCATACTCAAAAACAGGTGGATCCCATACATAAAACCCACAGCCAAGACCGTTTCACGGGTACCAACGTAAGGAGCAAATATATCTGCAGCTTCTGTGAGCAAATCTGAAAGGCAGGCTTCATCGCCTGCCTCCTTCCGTATATACAGGGTCACTTGGTTTCCGATTTGCCGGAGCTTCCGGATCTCTTCCTGAATGTCATAACAACTCACCAAGAACCAACGATACGAGAAACAGAATATCTTCTTTATCCAGAAGGCGAAGGTGGACCAGCACCTTGGTGCTGGTCCTTTGTTTTCTCCAGAATTGTTTTATATTCAAAAGATCTTCAATGGTCAAAGCAGCGTTTCCAAGATCATAGCTTCTCCGGTGCGAGAATTTCACATGGTTGCAGGGGCAGATCTGCTGATAGGCCATGAGAGTAAAACTGCTGCAATAGTATCTTTGATCGTCAACATAGTGGTTCTCCTGCCTTACTAAGCTGTATATGGGGCGAAAAATCACTTTCGATTCTAAGTCAGGATATAAGATAGGGCTGGTCGTTGGGCGCCACCTCCATTAGTTCCTCCTTTTCCCCTTCAAAAGCGGTTTCGCAGAAAAAGGCGCAGGAACAGTTCAAATTTTTGATGCTCCGTTTCAGTAGCAAACCCCAAAAAATCCTGGCTCTTTTGTTGCAAGAGCCAGGACTCGTATATTAAATACCATTGCCCCGCAGTTCAATGATTTGGTCACGGAGCACAGCAGCGTACTCGTATTCCATCATGCGGGCCGCTTCCTTCATCTGCTTTTCCAGACGGGCAATTTCCTTTTCCTTCTCCGCCTTGGTCATCTTGATACCGCTTCTTCCCTTCCGTTCTGCGGTGGGAGAAGAAATCTCGATCAAGTCACGAACCGATTTAATGATGGTTTTAGGAACGATTCCGTTTGCTTCGTTGTAGGCATTCTGGATGTCCCGGCGGCGGGCTGTCTCATCCATTGCTGCCCGCATGGATGGTGTAATATTGTCCGCATACATAATGACCCGGCCATCCGCGTTTCTCGCCGCACGGCCGATGGTCTGGATCAAGCTTGTTTCCGAGCGCAGAAATCCTTCCTTGTCCGCATCCAGAATGGCAACCAGACTTACCTCCGGCAGGTCAAGACCCTCACGAAGCAAATTAATGCCAACCAGCACATCAAATTTCGCAATTCGCAGATCACGAATAATCTCCATTCGCTCCATAGCACCGATGTCTGAGTGCATGTAGCGAACCTTGATCCCCGCTTTCTGCAGGTAAACCGTCAGATCCTCCGCCATTTTCTTGGTCAGCGTAGTCACCAGTACCCGTTCTTCCTTAGCGGTGCGGGCATTGATCTCACCGATTAGATCATCGATCTGCCCCTCAATGGGCCGTACCTCCACAACGGGGTCCAATAAACCCGTAGGACGGATCACCTGCTCCACAATTTGACCGGAACGGGTTCGTTCGTACTCGGCAGGTGTGGCAGACACATAGATCACTTGATTGATCTTGCTGTCAAATTCCTCAAAATTTAAGGGGCGGTTGTCATAGGCAGAGGGCAGACGGAAGCCGTAATTCACCAATGCATCCTTCCGGCTGCGATCACCTGCATACATGGCACGGGTCTGAGGCAATGTCACATGGCTCTCGTCAATAAACATAAGAAAATCTTCCGGGAAGTAGTCCAGAAGTGTTGTTGGCGGTGTGCTGGGGGCACGGCCTTGAATAACACGGGAATAGTTTTCAATGCCGTTGCAGAAGCCAATCTCGGTCAGCATTTCCAGATCATAAGCTGTCCGCTGGGCAATTCTCTGGGCTTCGATCAGCTTATCGTGAGCACGGAACCACGCCACCTGCTCATCGCACTCCCTCTGGATCTCCAGCATGGCTCTGTGAAGTTTTTCCTTGGATGCAACATAGTGAGAAGCGGGATAAATGGCAACATGATCGATATACCGCTCCGCAATACCGGTTACGGCGTTGATTTCTGAGATCCTGTCGATTTCATCGCCGAAAAATTCAATACGAATGGCTCTGCCCGACCAGTAGGCAGGATACACCTCCACCGTGTCGCCACGAACCCGGAACTTATTACGGGAAAAGTCCAGATCATTCCGTTCATAACGGATCTCTGCCAGCTTACGCAGAAGCGCATCCAAGGGGTACTCATTACCCACTCGCAGAGAAATGACCATGCTCTTATAGTCAATGGGATCACCCAGTCCATACAGGCAGCTGACAGAGGATACTACGATCACATCCCGTCGCTCAAACAGCGCAGAAGTAGCGCTGTGGCGCAGGCGGTCGATCTCCTCGTTGACAGAAGCATCCTTTTCGATATAGGTATCCGTGTGGGCAATATAGGCTTCGGGTTGGTAGTAGTCATAATAGGATATAAAATACTCCACCGCATTGTCCGGAAAGAATTCCCGGAACTCGGCGCAGAGTTGGGCTGCCAGTGTCTTATTGTGGGCAAGCACCAGTGTGGGCCGGTTCAATTTTTCAATGACCGAAGCCATGGTAAAGGTCTTACCGGAACCGGTAACGCCCAGCAGAGTCTGCTCCCGCAGACCCCAGTTGACACCGTTTACAAGTCCCTCAATAGCCGCCGGCTGATCGCCGGAAGGGCGGTAATCGCTTCGCAATACAAACTGATCCATAAGCACTCCAAAGTTTTCAGATAGCAGTATTTTACCACAAACAGCGGTTTCTGTAAACAAAAATGAATGCAATCCTAATAGTAAATAAATCACGGGCAGTCGTCTTGAAATGACTGCCCGTATGTTCATATTAAGGTATAATTCGCATTTGGTATGTAAAGCCCAGACTCCATCATCGACACATAGTCCCCATCCGCCACAACAATGTGGTCCACAAGCTCAATCTCTACAGAACGCAACGCCATAGCAAGATGTTTTGTTGTCTGCACATCTTCACCCGAAGGAACGGCCAGACCACTGGGATGGTTATGAGCCAGAACTACCGAGGTTGCATTGGATCCCAGCGCCATTTCGACGATACGACGAATAGGAACAGCAGCAGAATTTACGCTCCCCTCTCCCACTTCCCGGCAGCTAAGCACCTTGCATTTGGCATCCAGACACAGAAGAAACACAGTTTCGTTCCTGCGACCAATGAATTTCGGCACCAAGTATGCCCCACATTTTTCGATGTCATTCAAGATCTCCATATTGGTCGCCCGGTTGACCTGATAATACCGGCCAAAGGCATTGATCAGTGCGAGAAAGACTGCCGCATTTTCTCCCATACCGTTGACCTTTCGCAGTTCTTCCACGGGCGCTTCCATAACCTGCACCACGCCGCCAAAGCGCTCCAACAATCCATGGGCGATCTCGTTGGTATCCTTTCGCGGAATGCAGTAAAACAGAAGCAGTTCCAGAACCTGGATCTCATCAAAATGATCCAGTCCCTCTTCCAGAAAGCGCTGACGCAGCCGCTGCCGGTGTCCGTCATGTATCGACATTATTTTCACCTCTACTGTGGATTTTTCTTGCTATTTTCGCAATTTTTCGATAGAATATGTGCAGGACGATTTTCGACAAAATATCCCTTTGAAAGTTTTTCAAAATTTTGCACAAGATATACCATGAGGAGGAAGATCATGGAACAGATAAACGATGCCATTGCCATGCTGGAACTGATGCCCCGGGGCGCATTTTGTGTACAGAACGGCATCATCACAGGAACAAACGAATCCGCCCGGAAGCACGGGATCACCGCCGGAAAACCCGTTTGCGACATACTGCTCACCGGAAAAGACGAGTATACCCAATTTCAAAACGGCTGTCTGTACCTGACACTCAGTTTGTCCGGCATTTCCTTCGGTGCAAGCGTATCCTGCGTTAACGGCATGCATGTTTTTCTTTTGGAGCAGACCGATGATCAGGCCGATCTTCAGGTGATGGCACTGGCCGCACAGGAGCTGCGCCAGCCCCTGACCAATATCATGACCGTCGCTGACCGGCTTTTCCCCCTAACGGGAGAAGAAAAGGATCCTCAGATGCAGGATCAGGTTTCCCGCATCAACCGGGGACTTTATCAGATGCTGCGGATCATCAGCAATATGTCTGACGCATACCGTTACACCCAGGACACCACCGCTTTTCATCAAACGCGGGACATTGGAAGCATTCTGGATGAAGTTTTCCTATCTGCCGCACCTCTGATCGCCAATACCGGCGTAACGTTGAATTATACCGGCCTGCAGGAATCTATTTACTGCCTGGTGGATGCAGAAAAATTGGAACGAGCCGTCAGCAACATTCTGTCCAACGCACTGAAATTCGCGCCCAAGGGCGGCGTTATCGATGCCCATTTGACCCGCAAAGGCCATATGCTGTATTTGACCGTTCAGGATAACGGCAGCGGGATCTCCGATAGTATGCGCAACAATGTTTACACACTGTTCCGCAGAGAGCCCGGAATCGAGGACAGCCGTTATGGCATTGGCTTGGGAATGGTCCTGATTCGAAGCGCCGCGGCTGCCCATGGCGGCACCGTTCTGATTGAACAGTCTCCCGAAAGAGGAACCCGCCTTACCATGTCTTTGGCCATTCGTCAGGTTTCCGGTTCCATGGTTCGAAGCTCTATGCTCCATGTGGACTACGCCGGTGAGCGGGATCACAGACTTCTGGAATTCTCCGACAGTTTGCCCGCTGACCTTTATCGCAAATAATTCCGTGTTGCCTTGGCCTGCACAGCAGGCCAAGGTTTTTCATTTCAGATAGGCTTTGAGATACTGGCCGGTATAGCTGCCCTCGGTGGCGGCAACCTGCTCCGGTGTACCCGATGCAACCACTGTACCACCGCCGTCGCCGCCTTCCGGACCGAGGTCAATGATATGGTCGGCAGTTTTGATCACATCCAGATTGTGCTCAATAACAAGCACCGTGTTGCCCACCTCTACCAACCGCTGCAGCACTTCGATCAACTTATGAACATCCGCAGCATGGAGGCCTGTGGTAGGCTCATCCAGCACATAGATCGTCCGTCCGGTGGACACCCGGGCCAGCTCCGTTGCCAGCTTGACACGCTGGGCCTCACCGCCGGAAAGGGTGGTGCTGGACTGTCCCAGTTTCACATAGCCCAAGCCAACTTCCACAAGGGTCTGGGCTTTTCTGCGAATCTTCGGCAGGTTCTCAAAAAATTCCACCGCTTCTTCCGCTGTCATATCCAAAACCTGAGAAATATTCTTTCCCTTATACTGCACTTCCAGCGTCTCTCGATTGTATCGGGCGCCGCGGCATACCTCACAGGGGACATACACATCAGCCAGAAAATGCATTTCAATCTTTACAAGACCGTCACCACAGCAAGCTTCACATCGGCCGCCCTTGACATTAAAGCTGAACCGGCCCGGACCATAGCCCCGCATTTTTGCATCATTGGTGGACGCGAACAGATCGCGGATATCATTAAACAGTCCTGTATAGGTAGCCGGATTGCTGCGGGGTGTTCTGCCTATGGGGCTCTGGTCAATATCGATGACCTTATCCAGATGCTCCATGCCCGTAACCTTTCGGCATGCACCGGGACGGGTGCGGGCGTGGTTCAAGCTGCCAAGCAGTGTTTTATTCAAGACCTCCCCTACCAGACTGGACTTACCGGAACCGGACACGCCGGTAACGCAGGTCAGCGTTCCAAGAGGGATGGAAACATCGATATTCTTAAGATTATTCTCCTCCGCGCCCTCAACTTTGAGGAAATGACCGTTGCCGGCTCTGCGGGCAGAAGGAACCGGAATCTTCTTGAAACCGGACAGATACTGACCCGTTACCGATCTTTCGCAGGCTACAATATCCTCAAGAGAACCCGTTGCCACGATCTCACCGCCACGGCTGCCGGCACCGGGGCCTACATCCACAATAAAGTCCGCAGCCCGCATGGTATCCTCGTCATGCTCTACAACGATCAAGGTATTGCCGATATCCCGCAGATGTTTCAGCGTGGCAAGCAGCTTATCATTGTCCCGCTGATGCAAGCCGATGGAGGGCTCGTCCAGAATATACAGCACACCCATCAGCGAAGAACCGATCTGGGTCGCCAGACGAATCCGCTGGCTTTCACCGCCGGAAAGGCTTCCCGCATTTCGGGTCAAGGTCAGGTAAGACAGTCCCACATCTGTCAAAAACCGCAGACGGGATTTTATCTCCCGTACGATCTGCTCCGCAACAATGGCCATATTGCCATCCAGATGCAGGTTTTCCATAAATTCCAGTTCTTTTTCCACGCTCATGGCGCAGAAATCCATAATACCGATGCCGCCTACCGTCACAGCCCGGGCAATGTCTGAAAGCCGGTTTCCACCGCAATGGGGACAGGGTGCCGTAGACATGCACTCTTCCAGTTCCTTGCGGGCCGCATCGGACTGAGTCTCCTTATACCGGCGGCTGATATTGTTCAAAATCCCCTCAAAGGGCTGCTCCAGAACGCCCATACCGTTGCCACGGTTGTAGGTCATGCGCAGCTTTTCGCCCTTGGTTCCGTAGAGAACCACATCCCGGGCCTCTTTAGACAGTTCACCAAAGGGAGCATTTAAAGAAAAACGGTATTTCTGTGCCAATGCTTCAAAGTACATCCGGAACACACTGTCCGTTCGGGCGCTCTGCCAGCCGGATACCTGAATGGCACCGTCCAGAATGCTCTTGGTTTTATCCGGAACCGCCAGATCCGGGTCTGCCACCAATTGGAAACCAAGGCCGGTACAGTGTGGGCAGGCTCCCGAAGGGTTATTGAAGGAAAACATTCTCGGCTCCAGCTCCGAAAGACTGATGCCGCAATCCTCACAGGCATAATTCTGAGAAAAGCTCAGTTCCTCATTGGAAGATGGCAGCTGAATGATCACAAGTCCCTCTGAATGGGCACAGGCTGTTTCAATAGAGTCCGTCAAGCGGCGGCGGACACCCTCTTTCAGCACCAAGCGGTCTACCACCAGTTCGATATTATGCTTCTTATTCTTGTCCAGCTTGATCTCTTCCGTCAGATCGTACAGGCTTCCATCCACCCGCACGCGGGCAAAACCACCCTTACGGGCATCCTCAAACACCTTTTGATGCTCGCCTTTCTTTCCGCGGATCACCGGTGAAAGAACGATAAATCTCGTTCCCTCTCCTAACGCCTCCACCCGGTCTACGATCTGGTCGATGGTCTGGCGATAAATTTCTTTTCCGCACTTGGGGCAGTGGGGTATGCCCACTCTGGCCCACAAAAGGCGCAGATAATCGTAAATTTCCGTTACCGTACCCACAGTGGAGCGGGGATTTTTGGAAGTAGTCTTCTGATCTATGGAGATTGCCGGGGAAAGACCGTCAATAGAATCCACATCCGGCTTGTCCATCTGTCCCAAAAACTGCCGGGCATAGGAACTGAGACTCTCTACGTACCGGCGCTGTCCTTCTGCAAAAATGGTATCAAAAGCAAGGCTCGACTTACCAGAGCCGGAAAGGCCCGTAAAAACGATCAGTTTGTCCCGCGGAATGGTAAGATCCACATTTTTTAAGTTATTCTCTCTGGCACCTTGAATGATGATCTTGTCGTTCATAGCGCCCTCCTGCCATAAAAATCTTTCCCTATAGTATACCACACTCACCCATCTTAGACAAGATATATTTCAAACAAAATTTCGTGTACTGCAATTGAAGAAGTTGTTTTGCTCCCGTATGCTTCGTCAAGTGCAGGTTGCCCTAAGATTCTTCCAAATTCCCCCTTTTTTTAGGCGTTATTTTTCCAGCTTAGGTGTTGCTTTTTCCCTATATTGAATGATATAATATTCTAGGTATATTTTGAACAGCAACTACATAAATAGAAAAAGTGAGGTAATTCTGATGATTGCGTACGGAGAGAATATCAAGGTGTTCTGCGGCAACTCCAATCCCGAATTCGCCAGAACGATCTGCAAGGAGCTGGGTATTGAGCTTGGTAACAGCGAGGTCAAGACCTTTGCCGACGGTGAAGTTTCTGTTTCTTTGAATGAAACTGTCCGTGGAACGGATGTATTTCTTATCCAGTCCACCTGCAAGCCTGTCAATGACCATTTGATGGAGCTGTTGGTCATGATTGACGCATGCCGCCGTGCTTCCGCAGGCCGCATTACAGCTGTCATTCCCTATTTTGGCTATGCCCGTCAGGACCGCAAGGCCAAGAGCCGCGATCCCATCTCTGCCAAGCTGGTGGCCAACATGCTCACCGCTGCAGGTGCTGACCGGGTCTTGACCATGGACCTGCACGCAGCACAGATCCAGGGATTCTTTGATATTCCGGTGGATCATCTGCTTGGAAACCCCACTTTTGTAAAATACTATCTGGAAAAATTCCCCGAGGACAAGTTTAACCACGATGATTTTGTGGTCGTTTCTCCCGATGTCGGCTCCGTAGCCCGTGCCCGCGCCTTTGCCGCAAAGGTCCACATGGGTCTTGCGATCGTTGACAAGCGGCGTCAGAAGGCCAATGTCTGTGAGGTTATGAATGTCATCGGTGATGTCAAGGGCAAGACCTGCATTCTGTATGACGACATGGTAGATACCGCCGGTTCTCTGTGCAACGCCGCTCAGGCTCTGGTGGATGTTGGCGGTGCCAAGGCTGTCTACGCCTGCGCGACCCACGGTGTTCTGTCCGGCCCTGCCTATGACCGGATCGAGGCCAGCCCCATTCAGGAGATCGTGTTCCACAACACCATTCCGGTTGTCGACCGCACTCCCAGTGGTAAGGTTAAGTCTCTGGATGTGGCTCCCATTTTTGCCCGCGCCATTTCTCATATCCACGGCGGTACTTCCATCGCCGACCTGTTCTAAGCCGTGTTTGGTAAATCCGGTGAAAGCTGGCTCGTTGTGGGCCTTGGAAACCCTGGCAAGGAATACGAAAAGACTCGCCATAACTGTGGATTCCGGGCGCTGGATATTCTGGCAGAAAAACTTGGCTGCAAAATAGATAAGGGTAAGTTTCAGGGCCTGTACGGTCAGGTCAATTATAATAACTGTAAGCTTCTGCTTCTGAAACCGCTGACCTATATGAATCTGTCCGGCCGCAGCGTATTGCAACTGAGTGCCTATTTTCATGTGCCGCCCCAGCGGATCATCGTTCTGTTCGATGATATCTCTCTGGAACCGGGGCGTTTGAGAATTCGTGCCGACGGCTCTGCCGGCGGGCACAATGGCATCAAGTCCATCATTTCTGAAGTGGGAAGTCAGGATTTCCCCCGGGTCAAGATCGGCGTAGGCGGGAAAGCCCATCCCGAGCAGGATTTGGCGGATCATGTTCTGTCCACATTCTCCGCTTTGGAAGAAAAAGCCCTTGTATCTGCTCTGGAACGGGCCGCAGATGCAGCCCTGTGCATCATTGAAAAGGGCGTTCCCGAAGCTGCCAACCGTTTTAACGGCAGCCATCCCTAAGCACCGATAAATTGTCTAAACACCACGGAAAGGGGGGTATTTTCCCCCTTTCCGCATTGTTGCGTGGAGGTAAATATGGAAAAATTGCTTTCTGTACTGAAAACCATACCGGAATACAGCTCCCTGCTGGAGAGTCTTTCCCGCAGGGAAAGTGCCGCTGTTACCGGAATCGGCCAGATCAACCGCTCGCATATGATCGCAGGACTTCGCAGCCATACCTCCACGCCCATCGTTG
Source organism: Oscillospiraceae bacterium (assembly GCA_017408725.1). The sequence goes on from JAFQUA010000025.1 coordinate 24,093, forward strand.
TCATTTGTCAGGATGACATGGCAGCCAAACGCCTGCAGGAAGATCTGAAGGCTTTTCTTGGAGAAGCTTTTCCCATCCTTCCCTCCCGCGAATTAACACTGTATGACACCGCCGTTGTTTCCCGTGCCTGGGAGCAGAAGCGGCTGCGCCAGCTCTATGATCTGGCTACCGGTGCAACCAATCTTCAGATCCTTTCCTGGGAATCTTTGAGCCAGCGAACCATGCCCATGCAGGTTTTGCTGAATGCCGCTTTCACACTGGAAGTGGGCAAAGAATATGACATTGCCGAACTGACCGCGAGGTTGACCGGTTGCGGCTACAGTCGTTGCGGCATGGTGGAAGGTCCAGGACAGTTTGCTGTCCGCGGCGGCATTCTGGATGTGTTTTCCCCCGCTGCCGACCGGCCTTTCCGCGCTGAATTCTTCGGTGAAGAACTGGATACCATGGGCTATTTCGATCCGGACACCCAGCGGCGTACGGAAAATACGGATACTGTCGTCATACTGCCGGTAGGCGAAACCCAGCCCAGACTGCACCCCCAGGGTCTTGAAGGGCTTTGCTCTGATCTGCAGCATTTGATTGCCCGTCAGCGCCGCAGGAAGAATCTGAACGAAGATCTGATCCGCACACTGGAAAAAGATCTGAACAAATACGAAAATTCCCTGCAGAATCCCGCTTCTGACCGTTATATGGCACTCATTTATCCGGAATACGCCACTGCTATGGATTACATTCCTGCAAACGCGCTATTGATCCTTTGCGACCAAGGCAGCGTAAAGCGCACAGCGCGCACCCGTACAGAAGCAATCGGTATGCAGCTGGACGGCCTGCTGCAGGGCGGTCTGCTGGCAGGAGAACTTTGCGATTATGTGTGCCAGTGGGAGGATTTCTGTAGTTGTCTCAAAGGAAAAACCGTTATCTATTTCGACGCCTTCGGTGGTTCATCCTATCCAGAGGAATGCCGCCCCAAGCAGTTGCTGCCTATGCCTGCAAAACAGCTCCCCGGTTACGGCGGTAGCATGGATACCGCAGCATCTGACCTTTCTCACTACCAGAAGATGGAGTTTTCTTCTCTGGTTCTTTGCGGAACACGTCGCCGCGCAGAACTGCTGCAGGAAATGCTCCACGCCAAGGGGCTTTCTTCATTTATCTGCATTCCTCTGACAACCATGCCAAAAGAGGGTCAGATCCTGCTGGCAGACGGCACACTTCCCTTTGGCATGGAGTATCCCAATTCCAAGCTGGCTGTGCTTAGTGAGGGTCAGCTTACTTCCCGTACTGAACCCAAAAAGAAAACAAAGAAATCCGCCACCAACCGGCAGAAGCTAAACTCCTTTACCGATCTGACCCCCGGTGATCTTGTGGTTCACGAAAACTACGGTATCGGACGCTTTGTTGCCATGGAGCAGATCAAAGTGGACGGTGCCATCAAAGACTATGTAAAAATAGCTTATCAAGGCTCGGATACCCTTTTCGTTCCTGCCACACAATTGGACATGGTCAGCAAATATATTGGCGGCGGCAGTGAAGACACCAATGTGCGCCTGAATAAGATTGGCTCAGACGCATGGCAGAAAACAAAAACCAAGGCCCGTAAGGCCGCCAAGGATATGGCCGGAGAATTGATCCAGCTTTATGCCGCACGGAAGCGGCAGGAGGGCTTTGCTTTCGCTGCGGATTCCCCCTGGCAGAAGGAATTTGAGGACGATTTCCCCTACCCTGAAACCGACGATCAGCTTCGCTGCATTGCGGAGATCAAGAGTGATATGGAATCTCCTATTCCCATGGATCGGCTGCTCTGCGGCGATGTGGGCTTCGGCAAAACCGAAGTGGCACTGCGGGCCGTGATGAAGGCCGTCATGGACGGCAAGCAGGTGGCCATACTGGTTCCCACCACAGTGCTTGCCCAGCAGCACTACCAGACCGCCATCAGTCGATTCCGCAGTTTCCCTGTCAATATTGATGTGCTCAGCCGTTTTCGCAGTGCCGCAGAGCAAAAGAGGACGCTGCAAAAGCTTCGCTCCGGCGGCGTGGATTTGATCATTGGCACCCACAAACTGCTGCAAAAAACCGTCGAGTTTAAGGATCTGGGTTTGCTGATTGTGGATGAAGAACAGCGCTTTGGCGTCAGCCATAAGGAACGGCTGAAGGAAATTTCCAAGGGCGTGGATGTGCTGACACTTTCCGCTACCCCGATCCCCAGAACACTGAACATGGCCCTTTCCGGTATCCGGGATATGTCCACCATCGAAGAACCGCCTGCAGACCGCTATCCCGTGCAGACCTTCGTTATGGAGCACAGCAACGCCATCATCGACGATGCCATCCGCAGAGAGGTTGAACGAGGCGGTCAGGTTTATTACCTGCATAACCGTACAGAAACCATCGACCAGTGCGCAGGCGCGCTGCGCCGTCGAATTCCCGGTCTGTCCGTCGCAGTAGCACACGGACAGATGGGTGAGGATGCACTGGGTGATGTGATGCAGGCCATGGCAAACGGCGAAGTGCAGGTACTGGTCTGTACCACCATTATCGAAACCGGCCTGGATATTCCTAACGCCAACACATTGATCATTGAAAACGCTGACCGTTTCGGTCTTTCCCAGCTTCATCAGCTTAGGGGCCGTGTGGGCCGCTCTACCCGTCATGCCTACGCCTATTTCACCTACCGCCCCGACAAAAATCTGACAGAGATCGCAGAAAAGCGGCTATCCGCCATACGTGACTTTGCTGAATTCGGCTCCGGTTTCAAAATTGCCATGCGGGATCTGGAGATCCGCGGTGCAGGTAACCTTCTGGGCGCAGAGCAATCCGGCCACATGATGAGTGTGGGATATGATATGTATCTGAAGCTGCTGGACGAGGCAGTTCTGGAAGAGCGGGGCGAAAAGCCCAAGGCACCAGATTGTACCGCCGATTTGAATGTCACCGCCAATGTTGATCAGGAGTATGTTTCCCGTGGTGAAGAACGAATGGATCTGTACCGCCGCATGGCCGCCATCCGTACCCAAGAGGATGCGGATGATCTTCTGGATGAGATCATCGACCGTTACGGTGATCCTCCCAAGGGCGTGCTGAACCTCATTGAGATTGCATTGATGCGCGCAGAAGCGCAGCAGGCAGGCATTCAGGATATCCGGCAAAAAGCAGGCGGTGTGCTGTTTACACTGACCAATCTGAATTTCGAAGCTGTCAGTTTGCTGTGCGCGGATCCGGATTATAAAAACCGGCTGATGTTTGTTGCCACAGCCAAACAGCCCACACTTCGGCTGAAGCTGGTATCCGGCATTGACAGTCTGCGGCAAAGCAAGGTATTTATCAATCGATACCGGAATTGTTGCCAATAACACCCATTTTGCGGGCAATTCACAGTATTTTAAAGGATTGGTAACGAAATGTCATTGCAATTACCGGAAAATATGGTACAATACCACTGTATAATGCAAAGTATTACGCGCGGCAAAAGCCGCTGACAGATAGGAGAGGTTTGCCATCAACAATGAGCATACAGAGGGTCGCCGCGTTCGTCCCAATCTGGAACAAACGCAAAAAACCACCCTCAATTCTATACCGGGCACCGCAGGCCCATCTGCGGAGGCCACTCAGCGCGTCCGTGTTGACGCCGCCGGAACCCCTTCCCGGCGACAGACACCGCCGCAGAGCGCCAGACGGCCGGCCCAAACCGCAGCACCTGCCTCAGGAAACCGCAAGCGGCGCAACGCCAAGCGCAAGCGCGTTACCATCATCACACTCAGTGTAATCGCTGCTGTGCTGCTGATCGCCATTATCGCCGCCTGTGCTATCATGTTTTCGTCTACAGAAGATGACGGATTAATTCTAAACAATGTTTATGCTGCCGGTGTAAACCTGGGCGGAAAAACACCCGAAGAAGCAAAAGCGATTTTGCAAGAAGCTGTAGGAAACACCTACAGCAAGCTGGATATGGTAGTAGAAGTCCATGACTCCCGCATAACGCTGAAACCTGCAGACACCGGCGCAAGGCTGGACATTGATGCCGTCGTGGAAGCTGCCTATAATTACGGACGCACCGGTTCCCGGTCCGAGCGGCAGAAAGCAAAAATCCAGTCTCTCACTTCTTCCTATGCAATTTCCGTAATTCCGTATTTAAATCTTGATACGGACTACATTCAAGACGCAGTGGATGAACTGGGCAACAAATACAGCAGTACCCTTTCACAGCCCAAATATCAAGTAAAAGGTGAACGCCCCGACCTGAATATAGATCCTTCTCAGATTAATACGGAAACAGTGTACCAAAAGCTGGTCATTACTATAGGAACCCCCGAATACAGTCTGCATACCGGAAAGCTTTATGAGCAGATTCTGGAAGCTTACAACACCAATCTGTTTGAGGTGGTCGGTGAAATCAGCGTCCGGACTCCGGAAAAGCTGGATCTGGACGCAATCTATCAAGAATTATGCATTGCACCTATAGATGCTGTTCTGGATGAATTTACTTACGAAGTTACCCCCGAAAAATATGGTTACGGTTTTAAGCTTGAGGAGGCAAGACCCCAGCTGGAGAGTGCGGAATACGGCAAGGTTCTGGAAATCCCCATGTGTTTCCTTGCTCCCGATCTCACCGAGGAAGAACTGACCGACGGCTTATTTGAAACCATTCTTGCTGTCCACAAAACTCCACTTCCGGTTGAAAAAGAGATCGTGATTAACCTGAAGCTGGCTTGCCGGGCGATCAAGGGTCAGCATGGCGGTTTGATTTTGAAAACCGGCGAGGAGTTCTCCTTCAATGACATCGTTGGAATGCCCTTAGAATCCGATGGCTACAAACCCGCTTCCGTCTATGTAGGAACTTCTGTGAAGGAAGTGGTTGGCGGCGGAATCTCCCAAGTTGCCAGCACCCTTTACTACTGTGCGCTGATGGCAGATCTGGAAATCCTGGAGCGCAACAGCCACAGCTATGCGCCTAACTTCATTGAAACCGGACTGGATGCCGATGTGCTTTACGGAGAAAAGGATCTTATCTTTAAGAACACCACCGGCCGTCCAATCCGTATTGAAGCCGATGTAACCGATGACGGTCAAATGGAGATCCGCATCTGGGGTACTGCCAACAAGGACTATTCCGTTGAAATCATTTACGAAACTGTAGAAACATACGAGCCCGAGACTCTGATCAACACCATGATCCCCGACAATCCCGAAGAGTATGTGGACGGAGACATTCTGGTCCAGCCCATTACCGGCTACGATGTTTGTACTTACAAGACATACCGTTATAGCGACCCTTCCATTCAGCCCGTGAAGAAGTTGATCGCAAAGACACACTACGACAAGCTGGATAAGGTCGTTATTGAAATCGAGGATCCTGCCACCTCTGACCCCAAAGAGCCTACGGATCCTTCCGCGCCTACAGACCCATCCGAGTCCACGAATCCTTCCCTGCCCGCAAAACCCGATAAAAATAACCATAAGTGAATCAAAAACCCGCGGTATACCGCGGGTTTTTTTCATGCTTCAACAGTGCGGATATCCAGATGATAATCTATCACACCCGCTTCTGTATTTTCAATCTCAATGCTGTAAACAAGATCGATCACACCGCCCTCCGGCGTGATGTCAAAGAAAAGATTCGTGGCGCAGACCCGGATCATCAGCGCGCCAAAGTCCATCTGATACAGCGAATCGTGGGCTACTCCCTGCTTAAAAACCATTTGAGAATGGAGCGCTCCGGTTCTCGTCAGTGTTATTTGATCCGGTTCCACACGAAAAACCGTTGTAACGCCTTTAAGTCCCGTCAGTTCGCTTTCTTCGTAGGAAATATCCCATCCACCGCTGCGGAATTCCATCTGTCCTTCTGTCACAAGCTTAATGGTATCCGGTTTCTGCCCCATATAGGACTGACGGCCCTGAATGGACAGCATAACCTTTTGCTTCATTCCGTATCCTCCAACGCCATCTGAAGCAGCTCATCAATCAACTGACCGTAGGGAATGCCACTAGCCGCAAACAACTTGGGATACATGGAGATGGAAGTAAATCCGGGAATGGTATTGATCTCATTGAAAACTACCCGGTTATCTTCGTAGGTCACGAAGAAGTCAACCCGGCTTAATCCACGGCAGCCAATGGCGCTGTAAATCTTTACCGCAGCATCCCGAACAATTTCTGCAATATCCTCCGGAATGCGGGCAGGAATATAGGCAACCGATGTGTCCGTTATATATTTGGCATCGTAGTCATAAAACTCTGCACCGGAGTCGATCTCACCGCAAATCGATGCCATAGGGCTCTGATTGCCCATTACCGCAACCTCTACCTCACGGCCCGCAATAAACTCCTCCACAAGAATCTTCTCGTCATACGTTCCCGCCTTCAGCAATGCAGAACGCAGCGTTTCCTGGTCACTTGCTTTGGAAACACCAACGGAGGAGCCGGTTCCGGCAGGCTTGACAAAGACGGGATAATCAAACCGTTCCTCGATTTGCTTCGTAACCGCATCCATTCGAAGATCCAGTTCCGAATTGTGTACCAGAAGCCACTGAGCCTGGGTCACTCCGGCCTGATCTGCCACAAGTTTAGTTAGTGTTTTATCCATAGAAACCGCGGAGGCGGATACCCCTGGGCCCACAAACGGAATACCGGCAAGCTGCAGGAGGCCCTGCATAGCACCGTCCTCACCGTTTTCGCCATGGAGTACAGGGAATACCACATCAATGCGCTCCCGCACCACACAGTCGCCCTCAAAGCTCAGCAGCCCCTGTCCCCGAACAGGCGATATAGCTGCACGCCGGTTATCGGGATGGTCAAGCCATTCTCCACTGGGCAAAAGGGAATAATCCGTTCCGCCAAACAGTACCCAATCACCGTTTTTCGTAATACCCACGGGAAAAATATTGTATTTTTCCGGATCCATATTATTTAGAACCGATTCTGCGGAACGCAGGGATACTTCATACTCCGGACTGATTCCGCCAAACAACACACACACACTCAATTTCTTCAAAATATTCGCCTCATTTCAAATTAAATCTGAAACTACGCAGATTTCCGCTGCGCAAAAAGGATTTAATGATATTTTACAATTTACATCTGGAAATATTCTTTTCCGGTGTTATAATAATAGCCAAAGAACTATCCACCAAGGGGGAGTTTGCCATGCAAATTGAACTTTCGCCCAAAGAATTCCGAAGACTTCTGGACATGGTTTATATAGGAAACTGGGTCCTGAACTCCACGCGCGGAGATGATCGATTTGCCGATTATGACAATCTGGAAAGCAAACTCTTCGGTTTGTGCAAAGGAAGCAAAATGCAAATTCTTGCAGAAGATTGGAACGATACCGTGATTCCATCCAGAGCATATGAAGAAGGCGGAATCCACGAAGCAATCGCTTTTTATGAAGATAATATCTTTTACCAGATCCTCGCGGAAGAGCTTTCCCGCAGAGATATGGGCTATGCGGATATCACGGATGAGAATTATGAAGAGATCGTTGGTCGCATGAATCGGTACATGAACGAGTTTTCCCTTTCCGGTTTGGACCATTTGATACAGGAGGAATAACGGGATGAATTGGGCTGCATATGCAGCCCAATTTTTATTTCAGCATTGCTTCACCGGCGCGGTAAATATCTCCGGCACCAACCGTCAAAATCACATCGCCGGGCTTGGCCAGCATCTTTAGGGTCAGTGCAACCTCAGGCAGCGTAGCGCAATAATAGCCGCTGGGGATTTTTGCAAGCAAATCCTTAGAGGAAATACCTACAGTATTGCGCTCCCGTGCTGCGTATATTTCTGCCAGAACCACAACATCGGGTTTCTTCAATTGGGCAATAAAATCATCAAACAGGGCTTGAGTTCGGGTGTAAGTATGGGGCTGGAATGCAAAAATAATCCGATTATACCCCATTGCCTTTACAGCATCCATTGTTGCTGCCAGCTCACCGGGATGGTGGGCATAATCATCATAAATGTCTGCTCCGTTGTATGTGCCCTTATATTCCATTCTCCGGCCCGCACCACGGAATCCTGAAAGTCCGGTTTCCACAGCTTCCGGTGCAATTCCCGTCAGCCACGCCACACCTGCAGCGGCCAGTGCGTTATAAGCATTGTGCTTTCCATACACATTCAGCGAAATATGACAGTACTTTTCACCGTCGCATACCACATCAAAGCTCCGCCAGTCATCCGACATATTAATCGGATGCACTATATTGCTCTCATTCAAACCGAAGCTGACATACTCCAAACCTGACAGTGTATCCACTGTATTGGCATCATCCCCATTGGCAAGAATTTTTTCAGAGGCCAACATAGCAAATTTACGGAAGGATTTCTGAATATTCTGCAGATCCTTAAAGTAATCAAGATGGTCTGCTTCCACATTCAATATAACAGCAAGGGAAGGAAAGAAATTCAAAAAGGAATCACAGTATTCACAGCTTTCCAGAAGAATCGTATCTCCATTGCCCACCCGATGCCCCGCGCGAAGCAGGGGAAGATATCCGCCGATCATCACAGTAGGATCCATTTGAGCTGCCATAAGGACATGGGCAACCATCGATGTCGTGGTCGTTTTCCCGTGGGTACCGGAAATGCAGATTGCATTCTGATAAGCCTTCATAATAATGCCCCAAGCTTCTGCTCTCTCAAATACGGGTATTCCTGCAGCTCTCGCGCTGGCAATTTCCGGATTATCATTATGAACAGCAGCGGTACGGATAATGCAATCAGCTCCCGCAATATTCTCTGCACGGTGCCCAATATCCACACGGATTCCCTGGGCAATCAACTCATCTGTGGAAACAGAAGAATTCATATCCGAACCGGTGACCTTCAGCCCCATCCCCTTAAGGACCAGACCTAGAGGGCGCATAGAAACGCCTCCTATCCCCACCAAGTGGGCATGCATCCCAGGGCGAATGTATTTATCGATAATACAAGAATTACAATTCATGCAATAACAACTCCAGTTAGTTGGATTCACATCTAAATTATTATATTACATTTCTTTTGGTTTTACAACCTCAAAATTCACAAACACAGGTAAATTGCCTGTATTAACAACTGTTTTAGGTAAAATATAAGCAATACCCTTACATCATACAAGAAGAACCTCACCATTTCTGGTGAGGTTCTTGCATTCGCTTTACTAATTTTTGCGGCTAGGGCAATATATCGTCCTGCAGTGGTGCCCAGCGCAGCAAACCAAAATTATACATGATTGCCGGTGGCAATCATACCTCTTCTACCCATGTGTCGGTGGACACTTGCATG
>JAFQUA010000026.1 GCA_017408725.1 Oscillospiraceae bacterium
AGAACCGTTCACATAGAGCGCCAGCTTCTCGCCTACCACGATCAGCCGCAGATCATACCATGTGCCGACCTCCATCTTGGGTGCGTCGGATGCGGAATAAACCACAGTTTCCGCAAAGTCGAAACCGTATCTGACCTTGATGAACCACTGCTGTCTTGTGAAGTCGTAACCGGCCTTGATGTAGGACTCATCGTAGTTATACCGGGCGGTTATACCCACCAGCGGGAAATCGCCCAGCTCAGTGACCTTCAGCTTGACGGCATAGTCCACATCCTGGTCGAACACATGGAGCCAGCTGTGAGAATAATTGTCACGGGTGCTGTTTTCATTGCCGTAAACCAGATCGGTGCCATCCAGCTTGACCTTCCAGTTATCCTCGAAATTATCCTCGATCCAGTGGCTGGGGCTCTTGCCGGCAGTTTCATCTTCGAAATCGTCGGTATAATCCTTGGGCTCCAGATCGGTATTGATCTTGTTGCCCGTGCTATCCGCGTCCTTTTCAACGCCGCGGACTACCAGATTGTCATATCTCGTCCAGCCTTCCGCGCTGACTACGCCAAAGCTGCCGGAAGCCAGAGGATTGACAGAATCCGCATAGACGAACCGTAATGACCGCTTTGATATAGCGTGCCGTTGTCCTTTTGCTTCTGGACATCATAGCCTGTGTACTCCAATGCCCGGAGGATAGGGCTGTCGATCATATTCTCCGGCAGGTCCGATGCGGGGGCCGCCATGGCACCCATCGGTAGCAGAGAAAGAAGCATTGCCATTACCAGGAGCAAGGAGAAAATCCGCTTGCTGAATTGTTTCATTTCTGTCGTTTCCTTTCTGATTTGAAGATTGTTCTTAAAACGCAGAAAACTCCCTTGCCGGGATATACCCGACAAGGGAGCTTCAATGTCCGCAGAAGTGATTTCTGCTTGATTATGTGGCATCTGTATTGCTGCCGGTTACCGCAATATCGCAGAACCAGATGCCATTTTCATAAGTGATCCCTACACCGATGTAGGTATAATCGGCACTGCCTACATAACTCCAGTGGGAAGAGCTGTTGCGGGCTAATCGTGCCAGTCTAACGGCGACTGCATCTACTGAGCCGCCAAAGTCTGTCTTTGCTATGGCTTCGCGGGCGTTGGCCGTATAATACGGATCTCCATTCATTCCAAACAAAGAAGGGTCAATGTAAGAGCCGTATTCAAGGGCAGTTGCGGCCGCACGCTCATCGAAAGCATCATGAGCAAAGTTGGATACCAGCTGCCGGCTGCGGTACTCAGCATACTGGGTCAGACCGGGCAACACCGTTGCTGCAGGGGATCCCTGCTCGGTACGGTATGCATTGAGATATTCCACCATCTTTAAGGCAATAGCATTCACATCTGCCGCGGTAGCCTTTTGCTCCTCCTGTTCGTTTGGAAAGGTCGCTGATGGCTTCGTTTCCTCGACAGGAGGATCTGTCGGCTTTACCGCTTCGGTGGTCGGCTGTGGCTTCTCATCCTTTGGCTTTGTTTCTGTGGAGGGAGAAGAACTGGTTGCCTCAGGCTCTGTCCCGGTCGGTGCAGACTGTTCATTATCATTTTTAGTCATACCTTCCGTTGGAGCAGTGGTTGAAGTATCCGGGCTGACAGTTTGTGTAGGGGTTACTATATCACTCCTTTCTTCGGTTGCCGAGGTAGTACCCTCGGTTGATTCAGTTTGGTGCATGTTGGTTGCTTCCTGCCAAGTACCATCCAATGCTGTTTGGTCTGATTCAGTGGGATCAGTAATAGTGTTTTCCGCCTGACATCCAATCAGAAAGACTAGGCAAATGGCAAGAAGGAATAAGAGAAGTTGTTTCATAATAATCACCATATTCTGCATCTATGCTGAACTTCGTGCAACGGGTGCACTAGGTTAAGCCTCCTTCAGTGAGCAACGGTATGTCTGCAGGAATTCGAGGAATAATCTCTCAACCTCTTTGCTATCAGGGAGGATATCCGCATAATCCGAAAGGACATCGCTGCTTATCGTAATTGCTTGTATTTTAGGTTTTACTGGTTTTCTAAAGAGAGCCTGTAAGCTTTCAGAGCTGACAGCTCCATAAGTTTCCAATACCTTCAGTTCGTTGATTTGAGATTGCTTTACTTTTTCTCCAGTTAAAATGATTTCTTCGTAAAGCTTTTCCTGTGTTTCTTGAGAAAGATAAGAAATTGCGACGGCTACCTTAAAGCCCAGTGTGCCTTCGTCAACCATCTCCAGAAGGGGGAGGGTAAGATAAGTCAGCCGGATCAGGTAAGCCACCGTTCTGCGGCTTTCCTTGTTTTCTTTGCCAAGCTCACCCAAGGTATCAACCTTTTTACCACCTTCCAAATCTGTTCGCCGACCACGGCTATGTTGCAGATCCATACGCATCTTGTAGGCATAGGCTTTTTCGCTGTAACTCAGCTCTGCCCGTCGTTCCAGATTTGTATCCAGCATGATCATTGCCGCTTGATAATCGGAAATGTCGCTGCGGATGATGGCCGGGATTGTTTCAGCGCCGATACGGATCGATGCCCGTCTGCGGTGTCTGCCTGCCAACACCTGATAGGTGCCGTCCGGAAGAGGTCTTACGGTTATGGGGTCGATAACACCGATATCCGCGATACTCTTGCAGAGGGATTCCATTCGATCCTCAGTATAGACCTTAAAAGGCTGGGGTCTGCCGGTGGCTCTTTCAAAGTCCTCATCGGAATATTCCACCGTTTTGCTGATGGGTAGATGAACGACCTTTTCTTTGTCTACACCTGGGGCAGAAGAGAGAATGATATCTTCAAAATCATCTGCTTCATCCGTGGGCACCGCACTGAGCATTTGCTGCCGTTTTTGCAGTTCTGCTTTATTCATGCGAACATCACCTCTAAAGCAATCCGCCCGTAAGCTTTGGCAGGCTCGCACCGGGGAGCAAATTCGTGAAGTGATACACCATAGGCAGGACACAAGGCTACTGCAATCGCTAGCTTGATCTCATCGTCGAAGACCTTGATGCGATCAGCAAACTCATTACGGATATTTTCGCGAATGTCCCTGCAACAGTTTGTATTGCCCTGGACCTTGGTGAGAATAATACCTTCAATTTCCAGACCGGGGTTCAAGTGACGCTTAACAGTGGTAATTAGCTTTTCTACTTGGTCGAGACCTTCCACACCAAGAGGGTGGGCCTCCACCGGAAGGATTGCTGTGTTGGATGCGGTAAGCGCATTCACCGCAAACAGATCTGCACCCGGGTGGCAGTCGATGAAGATGTAGTCATATTCATTTTTCACATGCCGCAGAATCTCTTTGAGAATGTTCTCCCTGCAGGTCACTGCGGGGAGGATCTTATCGAGGGAAGAGAGGAGCGCAGTTGAGGGGAGAATATCCACCGTTGTGGATTTCATAATAGCACTGTGGACCAGCTCGGACATTTCCTCCGGAGAGCAGTCATTCATACCTGCCATAAAGAGGTCGTACATTGTGGTTCGACCTTTTAGGTGTCCGGGGATGATGCCAAAGTGCTTGCATAAGTTATGCTGGGAATCCAGATCAACAGCCAAGACTCGCTTGCCTTGTCTGTGTATGTATGAACTGATATTGACGGCGGAGGTGGTCTTTCCAACCCCGCCTTTGCACGAGATAAAAGAGACTATTTTACACACAATTTGACCTCCGAAATATTCCATTATTTAGAGAGAAATTGTTGCAAAATTTACGCCTCTGTGATATAATATTTATAAGTAAAAAACACGGATTTCTGGTACCCGATGTACCTTATAGGAGAGATAAGTACTGTTTATTGACTGCAAAAACCGTTGATTTTCAAGGCTTTTTGCCCAAGTCCTATAAGAACAATCGTACCACATTGTGCACCAGTTATTCGAGGGCTCGAATGATTGGATGCAACGCGGGCGAGCGTTGCCGGCGAGGGCTTGACCGAGCCGCACCAATATCTTTGCCATAGGCGAAGATGCTGGCGAGTCCCTCCTGGCGTACCACTTTGGCATTAACTAAATATGGTGGGTGTGGCCTAGTTGGCTAAGGCGTCAGATTGTGGCTCTGAAGATCGTGGGTTCAAGTCCCATCATCCACCCCATAAAAACAAAGGAGACCTTATGGTCTCCTTTGTTTTTTTATATAGTCGGCACTTAGTTATACCAAAGGCATAAATGCAGACAATTCCCATCATCTAATGCACGAAACAAATCTGCCTATAAGTTTACATAACATTACGATTTGCCGAAGAGTAGCAAGACTTTATCTTGCCGGAGAAGCTTCTTGACAGCAGCTTTTTGGTATGTTATAGTACCCTTAACCAAGATAAAAAGGAGGCGCGCTATGAGACCGACCCTTCACTATACCCCCACAGAAAGCGGTTTCTCCATTCGTGCAAGCTCTGAAATCTTCAACAGAACCTTGTACGGTTCCCATAAAAATGACGATCAGCAGGAGCGCTTTTTTACATTTGCAGGCGACGCGCCCGCCTTTATGGGAGCGATCACCGATTGGACTAAAACGCCCATCAGCAAGTTTGACAAATGTGGTGTGCTGTACAGTGGCCTTTGCACCACACCCGGGCATCCCGTCAGCTTTTATTTTTCCAAGGACGCGGTTCCTCCCGGACAGACAGACAGCATTTATAATCCAAAGGATATCGATCAGACATCCCGCTGGTTTCATAACGCGGAAGACATCGAAACAGAATTTAAAAACGGCTGGATGGAATATTCCCTTACGCAGCTGTCTTCTTTCGCACCCGATGTCAGAGTGAATATCGAGGCATACCCGCTGATGCCGGATGACGGATATCTCATTCATTACAGAATAACCACAGACCAAAGAGTGTTTTTTGCCGCGGGCTTTGGCGGACTGACCGGTGAAAACTGCAGAGGCCGATTTGAATGCAAAGCTGAAAGGAAACGAGATTTTTCAGAAAGCAATACCGCAGGCAATGTAGTGGAAATCGGGAAAAACCGCGCGGTTATTTCCCATACAGACGGAAAGACCATGAGAATTGCCACAAACTTTCCGGCAGCGTTTGCCTTAGGCTCGGCAAAAGCCATGGCGGAGGAATATCCCAGTATATTTTTAGGCAGCACACCGGAAAACAGAGATGATCAGGTGGTGAAGATCTCCGCTGCCATCGAGCCGGGGCAGGTGTTTGACGGCTTTGTGATTGCCCTGTACAATGCCGATGAAAGCACTTTGGACGCATGGCTTTCCATGGCAGATCCCATAAAACACATCAAGCAGCAGATGTACGCGAAATACGCCTGCATGGATATGGATACGCCGGACACGGCGCTGGATCTGACGATTGCGCCTACGGTGATTGCTTTGGACACCTCCTGGCACAAAAATTCCTTCCACCACGGCGCCTTTGCTTACCACGCGCCGTTTTTGGGGTGGAGAAACTGGTATGCCCCTACTGCACTCGGCTGGGGAGACCGGGTAGAGAAAACCATGGAGACCTGGCTACAGTATCTTACCCGAGGAGACGTTGAAGAAGAACGGGTATGGTACGATGATTCTGTAATTCCCCCGGAAGAAAACCGGTTCAGCGGAAGATACCATAAGCTGGAAAAACCCGTTGGAAGACTGCCTGCGCTCCTTCCTGATAATAACGGCAACATCGAGTACGGCCCGTATACCATGCAGGAATGTGCCCTGGATATGATGCTTTATTATATCGAGTGGTCCGGAAATCTGAAGCTGGCGGAAAAGTACTTTGACGATTTTGTCTCCATGGTGGAATGGGAAGCAAGAATGTTTGACCCGGACGGTGACGGGTTATACCAAAATCTTTTGAACACATGGATTTCGGACGGTCACAACTATAACGGTGCGGGTTGCGCCCAATCAAGCGCGTATAATTACCGGGCCAATCTTGTGCTTTCCAAGATCGCCAAGCGCATCGGTCGAGACGGAAAGTTTTTGGAAGACCGCGCGGAAAAAATCAGAAAAGCGCTGAATGAAAAACTGTGGCTTGCCAATGAGGGTGTGATTGCGGAGTATTTGGATACGGTGGGCAACTGCCTGATCCATCCCTCGGTGGAACTTCCCAGTGTTTATCATGTTATGGACTCGGAGATGATCGACGATTTTAAGGCGTACAGAACCTTGAAATTTACGGAAAATCACATCAAATCCATTGTGACACCGGGTTCGGACGGAAGACTCTCCTATTCCTCCGACTGGCTGCCGAAGCAGTATTCCAACCACGGTATATTCCCGGCGGAAAATGCCCATTTGGCGCTGGTGTACTTCAAACTTGGATTGAAGGAAGAAGGCAAGAAGATCCTGGACGGCATCAAGGATTGCTACTTCGCGGGTAAAACCCCGGGTCTTGCCGCCCATGTTCAAACCGCCAAGTGCGCGTCGGATTACGGCGATATGGACTTTACCGATGTGTCCAGCACATATCTGCGCCTTGTGGTGGAAGGTTTGTTTGGCATCCGGATCAACCATCTGGACAACGCGGTGTATATCGCGCCTGGCTTCCCGGAAGAATGGGATCACGCAAGTCTGGATATCAAGGATATTTCTTTGACCTATAACAGAAAGGGCGAGCAGGAGATCTTCACGATCTGCTGCGACAAAGAGGAAACAAAAATCATAAAAATCCCTATGCGGGCGGCTTCTGTGGAGACACTGCTGCTGGATGGCGAGTCGGTGCCGTATGACATCGTTCCTGCGCCGGACAATAGCTTCATTATGGTGAAAACCGGGAAAACCGGAAGATTCCAGCTCCGTATCATACACGGAAAAGAGAGCGTGCCGACAGTGAACTGCCCGGAAAATGTTCTGGCCGGCAATAGATTTGTTGTGGAGATCTGTGGCGGCAAGCCGGTTGAGGTGCTGGATATATCGGAGACCTTAGAGGATGTGGTGATCACCGGAAATAAGATCTATGCAAAGACAAAAAATATTCCGGGAGACCATACCCTGTTTGTCCGAACAAGATCCGGCGAGTATGATGCCTGGCTTGCGGCGGATTACAACATCCTTTCTGAAACGGTGGAAGAAACGCCGATTGAAAGCGTTACTTACGAAACCGTGGATATGAACGGTGTGTTCAACTGCAACATGACGGATGTGCATAATATGGCCTATATCCATCCAAGACCTGCCGGATATTCCATGGGACTATATCAGAACGGTCGGTATTCTCACAACTGGACCCAACTGGGAAGAGATGTGATCTGCGTTGATGACACGCTGTTCAGAAATTCCGGAGGATTGGTTCATTCTCCGTCGGGTATTCCCTTCGCCACCCCACAGGAAAAGGAAAATCTGGCCTGTGTCTCGATTTTTGAGGTCTTCCCGACGGCTGTTACCCTTCCCCTTTCCGGTAAGGGCAAAGAAATTGCGGTGATGTTTATCGCCAGTTCCAACTGCATGCTTTCTCATGTGGAAAATGCCCGCATAACTGTTACCTATAAAGACGGCACGGAGGTCTGCAAAAAGCTGGTCTATCCCATCAACCTGGATGATTGGCTGACATCGGCCCTCACAACGGAAGGCGAGATTTTCTATTTTAACGCGTTTAATCACGCGACGGTACAGAAAGTAAGACTGGATCCGGAAAAAGAACTGAAGGATATCAAAGTTGAAGCGGTTGCCAACGATGTTATTTTGGGCGTCGGCGGAATCAGTATCGGCAGATGAAAATAAAGGAGACCTTATGGTCTCCTTTATTTTTATTTAAGCGAAAGAGGTCGGCGTGTCATAGGCAGGCGTTGCTTGTGATGGCTTAACAGAGGGATCCCTCTCTTACCGAAAGGATGCCGTTATTTGATACGATCGTGTCAAACAACGGCTTTTTTATGTCCATTTCCCTTATGACATAAAGCCGCGCCCCGGTGGGCAAGGGATATGTTATTGTAGTTGCTTATTGGCCATGCTTTATGATATAGTTAAGATACAAAGGAAACAAAACACGAAAACAAGGCAGTTTTATAGAAAACGGGCCGTCTATACCCTAACCAAGGAGGAAAAGGTATGAAAAGAATGCGCGTAGGCGTGGTGGGCAGCGGAAAGATCAGCCCATTCTATCTGAAGAATATTACGGAGAGATTTCATCAGCTGGAGGTGGTGTGTTGCGCCTCCCGAAACATTGCCCATGCCCGTGCCCGGGCGGAGGAATTCGGCATCCGGGCGGTTACTGTGGCGCAGCTGCTGGCAGACCCCACCATCGAGATGGTGATCGTGCTGACTCCGGTACCGGCCCACTATGAACTGATCAAGGAGGCCTTGCTGGCGGGCAAACACGTCTACTCGGAAAAGACCGTCTGTGAGAACGTTGCCCAGGCCCGGGAGTTGGTAGCCCTGGCTAAGGAAAAGGATTTGTACTTTGGTGCCGCGCCGGATACCTTCCTGGGAGCGGCCTGGCAAAAAGCTAGACAGCTGATCGATCAGGATGCTGTGGGCGAGGTCACATCGTTTCGCATCAGCATGAACAGAAATGTGGATTACGCAGCATCCCGTTTCCCCTTCCTGCGGCTGCGGGGTGGCGGCACCTGCTATGATATGGGCGGGTATTACCTGACCAACCTGGTGAACCTGCTGGGCCCCATCCAGGAGGTCTGCGCCGTGGTGGAAAATCGCAAAACTGTGCGGACTGCCTGCTATGAAGGAGAGCCGGATTACGGACAGACATTTGAATATCATAATGAGTCGCAGGTATCGGCCATTGTGCGGACCTGCAGCGGTGTAACCGGAACATTCCATTTTAACGGAGAAAGCCTTTCTCACAATTTGCATCAGTATTGCATCTACGGCAGAAAGGGCATCCTGCAGCTGCCGGATCCCAACGCCTTTGGCGGAGAGGTATCCATCCTTCGGGAAGAAGGAATCCTGGAGACAACAGAAAACGAATTGCCCTATCACCAGGAAAGCCGGGGCGTGGGCCCTGCGGAAATGGCAGATGCTATCCGGGAGGGCAGAAAAAACCGGGCCTCGGCGGCCCTTGCGTTGCATGTTTTGGATGTGATCGAAAGCATGATGGAAAGCAGCCGGCGGGGCGGCTTTGTGGAAGTGCGCTCCCGGTGTGAGCAGGAATATAGACACAAGTCTGTCCCAGTCGACGACCAGGAAAGGTGCGAAGGATTCAAAGAACAGTCGGCAATTTTTATCCATACCTGCTGAGACCAGCTCACTGCAAAGCGAGAAAAAAGCTGCACTGTCATAGTAGGGTTTCCCATCAGGGGGCAGCAGCTGATACCGGGCAACCTCTGTGTCAAATTCTGCCGAGTGAATTCCATCTGTGTAATCAGGCGTTCTGGAGTGCTCTATATTGAGCTTTGCCAGAGCGTAACAGCGGACAATATCCTCGTAATGAAAGATTTCTATATTGAGTTCTGCAAGTTTTTCTGAGATGGAAGAATAGATATTGCTCATTATAAAACACCTCCATAACTTTAGGTAATGAGCTGGATAATTTGCAGAAAATTTGCACCTCTACCACAATCTTACCACTTAAAATAAATCTTTGCAAGTATATATGAAAATAATCAAGTGGGAAACTGTTGGTCAAAAGTTGGTCAAATTCAAAATCCTGAAAATTATTTTCTGCAAATTTAGAATAAAACAACACCGTATTTTGTGGCATGTGCCACAAAATACGGTGTTTTACTAACTATTCAGAGAACCACATAGCCACACGGGGTCATTCCCACTCGATGGTGCCGGTGGGCTTGGGCGTCAGGTCCATGAGGACACGGTTGATTCCCGGAACTTCTGCGGTGATGCGGTTTACGATCTTGTGCAGAATGGGGTAGGGAATCTCTTCAATGGTTGCGGTCATGGCATCCTTGGTGTTAACTGCACGAATGATGGCAGGCCAGCCCTCGTAGCGGCTGTCATCCTTGACGCCGACACTCTTGATATCGGGAACAGCGATAAAATACTGCCAAACTTTTTCGCTTAGGCCGTATTTGTCGAACTCATCACGAAGAATGGCGTCAGCTTCCCGCAGAGCGTGGAGACGGTCGCGGGTAATGGCACCGAGACATCTAACACCAAGACCGGGGCCGGGGAAGGGCTGACGGTAGACCATGGCATGGGGCAGCCCCAGGGCGTCGCCAACAACACGAACTTCATCCTTGAACAAAAGCTTGATAGGTTCAACCAGTTCGAATTGCAGATCTTCCGGAAGACCTCCCACATTGTGATGGGACTTAACAGCCTTTTTGCTCTCTGCCTGCTTGATGGACTCCAGAATGTCGGGGTAGATGGTACCCTGCGCCAGATAGGAAATGCCTTCAAGCTTCCGGGCTTCATCTGCGAACACATTAATAAATTCTGCACCAATGATCTTACGCTTACGCTCGGGATCGGACACACCGGCCAGCAGATCCAGAAAACGGTCAGTTGCATCCACATAGATCAAATTGGCATACAGTTCATCACGGAACATTTTGACAACGCCTTCGGACTCATTCTTGCGCATCAGACCGTGGTTGACATGGACACAAACCAGCTGCTTACCAATGGCCTTGATCAGAAGTGCAGCGACAACGGAAGAGTCAACGCCGCCGCTGAGGGCCAGAAGAACCTTCTTGTCACCGACCTGCGCACGAACTTCTGCGATCTGCTCATCGATAAAAGCCTGAGCCAGTACCGGGGTGGTGATTCTTGCCATGGATTCGGGACGAATATTATTAGCCATAGGAATACCCTCCTGTAGAAATATGAAATAACACTGGAATTATTATAAACAATGTTTATTCATATTGCAACAATTCATTTTTCTAACTTTTTATTTTTGTCAATCTAACAAGAAGGATTGATGTAGATGGGCACGAATTGTTGCAAAATGGCGAGGATGTGATATAATACATGGCAAAAGAAAAGAGGGGCGAAAAAGATGGGGATTGTAGTTATCGGCGCGGTCTTCGTGGATATTAAGGGTTATCCCGACGCAGCGTTTATTCCAACGGGCAGAAATGCAGGAAGAATCGAACAGATTCACGGTGGCGTTGGCCGAAATGTGGTTGAGGATGTTGCCAACTGTGAGCTTCGCCCCACCTTTATCAGTGTTGTGGACAATTCCGGTATCAGTTCCGATGTTGTCAGAAAACTGAAAAATCACAAGGTAAATACGGACTACATTCGTGTTACACCGGATGGCTTAGGAACATGGCTCGCTGTTTTTGATAACGAGGGGGATGTATATGCATCCATTTCCAAGCGGCCGAATTTGCTGCCGATTGCGGATGTGCTGGATGAATTCGGCGATGAGATATTCGAGGATGCGGACAGTGTGATCATAGAGATCGATGTGGACAAGGAAGTGGTTAAACGGGTATTTCGCTTGGCACAAAAATACCAAAAGAAGGTATTCGCGGTGGTATCCAATATGAGTATCGCGCTGGAGCGCCGGGATTTTCTCCAGTCCATCGATTGCTTCGTATGTAATATCCAAGAGGCTGGCATTCTGTTTTCAGAGGATTATTCCGGTCAGACTCCGGAGCAGATGATTCCTATCATTGCCAAGTGTGTGGAGAACGCACGGATCCCCGGAATGATCGTGACAATGGGCGGAGAGGGTGCCGTTTTTGCAAGCCTTGACGGACAGCATGGGCATTGCCCTGCGCGAAAGGTGGCGGTAAACGATACTACCGGAGCGGGAGATGCTTTTTGTGCCGGTGCGGCGATTGGCTTGACCTACGGAAAGTCTCTGATGGAAGCCTGCCAGATCGGTTCCCATTTGGCGGCCTCTGTGATCGTGACCTCTGAAAATGTGTGCCCACGCTTCCTTCCCAGAGAATTGGGGCTGGAGATTGATGTGCAAGACTGATTTTTAATAGGAAACCGCTAGAGGAAAGAAAATGTTTGCCAGAAAAAGAAAAAAGAAATGGCCAATTGTCTTGATTGTATTGGTCTTTGGCCTGTTTCTGCTCGGTGCAGCAGGTTGGCAGGTTTGCACAACCCTTGAATTGAAGCTTCATATCAATGGCCAGGGTAATGTGGCTCAGGAATACGGGAATTTTTATGAGGATGCTGGAGCTAAAGCGGTTTTATCAAGCACCTTATTTCCGGAATTATGCTTGAATGTGCCGGTGTCTGTAACTGGAAAGGTGGATACGGATAAGGTTGGCGCATATGCGATCGCATATCATACGAAGCTAATGTGGTTGGAAGATACTGCGCTTCGTGTTGTTCAGATTGTAGACACACAGCCGCCGGTCATCACCCTTACAGAGATTGAGGGTGATTTTACACTGCCGGGCAGTGAGTATAAAGAAGTCGGCTTCTCGGCTTATGATGATTATGACGGGGATATTTCCCATTTGGTTACCTGGAGCTATAAAGAAAATGTGATCACTTATGTGGTGCAGGATTCTTCCGGGAATCACGTCATTGCCCAACGGGCAGTGAATTATGACGATCCCGTACCGCCTGAGCTGACACTGACCGGAGATCAGGAAATAACGCTATATCTTGGGCGGAGCTATGAGGAGCCGGGCTATAAAGCGCTGGATAATTTTGATGGAGACGTTACCCATTGGGTTAAGACGGAAGGCGGTGTGGACATCCATACACCGGGAGTCTATACGGTTACATATTCCGTTACGGATACTTTTGGAAATTTAAGTACAGCACAGCGGAAAATCACGGTAGAACCTTGCCTGGAACCGGAGATTGTTGTTCCAGAAGGAAAGGTTATTTATTTGACCTTTGACGACGGTCCGGGGAAGGATACGCCCCGTTTGCTGGAGGTTTTGCAAAAGTACAATGTAAAGGCCACTTTTTTTGTGGTCAGCAATGCATATGCCGATACCATTGCCGAAATTGCGGCGCAGGGTCATGCCATAGGCGTTCATACCGCGAGCCATGTCTATTCTAAAATTTATGCGGATGAAGAGGCGTTCTTTGAAGATTTCCAAACGGTGCATGATCTGATTTTTGAGAAAACGGGATACAAGACCACACTGATGCGTTTTCCAGGCGGCAGCTCTAACCGGGTCAGCAGCTATTATAACAAGGGGATTATGACGCGGCTGAGCAAAATCGTAACGGATTACGGACTGCAGTATTTTGATTGGAATGTGAACAGTCTGGATGCCGGCGGAGCAGCCACTGCCGATCAGGTGTACCGGAATGTGGTCAACGGTGTATCCGGTAATGCATATTCTATTGTTTTGCAGCATGATATACATAGCTTCAGTGTGGATGCGGTGGAGCGGATCATTCAATGGGGGTTGGCTAACGGCTACACATTTCTTCCTCTGGATGCATCCAGTCCCCAATGCCATCATAATATAATAAATTAGAAAATCGCAGGAGAAACTCCTGCGATTTTTATGTAGATAGGCTTATGACGGAGTATATAAATCAAACTCCAATCCTTTTTCCCGAATGGCATCAATTGCCGCGCCGAGGATCTGGGCGTTGGTTGCAGATACGGTATGAAGCTGATAGATTCCTCCGCTGTGTGCCCGGTTGACCATGTTTTGCAGTGAGGAATTTGGATCGGGCTGATTGTTTGTGTCCCAGTCCACATAGGCAAAGCTGTAATTGGCACTGGAATAACCAAGGCTTTGCGCAATGGCAAAGACGCGTTCTGATGAATAGCCGCTAGGCGGACGGAAAAGGGTCATCTTATATCCAAAATGCTCCAGAACATAATCGTGCAGATTCATAATCTCGGATACAACCCGATCAATGCTGATTTCCGGAAGCGTATAGTGGTTACTGCTGTGATTGGCGATAATATGCCCTTCGTCAATGATTCTCTGCACGATGTCCGGACATGATTTTGCATAGTACATATTGATAAAGAACACTGCTTT
This sequence comes from Oscillospiraceae bacterium, assembly GCA_017408725.1. Next base: position 13,788 of record JAFQUA010000026.1, read on the forward strand.
GACATTCTTATCTTTCAGTGTGTCAAGTATCCAATCTGTCACACGGATGGTTTGTCCGTTTTTCTGAATGGTGTGCTCGTAACCCAGCGTAAAGGTCAGATATATCTTGCCGTTATCCGGGGCGATGTACTGAGCACCGTATTTGCTAAATCTGGCGGTATACGCGACTGAAATATCCGGCCTGTTTTTGGCATCCACAGAACCGTAAAACGAACAACCCAGATTTGTTCCATCCATTGCTTCCAACTGTGCTCGGGTGTATAGCGATCCGATCATTTCATCGCCGTTGTCGGGAACTGTGGTCAGCAGGACGGTTGTTGGAGGCACTGTGGTAGGCGGTACAGTAGTAGGCGGAACGGTAGTAGGCGGAACGGTAGTAGGCGGAACGGTAGTAGGCGGAACGGTAGTAGGCGGAACGGTAGTAGGTGGAACAGTGGATGAAGGTACAGTGGTTGAGAAAGAGGGCACAGAAGAGGAATTCTCCATTGGTGTCTCCGTATTATGTGCACATCCACATAAAAGAAGAGCAAGCAGGAAAACAATAAAAATTCTCACATTATCACCAGCCTTTGTGACATAATAGCACAAATATCGGCATAATGCAAGAATAAACGCCATGCAAAAAACTGCATGGCGTTTGTTAAATTATTGGAATAGTTCCAGCTTATAGCCGTTGGCAATGAATCCGTCAATGGCATCGCCAAGAACGGCGGCATTGGTGGCAGACACGGCGTGGAGCAGATAAATGGCGCCGCTGTGTCCGCTGCTGACAATATTGGTAAGGGCTTTGGCATGATCCGGCTGATTGGCAGTATCCCAGTCGGCGTATGCAAAGCTCCAGTGAACTGTCTTATAGCCAAGGCTCTGCACCAAAGCGAGGCTTCTGGTAGAGAAGGCGCCTTCCGGCGGACGGAAAAGGGTCATTTTGTATCCGAAATTTGTTTCCACATATTCGTGCAGACTCATAACCTCGTACACCATTTTGTCCAGACTGATCGTTGGCATGGCGGGGTGATTGTTGGTGTGGTTGCCCACAGCATGACCCTCGTCAATCATACGCTGGATCAGATCGGGACTCTGGGTGCAGTAGTACATGGTTACAAAGAAAACAGCCTTTACATTCTTTTCCTTTAATACATCAAGGATCTTTTCAGTCAATCTTACATCTTTGCCGTTTTCCTTAATGGTGTATTCATAACCGCAATCGAAGGTCAAATAGATATTTCCGTTATCCGGGGCAATAAAGTTTGCGCCGTAGTTACCGTAGGCTGCCTGATTTCCTTCCGCATAGGGGGCGCGCTTGCCATCTCTGGAAGTGCCGGGGCCGTAGCCCTTGTTTTCGTTTTCCATTGCCATCAGCTGACCACGGGTGTAAACAGAACCGATCATTTCCGCGTTATTCACCGGAGGGGTGGTGGGCGGAACAGTGACGGGTGGGGCAGTAGTGGGAGGCACCGTTGTTGGGGGAACAGTGGTCGGGGATACGGTTGTGGGAGGTGTAGTAGTCGGTGGAACGGTCGTCTCCGGTGTCTGGGTGGTGGTCGGTACGGTTGTTGACGGTACTGTGGTGACCGGCGGGGTGCTGACTGGCGGATCTTGCCGGTCGCATCCGGAAAGCAGCAGGATATTTGCTGCCATAACAAGTACCAGGATCAAAGCAATGATATGTCGGTTCATAAACATTCCTCCTTTTCCACAATTTTAACGGACGGAGGTGAAAAAAGCAAGCACAAATCTGAAAATGCAAAAATGGTATATTATGGAAAGGGTGACAGGAAAGTAATCCTTGCTTTTTTGGAAATTCGGAAGTATAATAAACTGATTCATTTTACATATTTATACAAGAGGTTTTGCTGTGTATCTGAAAAGTTTGGAAGTGCAGGGATTCAAATCCTTTCCGGATAAGACGCTGATTCGGTTTGGCGATGATATTACTGCCATTGTTGGGCCAAACGGCTCAGGAAAATCGAATATTTCCGATGCTATCCTGTGGGTAATGGGTGAGCAGAGCACAAAGACGCTCCGTGGCGCCAAAATGGAAGATGTGATTTTTGGCGGAACGCAAAAGCGGGCGTCCGTAGGCTTTGCCGAGGCTACATTAACTTTGGATAATTCAGACCGTGCCCTCAGCTATGATGCGGATGAGGTCATGGTTACCCGTCGTTATTATCGTAGCGGTGACAGTGAGTATTATATCAACCGTCAATCTGCAAGACTGCGGGATATCCATGAAATGTTTATGGACACCGGCTTAGGCAGGGAAGGCTATTCCAATATCGGACAGGGCCGCATTGATGAAATTTTGTCGTTGAAGAGCGCCGACCGCCGTGAAATCTTCGAAGAGGCTGCCGGTATTTCCAAGTACCGCCACCGCAAGGAGGAAACGGAGCGGAAGCTTGCACACACGGAGGACAATTTGCTTCGCATCGGCGATAAGGTTTCTGAATTGGAATTGCAGCTGGAGCCGCTGAGAGTGCAATCTGAAAAAGCCCGTAAGTATTTGGAGCTGAAAGAAGAATTGCAGGGAGTCGAAGTTGCGGTCTGGCTGGATTCTTTGGAAAAACTGTCTGCGGCAGCTAAGAAAGCAGAGGAGGATTACGCTTCTGCTTCCTTCGTGCTGCAGCAGGCCCATGAGGATCTGGAGAAGCTTTATACCCAGGCAGAGGAACTGGGGCAGACCCTTCGAACAAAGGACGGCGAATTGGAAACCGTCCGCTTGAAAGTAAATATGCTGGAAGCAAACCATCAGCAGCTTGACGGCCAGATGGCAGTGCTTCGCGGAAATATCGCCAACGACCAGACAAATATCCGTCGCATCGAGGAAGAAATGAAGGGCGCAGAGGACCGTAGCGGCGGCATCGTTGCGCAGATCAGCCAGGTGGATCAGCGGGCTGTGGAAATTCAGCAAATCCTTGCGGATAAGCACACGGTTTTGGAGCAGTTGGATAGGGAATTGGCGGTTATGACTGCCAACGCACAGGGCCTAACCCGGCAGTATCTGGAGCTTCGCACGAAAGAGACTGCCATCACTTCCGATCTTGCCGGATGGGAAGCGGATATTCGTGGCTTGAAGGATGCTATGGAGCAGTCGGGCGACCGTGCAGAACAGCTCAAAGCGGATATTTCCGCAGGAGTTCAGCGGCATGAGGAAGCAACAGCCAATCTTCAGCAATGCTGCAGTGAATTGAAAAAGGCGCAGGAGGATGTGACTGCCTCCGATAATATGATCGCAGGCTATACACTGCGGCAGCAGACCCGCTTGAAGCGTAAAGACGAAGCGGATCAAAAGCTGCGGGAACTGACCACGAAGCTGGATGCTGTGTCAGCGAAAGCACGGGTGTACCGAGCGATGGAGCGGGATTTTGAGAGCTATAACAAGTCTGTGCGTCTTGTGATGCAGGAAGCCCAGAAGGGCGGCCTCAAGGGCATCCACGGCCCCGTATCCCGTCTGATCCGCACGGATAATGAATATACCGTCGCCATCGAGATCGCACTGGGCGCAGCCATGCAGCAGATCGTTGTTGGCACGGAGAATGACGGCAAGACTGCTATTTCCTTCCTGAAGCGTACGGGTGGCGGCCGTGCTACATTCCTGCCGGTTTCCACCATCACCGCCAGACGGCTGGAAGATACGGGTGTTGATAAATGCCGCGGTTTCGAAGGCGTTGCTTCGGAACTGGTAAGCTGCGATGGCAAGTATCGTGGCATCGTTGATAACCTGCTGGGCAGAACTGTGATTGTGCAGGACATCGATGCAGCCATTGCCATGGCCAATAAGTATAAAAACCGCTTTAAGATCGTCACTCTGGACGGCCAGGTCATGAATCCCGGCGGTTCTATGACCGGTGGCTCCGTGAATAAGGAAGCGAGCATTTTGTCCCGTGCTAATGAGCTGGAAAAGCTTACTGCGGAGGAAGCAAAGCTGAAAGAGTCCGTTGCTGAAGCTGAAACGGAATTGCAGGAAGCACGTCGGCTTGCGGATCAGGTAGAGTACCAGCTGAGTACTGCCAGAGAGCAGCTCCGTGAAGCGGAGGACCAGGTCCTTCGTCTGCAGGGTGAGGAAAAGCAGCACCAGATCCTTTTGGAGGCGGTTGAGAGCGCTATGGAGGCTGCACAGCGGGAGCTGAATGCGCTTGATCAGCGTAAGCGCACGGATCTTGAGCGCATTACTGCCAATGAAACCAAAATTCAGATCTATGAGAAGGAATTGGCGCAGGTTCGCCATGCCCTTGAAGAGCTGGATTGCACACAGACGGAGTCCACAGAGGCTACAACCCGCATTACCGAGCAGATGACAGCGCTTAAGACAGAAGCTGCGGCTTTGGAGGCGGAAAGAGCAACTGCCCTTAACCATATTGCCGACCTGAATGATCTTCGTGCGGCGATGGAAGGTGACCGGGAAAAGAAGCAAATGTTGATAGATTCTTTCCGGGAGAATATCCTGCGTCTGGAGAACGAGATCATTCAGTTGCAGAAGCGGCAGAGCGAGAATGATGAACAAACTGCCCAGCAGCAGACGTTGATGCGTAATGTGATGGAATCCAGAGCAGAAGCAGAGGCTTCCAAGACCCGTGCCGAGCGGGATGCGCAGGAAAAGAATAAGGATATTCTCAATATGGAGCGCGCATGCGCGCTGCTGGAGCAGAAGAAGCTCACTTCCACTATGGAAGAAAAGCAGATCGTAGACAAGCTTTGGGATTCCTATGGCTTGACACCCGGTACTGCCGGTGCTCACAAAGCGGAGATCGAGTCTGTAACAGCAGGAACAAGGCGCATCAGTGAGCTGAAGCGTAAGATTACCATGCTTGGTACGCCCAACCTTGGCGCGATCGAGGAGTATGCCCGTGTCAATGAGCGGTATACTTATCTCTCTGAACAGCAGCAGGATGTGCTGATCTCCAAACGGGAACTGGAAAGCATTATCCGGGACATCACCAAAGAAATGACAGGGATCTTTGTAGAGGAATTCAAGAAGATCAACCATTACTTCGGCACTGTCTTTGAAGAAATGTTCGGTGGCGGTAAGGGTCAGTTGGTGCTGGAAAATCCTGAAGAACCTTTGACCTGCGGCATTGAGATCCGTGTTCAGCCTCCCGGAAAGCAGCTTAAGACCATTACGCTGCTCTCCGGCGGTGAGAAGGCGTTTGTGGCGATCGCTTTGTATTTTGCAATTTTGAAGGTTCGTCCCACGCCGTTCTGTATGCTTGACGAGATCGATGCAGCTCTGGATGACCGGAATGTAGAGCGCTTTGCCAGCTACTTGCGCAATCTCAGCCAGAAGACACAGTTTATTATTATCACCCACCGGCGTGGTACCATGGAAGCCAGCGATGTGCTTTACGGTGTTACCATGCAGGAGCAGGGCGTTTCCAAGCTGCTGCGGTTGGATCTGAATCAGATGGAAGAGCAGCTGGGAATCGTGGAATAAAGGAGTTACTATGGGTTTTTTCGATAAGATCAAGGCAGGACTTACCAAAACACGGGATGCTCTCGGCAGTACTCTGGGCAATGTGTTTTCCGGTTTCAGCCAGCTGGACGACGATTTTTATGATGAGCTGGAAGAAAGCCTGATCCTTGCGGATCTGGGTGTAGAAACCGCAATAAAAGCTACGGACAAATTGCGTAAGGTGATCCGTGAGCAGCATTTAAAAACCCCTGAGGAAGCCAAGCAGGCACTGAAGGATATTCTTGTGGAGATGCTTTCCGTCGGAGAAACCGAGCTGAAGCTGGACACAAAGCCTGCAGTTGTTCTGGTGATCGGTGTTAACGGTGTTGGCAAGACCACAACGATCGGTAAGATCGCTTCCCAGCTGACCAAGCAGGGCAAGAAAGTGCTGCTGATTGCAGGCGATACGTTCCGCGCGGCAGCGGCGGACCAGTTGGAAATCTGGGCTGGACGGGCTGGTGCGGATATCGTCCGTCAGCACGAGGGAGCGGATCCTGCTTCGGTGGTTTTTGACGGCATTCAGGCTTCCAAATCCCGGGATGTGGATGTGATCCTTGTGGATACTGCAGGCCGTCTGCACAACAAACAAAATTTGATGAACGAACTGAACAAGATCAGCCGCATCGTGGAGCGGGAACTGCCGGAAGCTAGCCGTGAAGTGCTTCTGGTACTGGACGGTACCACCGGTCAGAACGGTCTGATTCAGGCAAAGCAGTTTAAGGAGATCGCCGGTGTTACCTGCATGGCAGTAACCAAGCTGGACGGTACAGCCAAGGGTGGCATCGTCATTGCGGTGTCCGATGCGTTGCAGATTCCGGTCAAATTCATCGGTGTGGGCGAGCAGGCGGATGATATGATGCCCTTTGTAGCACGGGACTTTGTGGAGGCTCTGATTTAAGAATGAAGGTTGTATTAGCAAGCAAGAATAAGCACAAACTGGTAGAGATCAGCAAAATTACAGAGAAATTCGGCATGGAGCTGGTTTTGCAGTCGGAGCTTGGCGTGGATATCGATGTAGAAGAGACCGGTACTACCTTTGAGGAGAACTCCTTCATCAAAGCGGAAGCGGTGATGAAGGCTACAGGTCTGCCGGCTTTGGCAGATGATTCCGGAATTGCTGTTGATGCATTAAACGGTGAACCGGGTATTTACTCTGCCCGTTATGGATTTGATGAGTCGCTGGACGATTGGGGTCGCCTGCTCCTTCTGCTTAAAAATACGGAGCATGTGCCCGACGGGCAGCGGCAGGCACAGTTTGTTTGTGTCATCACCATGGTCACACCCGATGGCAAGACCATTCAGGCCCGTGGCGAGATCCATGGCGAGCTTCTGCGCGAAGCCCGTGGAGAAAACGGCTTCGGCTATGATCCGATCTTCTATTATCCGCCCTTTGGAAAGTCCACAGCGGAAATGAATCCGGAAGAAAAGAACGCGGTTTCCCACCGGGGAAACGCATTGAGAGTATTTTATGATAAATTGAAGGAGGCAGGCTATGCTGACAAGTAAAGAACGGGCAGAGCTGCGCGCTCAGGCAAATACATTGGAAACCACATTGATGGTGGGCAAAAACGGCGTAACGGAAACTGTGATTGCGGAAGCGGAAAATCTGCTGACAGCCAGAGAACTGGTCAAGGGCAAAGTCCTGGAAGGCGCGCTGATGTCCGCCAGAGAGGTCTGTGATGAGCTGTGCGAGGCTACCGGCGCTGACGGTGTCGCTGTCATCGGCACAAAGTTTGTGATCTACCGCTTCAGCGAGAAGTGCCAGGAAGAGCGGAATCAGACTGGCCGCGCAAAACGCAAGGTAACGCCGGTCAGCAAGACTGACCCCGTGCGTAAGGGTATTCGCGCCCGCCGCGCGGCAGAGAAGAAGGGTCGCGAACAGCGAAATCAGTATTTCCGCCAGATGGCCATCGAAAAAGCTATTGAAAAGGCGAGAGAAAAGCAGCTCCGGGGAGAAGACTGATTGATTCTTATAGGGGGGATCTGTTTTGGCACGGATCGGTATCTATGGCGGCACATTTAACCCGCCGCATATTGGGCATATGGAAGCTGCCAGGCAGGCGGCGGAACTTCTGCGCCTCGATAAGCTTTTGCTGATCCCTGACCGGATCACCCCCCATAAGCAGATCCCGGACGGATCGCCCAGCCCGGAGCAAAGACTTCAAATGCTTCAAATTGCTGTTGCGGGAGAATCAAAACTGGAAGTGACGGATATGGAGCTTCGCAGAGAAGGGCCAAGCTACACTTACCAGACGGTATTGCAGTTAAAGGAACAGTATCCGTTGGATGAACTGATATTCATTATGGGTACGGATATGTTCCTGTCCTTTGATACTTGGAAGAATCCGGATATTATTCTGAGCAATGCATCTCTCGCGGTTCTATACCGTGGGGAAAAGGATGAGATCGATTCCGTCGCCCAAAAGAAACAGCAGATGCAGTCAGCAGGCAGGCGGGTCTATCTTGTCGAGAATCAGGTCTTGCCGATCTCCTCTACAGATCTGCGAAGAATGCTTGTCTTTGACTGCGCAGAGCCCTATTTGCCTGCTGGTGTAGCTGACTATATCTGTAAAAATGGATTGTATGGTTGTGCCGCTGACTGCAAGCAGCTTTCGATGGAAAAATTGGAAACAGTAGTGACAACGTTGCTGAAGCCCAACCGGATCAGCCATGTGTTGGGTTGCCGGGATACGGCGGTGGAACTGGCGGGACGCTGGGGGGCGGACGAAACGGACGCTGCCAGAGCGGCACTTCTGCATGATGTTACAAAGGCGCTGCCACCCCGGCTTCAATTGACATTGTGTGAAGAATATGGTATCATGTTAGACGCTTTTTCCAGAAAAAATCCAAAAACCCTCCACGCTCTGACCGGAAGTCTTGTGGCAGATCGGATTTTTGGTGAAAATGATGCGGTGGTAAATGCCATACGGCATCATACTACCGGAAAAGCGGATATGAATCTTTTAGAAAAGATCATTTATGTGGCAGACTATATGGAGCCGAACCGGAACTTCCCCGGTGTGGAGCGGTTGCGGTCGCTGGCGTTTTCAAATATAGACGAGGCTTTGAAGCTGGGGCTTGAAATGACCTTGGCGTTGCTGAAAAAGCAGGGAAGGGAAATCTCGCCGGAATCTCAGGAAGCTTTGAACTGGCTTACAAGAAAGGAAATAACGATATGTTAAGTGCAAAAGAAGTTGCTTATGAAGTAACCAAGGCGTTGGATGCAAAGAAGGGTATGAACATCAAGCTGCTGAAGATCGATAAGGTCTCCAGCCTTGCGGATTACTTTTTGATCTGCACCGGTACTTCCAGTACCCATGTTAAGACCCTCTGCGACTATGCAGAGTTTACACTGGAGCAGCTGGGTGAGCCTATGCTGGGTCGAGAAGGCCATCGTGGCAATTCCTGGGAACTGCTGGACTTCGGTTCTATTGTTGTTCATGTATTCACTGAGGAAGCAAGAGAGTTCTACTCTCTGGAGCGTCTGTGGGCGGATGCGGAAACGGTTGATTTGAAGGATATCATCATCGAAGAGTAAGAGGTGTGTCAATATGAATTACGATTTTTCTGCCATTGAAGCCAAGTGGCACAAATACTGGGAAGAGAACAATACCTTCGCTACCGATGTGTGGGATTTCTCCAAGCCCAAGTACTATGTGCTGGATATGTTCCCGTATCCTTCCGGCGTCGGTCTGCACGCAGGTCACCCCGAGGGCTACACTGCTACGGATATCATGTCCCGCATGAAGCGCATGCAGGGCTACAATGTTCTGCACCCCATGGGCTATGACTCTTTCGGTCTGCCTGCGGAGCAGTATGCGGTGGATACTGGCAACCATCCAAACGGTTTTACCCAGAAAAACATTGAGACCTTCTCCAAGCAGCTGAAGGAACTGGGCTTTGACTATGACTGGTCTAAGGTGATTGCTACATCCGACCCTGAGTTTTACAAGTGGACCCAGTGGATTTTTAAGAAACTGTATGAAGCTGGCTATGCCAAGCGGGTGGAGATGCCC
>JAFQUA010000027.1 GCA_017408725.1 Oscillospiraceae bacterium
ACCCTGGTTGAAAGTACCATAGTGGGTTATTACACTTTTAAAAAGTGCCGTTCCCCTAATCGCAACCCAAAATTCGCCGCTGATATTCAGCAGAAAGGAGCTATATGGCAAGAAACGACGGGATTGACCGTACCCTTGCAAGAAACCGTGACTTGAGCGCCAATGACATTAAAAACGCACAGGCTCACAATGAACGCGAAAAGGAAATGTATTCCAACCCGGATATTGTACCGGAAGAAACCCACCGCAATATCCACTTCAAACAACCTACCGGCAGTTACACAGAAATGTTTGACCAACTGAAAAAGGATGGAGTGATCTCCACCAGAGGTCTAAAAGAAGATGCCACCACCTACTGTGAACTGTTGTTCGATGTAAATTCTGCGTACTTCTACAACCACGGAGGCTATGAGTTCGCCAAGCAATTCTATGCCGATGCATACCGAGCCGCCGTGGAGATAGTCGGCGGAGAGCAATATATCCTGTCCGCAACCATGCACGCAGACGAAAGAAACCGGGCCATGTCCGAATCCTTAGGCGAGGATGTGTACCACTACCACCTTCATGTTGTGTACATCCCCGTGGTAGAAAAACAAATTCTTTGGAGCAAACGCTGCAAGGATAAATCGCTGATCGGTACTGTGAAAGAAACCATCATGCAGGTCAGCCGCAGCAAGAAGTGGGAGTCCAAGCCCGCCCTGGACGAAGATGGAAATCCGCTTCTGTCCAGGACCGGAAAGAAGGTACTCACTCCCTCTTACAGCATCCTCCAGGATCAGTTCTTCAACTTCATGCGTGCCGCCGGTTACACCGATGTGGAACGAGGGCAGCGCGGCAGTACCGAGGAACATCTGACCGTGACCCAGTTTAAGGTACAGGCTGAGCAGGAGCGCCTTGCCGGTCTGAAGGCTGCACAAGCCATAGCGGAAGCAGAGATTGATGATCTGGAAGATCAGAAGAAAGCCACCCAGCTTGAAGCCAAGGAAGCCACCGACAGAATGAAGGAATTGGCCCCGGCAGTTCAAAACATGGAGAAGCTGGCAAGAGAGTTCTCCGATGATCCGGAACAGATCCTTCCGGAACCCGGCGCATTGGAATCCGCAAAAGGCTACCGGGAAAAGAAAGCCAAGCCGCTGCTGGAAAGAATCGTCAAAGTTCTCCGATCCGTCTACCACGCATTTCTGAATCTGCGAAACGATTATGATCGGCTGCAGCAGAGGTTCAGCCGGGAATGTGCAAAGACCGCCCGGATGGGTGATCGGATCGACGAACTGGCAGACGAGAACAAAATACTCCGTGGCATCGCCGCCGACTTTGACCGAGCCAAGAAAGCGTTGGGCAAGGACAAGGTAGAAGCCGCAGTGGAATCCGTAAAACAAGAAGAAGCAAGGGTACTGGCCGAAAAGCACAGAAAGCGCCAGTACACCCGGTAATTTACAAGAGCCGGAAAAAACGCAAAAAATCCGATGGGAGAATTTCAAACGATGCCGACATCATTTGGAACAATCCCATCGGAAAATGACCCCATTTTCCCGGCTCAAGAGCCGAGAAAAATCTACAATTTAGGAGGATTTTTATGAAAACAGGACTTACCAAGAAGCAGAAAGTCACTGAGGTATATTACAATGCCAAAGACCCCACCGCAGAGGTCTACACACACGATACCAAGCTAAAAAAGCGGTTGCTTGAATACGCAGCCAAATTCCCGGAGCTATGCCAGCAGACCGACGATGACGAACACGGCGGCCTGCGCTTCGAGATCGATAAAAGCAGAATTAGCATCCGGTTGACAGCGCCGTACAGTAAAGAACGAATCACAAAACTACGGACAACTGCCAAATCAGAGAATTTAATCTAAACAATGCCACCGTCCGGAATGGGCGGTGGCATTGCTGGTATATTCTGCCAAATATTGGAGCGGCAGGCCCTTACTCTTCCAGTTCCTTCATCAAATTGATGTCCGCCTCCGTAAACTCTCCACGCATAGAAAGCATGGCTGCATAGCCGTCTCTCTGCTTCCACTCTTCGTTCTGCTTCAGCTGATCAGCCTCTTGATATTTATTGTACACAAGCACACACTTGGAATCCGGAATCACGATGGTAGTACGATCTGCCTCATAGTCCAAGCCGAACTTCTTGTCCAGAACTCCCTGGAGCATGTAGTCGATGGTATCTTCTCGCAGATCGGTATAAGTTCTGTTCCCGTAAAAAGCCTGCATAATGGGGCGGTGACTTAAGAAAACATTGAAGCAAAAGACGGTTTAGCTTGACGGCTATGCCGTCTTTTGCTGTTTTTGAGTTGTATTCCGAGCTTCTTCGATAGCCCGTGTGAAATCAAATGCACCGATGAAGTTATAGACTATAGAACCTGTTCGCCGTCAGCAGGCAAGATGTAAATTATTTGTGGCTCTTTGCCTGCTGCATACCGTGTTATAGGCGCCTCCTGTACTGGCGAATATTTATATCCATCTTCTTCTAACCTCCGAAATATAATTTATAACTCACTAGATATGATTTGCATGGTTGTTTATATGAGTAGTAGTGCACACTAAACTATATATGAGGTGAGTTAAAATGAAGAATCCAGTTGATTCTTTTGCCGCTGCCCTCCGTGCTGCGCGAGCAAGGCGGCACCTTACCCAAAGGGCTTTGGCAGAAAAGCTGCCTATGAGCGTCCGTACCATCATTGAGATTGAACTCGGGCGCAGCAACCCACGATTTGAAACGGTTGCATTGTTGGCAAAAGAAATGAATATCAGTCTGGATGCCATCGTCTTTCCCGATACGGTAACTGCTACGGTACCAAAAACCGTTACAGATTTCTTTGCAGGAAAGAGTGAAGCGGAAATACAGAAGTACATTTCCCTCTGCCAGCAGGCAGATGCATTTAAGACTGACAAGTAAAAGGCGACTGTTCGGAATAATCCGGCAGCCGCCTTTTGCTTTCATAGATTGAAGTATGCCTTTGGCGGGCAAACACTACGAATCGTCCGCGTTATATATGCTTTGATTATTGCGCAGGCGGCTGATTTTGTACCGCGTCAATAAAAATAAGAGTTAGTCCAATGTAGCAGGAAAGAGCCAGCGCAATTAGCGA
>JAFQUA010000003.1 GCA_017408725.1 Oscillospiraceae bacterium
AGCAATCCCGAGATCAAAAGGCTCGGCGGCAGTACTTCGATGTAGAGCGTTTTAAGCGCCAGCGTGGGGATCTGTACATTATGCAGATTATGGACGAGGAGATGAAACCAAATGATCCGCGCTTATCATAAGGTTTATTTGGAAAAGGCCCGTAACAATTTGGGTCGTATGCTGGATTTTGCCACCTACGACCTTGGCTATGATCCCTGCACCTTTTTTGATTTGTTTTTGAATTCCGGCTTGGCCAAGCGGTTTGAAAAGGGCGAGTTTAGCGTAACCGTTGGAATGTCCGGCGTAGAGCTGGCATACCGGGTTTTGGAGCTGACCAAGCATCAGGTAGAGGAGCGGCAACCCAGGTATTCGGCAGACAGAAGCCCGGAATACTGGACGGGTTGGGCACTGGCGTATTACCAGTGGGAAACCGCCATGTCATTCCTGGATATCCTGGAATGCGTTCCCCTTGATGATATCATTCGTATGTACTCACCCTATCACGAAATGGATATCCGACAGTTTTGTGACCGGATGAACGAACTTTACCGCGCTGCCAACCCGGAGACGAAGTTGAAGCAAATTCGGCAGCGGGCCGGAATGAGCCAAAGTGAACTGGCGGAGCAATCCGGAGTTCCGGTGCGGACGATTCAGCAATACGAGCAGCGGCAAAAGAGCATCAACAAGGCACAGGCTGAGTATCTGATGATGCTGGCAAATGCATTACACTGCAAAGCAGAAGATTTAATAGAACCTATTGAATGAAATAACACGATATGGAACTGCGCGTCAGATGTTGGAATCTGACGCGTGTTTTCGTCATAAAATGTTTTCATTTTGGGACGAAAAAAGTCGAGTGTACCCCTTGACTTTTTGACCAAAAATTCTTATTACTTAAGTGTAGGGTATAGAATAGCCTTTTGGCAGGTTTGGTGGTTATCTTTCCATAAGCAGCTATGATATTTATCTTATAATTCACTTTTGAAAGGTTGTGAAAGTGATGATCGTTGAAGCAATCGATGAGCGAACAGGCAGGACCATTCGGGCTGAAGATGCGTATTCCGGACAACGCCTTCAATGTCCGTACTGCGGTGTGGATGTACACCCTGTGCTGGGTGTGGAAACGCCGTTCTACCGCTGCTATGAAGGCGGAGAGCATACGAATTGCATTTGTAAGCAACTGGACAGATCAAACAGAGTATATGATCCCCAATTAACGGATATTGCGCAGCTGTTTGACAATCTATTTCACCCGGTGCGGGAAAAGGAAGAACCCTCCTGGGAGACTGATGAGAACGAGGGCCTCGTTGATCCTGAACTGGAGGACGAAACCCGGTATGGGAACGAATCCGAGTATGGTGCCGATGTCGATACAGATGAAGATGAAGAAGATGAGAGCAAACCTGCTGCCGAGCCGGTAATTCTGCCCTGCAGAACCTTAAGCCAGCTTTGGAAAGCTGAAATCCATGAGTTTAATGCAAATGATCGTGTCGGATCTCACTTAAGATCGGACATTTTCCTGTGGTATAAGGATTTTAACAGGTTCTTCGTCCGACGGGATGACTTAGGGAAACGTGTGCTTGCGTTGCGCCCGCGGTGGCCTGTCAATAGATCCAATGCTATTTTGTTTGCTGCCTTTTCTACGGACCGAAAGACTAACGTGCGTAAAAAGAAGAATTTTGTACTTGTGTTCGATGATCGGAGGGAATATAATCAGGCCTGCAAAAAGCTGTTCGTTCGCAATACGGAAAGTAGCGGTATCAGTAGCACTGCCCCCAAGTATAGTATGGTGCTGGTGGCTGGCGACTGGACGGAGCTGGATGAAGAGAAATATATGGCATATAAGGTTGAAACTGGCGATTATTGTTACGGTGCGCAAATTTCCAATTTCTCTTCCAAGAACCAGATTTATGCACTTCAGAAATATAAAATCAAACAAACGAAAGAGCAGCGGTCTTAAAACGAAGGCAGCCGAGTGATTTGCACTCGGCTGCCATTTCTTATGCTTTGGTATATACCTTATGATACTGCTGCTGCGTATCCACAAAGCGATCGTACTCGGTATCCTTCACGTTGTAACGCCGACATTTTAGTTGGATGCGCATATTTTGTGGATGAGAAGACAGTCTGACACGAATATTGTCTGTGGGTTCGTTTGCGGCAATGTGTATTTCGGTTTCTGCGGTATCTGCCGGTATTTGCACATAGGCGGAATGCTGCAGTTGCAGCCGTTCTCCCACATCGATGCGCTCGATCTGAGAAAGGTCACTATTGACCAACGGCCTGCGGTCCATCTTTTGTTTAATGGCAAACAGCTTCTCTTCGTTCACAAATTCGTTTCGGGTTTCGTAAGGGTCATCAATGTCGTGCCCGATCACATACTCAATTTCCGGTTCGCTCAAACCGAGAATGTGTAAATGCGTACCAAAATTACGGCGAAACAGGTAAGCTGTTGGATCCTTCCGATCCTCAAAAGGCAGGCAGTCCTTCTGAGATACCGATTCGTCCTGAAGATCCTCGCTGATGGATGCCATCTGAGCAGCTTTAATTTTGATGCTTTGGAACAGGATGCGGGCAGCATTCGTTAACTCCCGGGCGGAGCATCGAACATCCCACCGGTCGTTGTAGCAGACAATGGGGTAATCATCGATGGACTTGCCCAACTGCGACTCTATATACTGCCATCGTTCATCGATCAGCGCAGCAACCTTATCAGGTACCGGAATAATGCGGTCTGCATTCCTGGTTTTTCCGCCCAGCTTACCCGCACTGGTGTCATAGCCGGTGGTTTTGTAGATCCATATTACCGGGCATTCGGGGTGGGTTTGCATGGGCTTGATGTCGCCGTAATCCACTGCACAGGCTTCTGCATTGCGCAGACCCAGGGAATACATTAAGAGCAAGCCCATATTTTGACCGGATTGCAGCGGGTCTGAAAGTAGTGCTTTGGCAACCGCCTGTTCCTGCGGAATGGTCAGCGACTTGCTGAGCAGCGCCTGATTGGCTTTGACTTCCT
>JAFQUA010000028.1 GCA_017408725.1 Oscillospiraceae bacterium
AGATGGACCTGAAGAACAAGGGTCTGACCATGGAGATCATTGCCGACGCTCTGGAGCGCTGCCGCAAGGCTCGTCTGGTGATCCTGGACGAGGTCATGCTGCCCTGCATCCCCGAGCCTCGCGCTGAGGTTTCCGAGTACGCTCCCAAGATGATCAGCCTGACTGTTCCCGTGGACAAGATCCGCGAGATCATCGGCTCCGGCGGCAAGACCATTCAGAAGATCTGCGCCGACACCGGTGCTAAGGTGGACATCGAGGACGACGGCAGCGTATTCATCTCCGCCGTCGACTCCGCTGCTGCTTACGCCGCTAAGAAGATGATCGACGACATCTGCTTCGTTCCCGAGGTTGGCAAGCTGTACTACGGCAAGGTTGTCCGCATCCTGCCCATCGGCGCTTTCGTTGAGATCGCTCCCGGCCACGACGGCATGGTGCACATCTCCAAGCTGGAGAACCGCCGTGTTGAGAAGGTCGAGGACGTTCTGAACCTGGGCGACATGACCTGGGTCAAGTTCATGGGCTTCGACGAGAAGGGCCGCGCAAACTTCAGCCGCAAGGATGCACTGAAGGAAATGGAAGGCCAGCAGTAATCCTTCCCGATAAAAACATTACCGCCCGGTGCGATGCACCGGGCGGTTCTTTATTTATAATTTTTTACTGCAAAGCCTTCAGCATTTCCACAAACTTAGCTGCTGCATCCTCGGAGCAGCCTCTTGCAAAGTAGCGGATCTCCGCCTTGCTGGGCCATTGTGCCGGTAAGCGTTGCAAAGGGTCTGGAGAAAGATGTCTCTCTTTGCTTTGTTCTTCTGATACGCGGAAAGATCCACGCATGCAATGCTTTTTGTTCTGTTTGCAGGATGTTCTGAAGATTTTTCCGGAAATCAAACCTGCAGCATTACAACAATAAAAATACAAGCGCGATGAAGGGATCCTTCATCGCGCTTTTTCTTATAGTTCGACTTTGGGCTTTTTCTTAATGATCGCCTTCAAAGACTCGGCAATCAACTCGAAATCCAGCCAGCGGCCCAATTCAATGTCGTGCTTTCCGAAATCTGCAAAGAATTCATCTCCCATTTCGATTGCCTTGGGTGTATCACCCTGGCACTTTACGATCATGACCTTTGCAAGGCCTGCGCAATACCGGGCATGATATTTCAGCAATTTCCAGGCTTGGTATTCTACCCGATGCTTGGGCTCTACTGTCTTTGCAAACGCAAGGAATTTCTCAGTGATTTCCGCCACCTTGCTAAGAGAGGCCGCTTGTTCCGGACAATAATGGACACCTATCTTCTCATCCACACTCATTTCGCCGCACATGTACTTGTGGTTGAAGGCATCTGTAATTGCCTGCAAATAGTCTCTTGCCACTGCCCATTTTTCTCCGTACAGATTTGCGAAGAAGTCCTGAAGCTCTTCCTCATAATCGCAATCCCGGTTGACCATCGCTTCATGATAAATATGCAGCATAAAACCGTTGGGCCAGAAGCTCTTATTGGAACCGTCCTGCATGCAGCCTGCCATGTCGGTATAGCGATAGGACCGCACATCTTCGTAGACCCGGCGAGCCATAGCCATCATGCCCGGATCACGGTACTGGTGGATCCAGTAATGGTACTCAAAGACATAGTATGTAGCCGGGAGGACCTTCTTCCACTTCTCAAACAGCGCCATCAGCATTTCCTGAGATGAGGGCGCTTCCCAGTTGTTACGCACATACTTGATGGGCTCCGGATATTCCGCGCCTTCCTGCAGTGTCTTGGTATAAGTCCGGGAAATGGGGCAGTACTGCAGCAAAAATCTGTCCGGATTTTTAATCGTTTCCGTTTCCGGAGCGAAGATCATATCCACATAGAATGCAAGCTGCACCTTAGTGTCGATCTTCTTTTCCGTCAGCAGCTCATCGATCCGGTTCAGGATCAACACCAGCCAATCGCTGGGGATCTTTTTCTGGCATTCGGGACACTCACAGTGGTTGTTTCTGCCGTCCGCCACGGTACAGCCGAAAATCTGCAGGTGAGGTCTTGATTCAATCTCGTGAACCACCGCCTGAGCCATTCTCTCCCGAATATCCGCTCTGGACATACATACGTTGGTAGCGAAAATATCCTTGGCAAAGAGCTTCCGCTCACCCTTGATCTGTGCCAGATAGGGAATCACCTCCGGAGGCAGTTCCTTTTTTTCCTGCTTATACAGGAAACGGTCGCTTACTTTCAGGCCGAGGGCGCAAGGAATCATCTCGTGCTCACCGGAAATGATCATCATACCGCGCTTCTGCGCTTCGGTTTCATAAAGACCTCTCCACTGGCTGTCTGCCAGATCCAAATCCACAAACTCCGGTTCCCGGTTTGCTTTGTTCTGCTCATGGGCGTAACCCCAGTTGTGGTAGATAGAAACACCGTAGCAACCAAAGGCGTTTATTTCTTCCTTGGCATAGAAATCCAAAGATGCCGCCACCTCCTCAACAGAAGGACGGCCCTCGATGGTGCGGCCACGGATCCGGTGATCGGCCAGCTTGTGATAGGACTGGGGGGTAGGCTTCTTGACGGGGATCCGCTCGCCTTCAATTCCGGGGAACAAGAACCGGCAGCCGTTGAGCCGCAGGAACCGATACACCGCAAAGAGCACGGATCGGGGATTGGAACCGGCCAAAACACCGCCGTCTTCTACAGTATCCACATGCACCACATCATCAAACACAGGATCGGCAGCCTCGTTAGGCAGGCCAAAATCCTCCAAAAGACCCAGCCGGTAACCGGACTGTGCCTTGGGATCTAGGGCGATGGAGATAAGATTCTCCTCCGGCTGCATCATCCGCAGATATTTTTTCAGTTCACCGGCAGCAAAGTCCAGCACCGGGTCATCACGGAGTTTATAAATGGCAATCATGTTGTTTTCTCCCGATTTTTTGCTATCATATCACACTGCAAAATCATTTGCAACCGCTTGATTGTAGGAATATATAAAAAGTCCCCAGCCGATTGGCCGGGGACTTTCGATTCAGCAATTCTTCAATTACAGCAGGGTGGAGAAGTGCTTGATGGTACGAACCATCTGAGAAACGTAGGAGTTCTCGTTGTCGTACCAGGAAACGACCTGAACCTGGGTCATGCCGCCGGGCAGCTTGTTGACCATGGTCTGAGTAGCATCGAACAGAGAACCGAAGGTCATTCCAACGATATCGGAGGACACGATCTCATCCTCGGTGTAGCCGTAGGACTCGGTCTGAGCAGCCTTCATGGCAGCGTTGATCTCTTCCTTGGTGACTTCCTTGGCAACAACAGCATTCAGGATGGTGGTGGAGCCGGTGGGAGTGGGGATACGCTGTGCAGCGCCGATCAGCTTGCCGTTCAGCTCGGGGATAACCAGGCCGATAGCCTTAGCAGCACCGGTGGAGTTGGGAACGATGTTGATAGCGCCAGCGCGGCTACGGCGCAGGTCGCCCTTGCGCTGAGGACCGTCCAGGATCATCTGGTCGCCGGTGTAAGCGTGGATGGTGCAC
>JAFQUA010000004.1 GCA_017408725.1 Oscillospiraceae bacterium
CCCGTATGAGGGCACGTTAAGTTTATTTATTAAGTTAATGAGGGGTGCGTAACCGCTTCAACCGGGCTCCCAGCTGAGCTATACCCCCGTATGAGGGCACGTTAAGTTTATTTATTAAGTTAATGAGGGGTGCGTAACCGCTTCAACCGGGCTCCCAGCTGAGCTATACCCCCGAATAGCCGTATTACGGCGATTTTAGGGGAAAAACCAAATATTATGTTGCATTTTGAAGTAATAGTCAGCGGTGCGCCGGTACATTTAAGGCTCCCAGCTGAGCTATACCCCCGTGTGCTGCATTCAGCTTTTGCATTATATCAGCTTATAAGGGATTTGTCAAGCATTATTTTTCTGTTTTCGAAAATATTTTTATGTTTTCGGCAAGAGGAGGCTCAGGAGGTTGCGGTCAGTGAAGGGGCGGGCGGTGTAGGTGGCGTCGAGGATGGCATCCAGATTGTCCGGGTCGTTCTCGATTTCCTTGGAAAACTGCTGGGACGTCTGGACAGGATCGCCGCCCAGGGCGTTTACCAGAATGCAGGATACAAGGATCAGCTTCACCCGGCAGAGCAGGTCGTAATCCGACACCGCCTGAAGCCAATACCGGCGGATGCCGTAGACCGCCAGGGGCAGCAGCGCATTGCTCCAATCCCGGCTGTATGTTCCCTGGGCAAGGCGGCTGCGCCAGCTGTCCGTCAGGATCTCCAGATCCAGAAAGAACGCAAGTATCCCCTCCAGATCGCCCGTCTCCGCATACCCCCGCGCCTCTTCCAGGGCGGCTTCCGGATCCAGCGCCGGCTCTTCGCTGCCGTCCAGCCAGTTCTGGACGGAGCAGCTGTAGAGCAGCAGCACCGCCAGGGCTTCCGGCAGAGGACAGGAGGTCTGCTCCAGAAATTCCAGCACAGTCTCCCGGCTGCGCAGGAGGATCTCCATGGCTTCCCGATCATAGTCCGGTGCCTCTCCCCCGGGGAGGGACTGGGTAGCGGTACGGAGCTTTCCGTCAGCAAAGATCAGCCGGGCAGCTTCCGGGCAGGACAGCTCCAGCCCGAGCTCCACAAAATCTCCGTAGTCATGCCGCAGCCGGGGAAACTCCCGGCAGGTTTGGCAAAGGGCATCATGCCCCAGCTCTGCCTGGATGCGGCATAGGCCGTCCTGCCGCCACATGGGACAGCGTCCTTCTGTGATGGTCATAACCGCTCCATCCTCCGTGTCACGGAGGCACGTTCTCAGATCCTCACCCAATTGACCGGAGAGCGACCGGTAGCGGGCGGCTGCGGCTTCGTCCACATCTACTTCCCATTCCTTGCAGCAGCTGTCCGGGCAGGCTGCCGCAATACATTGGAAGCGGCGATAATAATCCGGCGTGATCAGCTTCATAGGGTCACACTTCGTGGGGGATGGCCTTTGCGGCATCGTAGGCAGACACCAGCTCCTCCCTTGTGAACGCCACGGCCTCTGTCCATGCGTCCATCAAGGTGCTCAGCCGCTCCGTGGACGCATCCACGATCCGGTGCACATCCATAAGGGCGGACTCCGTCTGCTCCGCCACACGGGCAGCCCGCTCCCGGGCCTCCCGTTCCGTACGCTCGGCACGGCGATAGGTTTCCAGCTCCTGCGTATCGCTGCCGCAGAATGCCTCGGCCTTTGTCAGCGCCGCTTCCAGCTGTGCCTTCAGCCGGTCATTTTCCGCCTGCAGCTCCCCGATCTGGGCTTCCAGTATCTGCACCTGCAGCTTGTGATTGTTATTGATCTGTTGGATGCAATTGATCACATCACGGCGGTTAAAGCCGTTGATCGCGGAACGGAGTGCCATTTCTTCTGCCATAAGTGTCTCCTTTTTCTGCCCTACTGTGGGCAGAATTACAGTATTTTTCCGGATTATACCACAGTTATGCCGCAAACGCAACCATTTTCCCGACAGTCCAAAAAACTTGTCGGGAAATTTTTGTGCTACCCCCTTTACAAACCGGGAAAAGCCTGCTATAATAACTTAGCTTAAAAAACGCACCGGTGGCTCAATGGATAGAGCATCGGATTCCGGTTCCGAGGGTTGGGGGTTCGAGTCCCTTCCGGCGTACCATAACGATTGTTCTTATAGGATTTGAACTCCTATAGGAACAATCGTTTTTTTATTGCCTTTTTACCTCATACCATAGAAGCCAATTTTGCTAACATTTCGTACTGAAGAATCGCGTTAACTAGATCTGTCTTAACATCTTTCTAACCCCTGAAAGTAATCACCGCCTCATTTAACTGCCCCTGCTGTGTAGTCAGCAGAGATAATAACTTGTTGTCCAGCATACAGCTACCGGTGTTTACAACTTTGAAACCATGTTCCTCTGCAGAAGATCTAACGGACTCTGCTTGTTTATCCATAGGCAACTCATCTCTATTTGCCAATCTCATATAGCAGAAAACACTCATCATTTCACCATCCAATACTTATTACGTTGTCGCCAGTGGAAGCGGGTCATATGTGACCGCAACGCCCTGGCGCGTTTTCATTGTTACTTGCGGAAGAGGTATTCCAACCTCATCAGGAATCTCTATAGAACCTATACAGTTATAAAAGATGACCACCCGTTGGATTTGTCCTCCAGGAACATTCTCAGCTTGATGTACCTCAATATGGTCAATTAACTCAGCCAACACACGGGGTGTCAGCTTTCTGATCCGTGTGTATTTTCGGACAGCAGCGATGAAAGTATCTGTGTTAGCAACCTTCGATGTTGCTTCATCAAACTTTGCTTTCAATACACCGATCCGTTCAGCAATCGAGCTCTGCTCTTCCTCATACTTCTGAGCCAACTTCTTGAAACGATCATCAGATATCTTACCAAGGGCATTGTCTTCGTAGATTTTTTCAAACAGTACATCCAGTTCTTTATCCCTTGCAATCAAAGCTCTCAATTCGCCTTCACGTATACGCTGATCCGTTTCCATAGCATCTTTGGAATAATTTGCAACTGCTTTGGTGAAAACATCTTCATGTTGACAAGCAAACCGAGTCAGGCGTCTGACTTCACTAAGCACCACTTGTTCCAGAAAGTCTACACGAATATAGTGTGTTGACTGACAGATCTTTCGCTTTCCTTGGTTATAGCCAGGGCAGTTGAAATACTTAATATCATGGTTTGCTTGGTTGAAATGAAAATGCAATGTCTTTCCGCAATCAGCGCATTTTAACAGACCAGAGAACAGATTTTTCTCTCCGTCCATTCCTTTCCGTTTTCGGGTGCCATTAGAAAGAGCTTGGATCTTCTCGAAGGTTTCACGATCCCAAATTGCCGGGTTAACATCTCGGAAGATTACCATATTTTCCGGGTCATTCTGATACCGCTTCTTGTTCTTGTAGGATTTGGAATAGGTCTTGAAGTTGATAACATCCCCGCAGTACTCCTGCATAGACAGCAAGTGATTAACGGTTGATGCAGCCCACTTATAGGGATCAGGATTTGGAGCTCTGGTAGGCTTTCGGAGCCCCTTTGCAACAAGATAGTTGCTCGGAGTAAGGATCTTTTGCTCAGTGAGCCAATCCGCAATCTGATTTGTACCCATTCCTTCCAATCGCATAGCTGCGATCTTTCTTAGTACACCGCACGGTTCGTCGTCAATGTCCCAAAGGTTTGACCCGTCAGTTCGCTTGATGTAGCCGTATGGTGGTAAACCGATGGGAATACCGGAATTGCCTTTGATCTTATAACTGATACGACGCTTTTTGCTAATGTCTCTGGCATACCATTCATTGAACAGATTCTTTATTGGGGCAAATTCACTTTCCCCCTCAGAGGTATCAATACCGTCAGACACCGCAACCATCCGGATGTTGTGTTCAGGAAAGAAATCTTCGATGAGTCGTCCAACTTCTATGTAATTACGACCCAATCTGGATAAATCCTTTACAAAAACTGCTGAGGCAACACCCATTTCAAGCTGCCTCATCATCTCGTTAAATTCCGGACGGTTCATTGTTACACCGGAAACGCCGTCATCACAGAAGTAAATCAGATTGGTATAGCCCTTATCCTTTGCAATCTTTGCGAGGAGCTTCTTCTGATTCGATATACTGTAACTGTCGCCTACGAGGTCATCATCGCGAGAGATTCGAGTATAGAGGAACGCTGTATC
>JAFQUA010000029.1 GCA_017408725.1 Oscillospiraceae bacterium
ATCACAAAGGATGGAAGTCTCCGTCCGTTGAGTATGGTGTGGGAAGATGGTGCGACCTATGAGATTGACAGAGTTCTCCACATTACGCCTGCCGCTTCTTTGAAAGTCGGCGGTTGCGGAACCCGATATACAGTAATGATCGAAGGCAAACAGAGAGACCTTTATGACGAGGACGGCAAGTGGTTCGTCGAGAAGGAAGTGCCTGCATAAGCAATGGGAGGTGACGAATGAACCAATTTAATATGTCTAATATGGAGATCGAGGAGTTTTGCGAAGCTTTGGTTTTGGATTACATTCGCAAGTACAACGCTCCTACCGATTATATAGATATAAGGGGTCTTATTACCGATTATCTTGGTCTTGAGATAGAGTTTGAAAGCATCGTCGAGGACGATGAAACGATTACCGCGTTTATTGCCAACGGTTCAAGAACACTCAAGATAATCAATAACGGTAAGGTTACAGAGGTTCTGTATCCCCGTAAAACAATGGTCGTTGATAAGTGTTATCTCGCTCCCGATCAACGTGAGCGTTGCAGATTCAATATGGCGCACGAAGCAGGGCATTATCTTATGAATAAGCTCTGCAATACCAATGTTGCATCTTTTAACCGTGATATGGATTTGTCCGAATATATTCCGACAGAGCAGCTCCACAATGCGTTCAATATCAATGAATCAAGAGCAAACAAAATTGCTGCCGCGCTTTTGTTGCCGAGATTTGTTGTAGAAAACGCGCTCAAACGATTTAACAAAGGGGAACCAATCAGAATATACGGAGAGAACGTATTTGACCCCGAGGGTAGAGTAATCATGAAGCAGATGGCTGATTTGCTTGGAGTAAGGTTCCAACCCTTGTTTATAAGACTTCGCCAATTCGGTCTGCTTGACTATCACCCTCTTGAAGAATTGCTGATGAAACAGATCCTTGAGTCGGAGGTGTATGCGTAATGAGACCAAACACAGCACCGAAATTTCAAGATAAACCGCTTACAGCCGAAGCTCATCGTAAGATGATCCTTTCATTTGAAGAATGTACTTCGCTGCCCGAAAGAGAGCTGAAATGTCCATATTGCTCCCATTACATTGAAGGTGTTTTCGCAGACACAACAGGACACGTCAGAGTGAAGTGCAATAAGTGCAAAGCCGAAATGGTTTTGAACGTAGCCTATTTCCGCAGGCTGCGTAAGAAACTGCAACGTAGCAGATACCAATATGCGGATTCGTATTATCAACACAGATACAAATAATTAAATAATTACTTTGTAGCGTATAGGCAGACCGCCCGAATGGGCGCAGATCTCAAGCATCGTATGAAGGCAAGTAACAGAGTATAACTCTGTCTTGTTTCCGTGCGATGCTTTTTTACATACTGCATTACTGCCTTCATACGAAACGTTGAGCCTCCTCCTGCCTTGCGCGGGAGGAGGCTTTTTTGTTTATCCGGACTCAAAACGGTTTTCAAAACGATTATATCGCAAAGGCGGTGATGATCGTGTGGGAGACCTATATAGCTAAATATCCTTAATCCCTTGAATTTTGATTTTCAACAGAACAGTTCAAAAACAAAATTTCAAAATTCAAGGAGATTAAAAATGATTACAACAATTTACTTAGTTAAGAAGAACCCCAACAAGCCCAACAGCGAAGATAATTGGCTGATGATGTCAATCGCAGAGTTCAACGAGTTTGTCAAGACACCCGAAGCAAAGGGAAGATACTTTGCAGATTTGGGCGCACACGAATATAGCGATATTTGGTATGTCGCGGAGTGCGATATGGCACAGGCTGAACTCGCAAGCAGAACAAATAAGAGAAAGAAGTCGGAGCTTGGAATTACCGAGCAGGGAAAGTATAGTGGTAAATATGCTTTGACCGATGTACTTATCTGTGGTTGCTGTGGTTCTCATTACCGCAGAACCGGAAAGAATGTAAAAGGAGAGGTTCAACACGTTTGGCGTTGCCTCGGACGAATTGAGCATCGTTGCAAAGAAGCGGTTGGAATGGAAGAAAAGAAGCTCCACGCGGCTATATGCAGATGCCTTTCCGATATGATGGAGTGCAGGGAAGAAGTTATAAATCTTTGCCGCACTAATTTGCAATTTGCACTTACAGGAGACAGTAAGGTTCTTGATGCTTATGCTATTGAGAATCAGATCCGAACCCATCAAGAGGAGATTGACGTTTTGATGGAGCAAGAGGCAAATACTCAAGGTGATCCCGAAAGATACGAAAAGGCGATTAAAGGGATATATGAAAAAATCGGAGTCCTTCGTGAGCAACTCCGTTTGGCAAAAGAACAGGCAGCTACAAGCGAAAGCATCCAATCTGAAATCGAAAGGTTTATGAAAACAATCCAAGAATATAGTGGAGATAGTTTTACTGAGTATGATGATACGATTGTGAGACGTTTGATAGAGTGCATTAAAGTATCCCCGGATAGAACGATTGAGATCATTCTGAAAGGTGGAATCCACGGCAAAGAAAAAGTGTGAATTCTTTTTAAACATTTCAAAATTCTATTGACTTAGCTGCTTGATTGTGCTATAATCTGTTTGTTAAGAAAAAGCCCTCCAAAATCGTCCGAATCGTCAAAGGTTCGAAATTGTTGGGGGGAGCCAAAACAAAACGGAGTCCAAACGGATTCCGTTTTTGTTTTGCTTTCTCTGTTCGATTTATGGCAACACTCCATATCCGCACGTAGTGCGGAAAAGGGGCAACTTGCGGAGCAAGTTGTGAGCGAGCAAAGCGAGAAAAAGGGGTAAGGTTTGCTAAGCAAACCTTATAGCGAGCTTGCGAGCGGTCGTTGGGTTCAAGTTGGGCAAGGGGAGCCATAATGGGGCAACAATTTTGCACCCTAACACAAAAGTCCTTGATTTTCAAGGGCTTTTCGTGTTTTTAGGGGTAAAAAACAACCCTCTTTCACCATTGCACCTTTTTCTCGACCTTATGGACTTGAACCTTCGAATTTATGAGAACATATTGAATTCATAGAAATTTTGTGATATAATTAAATTAAAGAAAGGATGTGCAATCAATATGCTGAAGGATTTTACAAAAGAAAAATTTGATATTATTATTCAGGCGGGGCAGTCAAATGCCGAGGGATATGGATTTGGGCCGGTAAAAGAGCCGTATGTTCCTTGCGATAAAGTTTTTTACCTGAATCACGACCTCACGATTTCGCAGGCGTGTGAAAAGGTGTCGGGGAACGAAATTCAGACGAATTGGAGTCTTTCTTTTTCGCGCGAGTACATAAATGGGGGCATGCTGAAAGACGGTAGAAAGCTCTTGATATTGCGTTGCGCAGTAGGCGGCACGGGATTTTCGGATAAGCGCTGGGGAATGGAGGATGACCTTTATCTTCATATGATGGAGATGATCTGTACTGCATTGGCACTCAATCGTGAAAATCGTTTGATTGCCATGCTGTGGCATCAGGGGGAAACGGATGCGATTAACAAGGCTTCTTATGAAACCCACTATGCCAATCTGACAACCCTGTTGGAAACTGTAAAATCTACTTTTAATGCCGAGGCTCTGCCGTTTATTGCGGGCGACTTCGTACAGGAGTGGAAAAATAATAATATAGATATATGCACGCCGATTGTTGATGCTATACGTGCGGTTTGTTGTGACTGTGGATGCGGTGGATTTGTGGAAAGTGATGGTCTTATGTCAAATAATCAGGCACTCTCTTACTATCCGTTAGGCTGGAAGGATACGATTCATTTTTGCCGAGAGTCTGTATATGAATTGGGCGTCAGGTATTTTAAATGCTTCGCAAGCATCGTATCCGCCTCTGCAAAATAATGCTGTACTGACGAACCGAAGGTTCGAAATTGTTGGGGTAACTCAAAGAACCACCCAATAGGGTGGTTCTTTTTTGCAATGTATGTTTCCTGTGGTTTTTCTTACAAAAAAGAAAGAGCCCGGGAGGACTCTCTCTTTTTACAGATCTTGGAGGTCTGCCATGGGGATATCGTTTTCCAGATTGTCCCGGGCAAGATCGTTGTCGATCTCACGATATGCCTTGGAGATGGGGCGGTCTGTGTGCCAGACTTTTTGATCGGAACCGTAGGTTCCGGCAACGATGGGACGGGCTGGTGTTTTTCCGCTTTTTGCTTTCCCTTGAATCTGGGGAACGGGGGATTCTGTATTTTTAGGATGCAGCTGGGTCCAGTCCGGCCGTGCCATGCCTTTTTTCGCCATAATAATCACCTCACAACAGTTTTCCCCGTTGTTATGAGGATATACAAAGATTTTTTCGTTTTCATGTTATAATGGACCGCTGATTCCCTATAATCAAGGAAACCTTTTTAGAATTGCATAAAGAAAGCGGAGGTCTTATGACCTCCGCTTTGGTTATTCGTCTGTAAGGCTGTCTAAGTATTCCTCCAGGCACAAACCGGAATCGTAGACCTCTTTTGCCAGTGACTTACCAAGATAGCGGTAATGCCAAGGCTCGTAGATGATACCGGTGGCTTCGCTCTTGCTACTGGGGTAGCGCAGAATAAAGCCGTATTTCCAACTGTTTTCCATGAGCCATTTTTGCACCGGTGTATTTTCCTGTGCTTCATCCAGGTTTCGGTAGCTGTCGTCCACCAGATCAAAGGCAAGGCCCAATTCGTGCTCGCTGGTGCCGGGGACTGCAACCACGGTGCCGGCAAGCTTGCGGGCATCTGCTTCACTGTAGCCCTCGGCAATGAGACGCTGAATCTTATTGTTATAAAGCCATGTCTGATCGCCGTGGGTGCGGTAGGCGGAGGCTATATAGGGCTGCAGACCGGCATTTTTGCACGCTTGCAGCATTTCCATCAATGCGTCATAGCAGATGGCGTTGGAATACTGCCAGCCGTTGATGGTAACGATCTCGGGATCGTAGTCCTCCGGCAGGAAGTTCCATGGGTTTACCAGTAAAACCTCCGAACCGTCAGAGCCAAAATAGCGGCTTTGACCGTCGATTTCAACTTTGCCTGTGGCCATGACACCGGATTCTTTGAAGTAGTAAAGCTGCTCGTCAATTTCCTGCCAACCGGTTAACATAACACCGTTTTCGTCATAGAAGTATTTTTTGCCGGCCTCTTCAATCCAACCGATCTTAGGCGCCGGCGGCAGGGTGGTTACCGGTGGATGTGTTGTGGGAGAAACTGTGGTAGGAGGGATCGTTGCTGCCGGCGGTGTGGTTTGCACCGGAGGTGTCAGACTGGGGGTGGGGAGCAGATAGCTGCAGCCGCCCAGCACAGCAGCCAAAAGACAGACAAGTGAAACAGTAAAGAGCCGGGACCTCATGGCGATTCCTCCTAAGCAATGTATCTGCGCCCATTTTACCACAAATTTTGACAGGGCGCAAGGCGGATTCGCATTTACTTTTTGCGCTGTGGATGGTACAATACAGAAAGATACAGATAAGGAGAGATTTACCGTGAAAAAGGGAGATCAGATCTATCAGCAGTATATCGACATCCTTCGGGAGGAGCTAAAGCCTGCCATGGGCTGTACGGAGCCCATCGCTCTGGCGTTGGCCGGCGCGAAGGTGCGGAAACTTCTTGGCTGTCTGCCGGATAGAGTGGAGCTGAAGGTCAGCGGTAATATCATTAAAAATGTGAAAAGCGTCATTGTACCCAATACGGGGGGAATGCACGGCATCGGGCCTGCAGTCTGCGCGGGCATTGTAGCAGGTGACGCGCAGAAGGAGCTGCAGGTGATCAGCAGTGTTTCCGATGGACAAAGAGCGGAATTGAAGGCGTTTATGGAGCGTGTAACGCCCCAGGTGCGCTCATCGGATTCTGATTTGACCTTTGATATTGATCTGGCGGTTGGTTGCGCAGATCAGAGTGCCCGGATCCGGATCATCAATCACCACACCAATGTGGTGTACATGGAGAAGAACGGCGAGGTTCTGCTGGATCTACCTGTGGCGGAATTTTCGGAGGATCATTTGACGGACAAATCCTGCTTGACCATCGAGGGAATTGTAGAATTTATTGATGCGCTGGATGTTGATGATGTGCGGGAGTTGGTTGGCAGGCAGATCCAATGCAATATGGATATTGCAAAGGAGGGTCTCAGCGGAAACTGGGGGGCCAATGTGGGCAGTGTGATTCTCAACCGCCAAGGTTCTCTGCTTTCCAAGAAGGCAGCTGCCTATGCCGCAGCCGGAAGCGATGCCCGAATGAGCGGCTGCGAGATGCCGGTGATCATTTTGTCCGGCAGCGGCAATCAAGGTATTACGGCAAGTGTCCCTGTGGCGATATATGCGCAGGCTATGGGGGCATCGGAAGATCTGCTGCTCCGGGCAGTAACCCTCAGCGATCTGGTAACGGTGCACCAAAAGACCGGCATTGGCCGGCTGTCCGCCTACTGCGGTGCTATCAGTGCCGGCTGCGGCGCTGGTGCGGGTATTGCGTACTTACAGGGGGGAAAGGTGCGTGCTGTTGCCCATGCGGTGGTTAACGCCATTGCGATCCTTTCGGGAACCATTTGCGACGGAGCAAAGCCCTCCTGCGCGGCAAAAATTGCCGCAGCCGTGGATGCAGGCATTCTGGGCTGCGATATGTACTGGGAGGATCAGCAGTTTTATGGCGGCGACGGCATTGTGACCAAGGGTGCCGATAGAACCGTCAGCAATGTTGGCAGACTTGCCCGGGAGGGCATGAAGGAAACGGACAAAACAATCCTGAAAATCATGCTGGACGAATAAAAAAAGCAGGCGTGCAAAAGCCTGCTTTTTTATGAAAAATCAATCCTTCAGAGGAATGCCCTTGCCGTCGACAGTAGTCTTGCCGCACAGGATCATGATGCCTTCAATCAGACCCCAGATACCGGCCACGGTGGGGCCCACAACCAGGCAGGAGCCAGCAAGGGACAGAATCAGCTGCCAAACAGCCTTCTTGGTGTAGCCCAGATAGAAGTTATGAATACCCAACCAGCCCAGGAAAATACCCAGCAGACCTGCAACCAGCTTGCTCTTCTGTTCACCGCCTGCAACGGGGGCAGCCAAGCTGACACCGCAAGCAGTGCAGACAGCGGCGTTGGGCAGGGTGGGCTGGCCACAGTTGGGGCAGTAGGAAGTGCCGGTACCCTTTGCGCAGCCGCATTTTACGCAGATAGCGGCATTGGGATCCATGGAATTGCCACAATTTTTACAGAACATCTCTTTATCCTCCTTGAATTTCGGGTAAATCTATTTGGTCTCAGAAAACAATACCGCCTCTGAGATAAACCACAAGACGAATGAAATAGCAAACGAACAATCCTGCGGTCAGCAGTATCAAAAGAATGTGATTCCAAATATCCTTACGGAACAGCCTGCCATCAAACAGAGCCAACAGCATTAAAACCGGAATACTCCAGAACATGGGATGATACCGGAAAGCACTACAAAAATCCAACCCCAAGGCGGCCAGCCATGCCCGGCTGAGCCCGCAGCCGATGCAGGGAATGCCTGTGATCCTCCGGAACAGACAGGGCCAGTCCATCATGACCCAAAAAAGCAACACTCCGATAAAAGTACACAGAATGATCAGCTTGATGCCGAAGCGGGAAGGTAATTTCGACAACATTCTATCTCCTCCCCAAAAATCATAACATATCTTTTTTATTTTTGCAATAAATTTGTCAAATTTACGCTTTAAATTGGGGTATGAATAAGCGCTTATTTGGATATGATTTGAAGGAACCTTTTAAAACGGAGGAAAAAATATGAAAAAAACAACTGTTTTGTTTATGACCACCTTGCTGCTGGTTTCTGTCCTGACAGGCTGCAGATCCAATGTACCTCAGGACACCACCGGCAACATTGTCCCCAGCACTACCACATCCCCCACCACAACTGCGCCGTCCACCACTACTCCCTCTACAGACAACCAGGGTGGGGAAACAGAAGCGACAGCACAGCTTTTGCAGAGCATCTGGGATAAGTACGCCGATGAGGAGCGCTTTGCCGCTTACGGCGGTGCTGTGGAGAATTCCATCAGTGACGCCCCCGGCAGTCTGGATGTAACCAATGCGGAGGAAATGACCAACCGTTATTTGGTTCCTCAGGAGCAGTTGAAGGCTATTCAAGAGGCGGCTTCTCTTGTTCACATGATGAACAGCAATATTTTTACCGCTGTAGCGGTAAAAATCGGGGATAACGCCGATCAGAAAGCGTTGCAGACAGCATGGCGGGATGCTATTCAGGGCAACCAGTGGATCTGCGGCCAGCCTGACCGCCTGCTGATGGCAGATATTGGGGAAGGTTACATGGTTATGGCCTTTGGCAGTGCCGATGCTATGGAGCTTTTTTCCGGCAAGCTGGCAGAGGTCTATCCCGATGCTCAGAGCCTTTACAACGAAGCTATCGTAAGCTAAGCCAAGGGGGTTATCCCCCTTGGTACTTATTTGTGTTTTGATAAGGGAGGTAATATGCTTTTTTCGGGAATTCCCTTTTTGTTTTATTTTTTGCCGGCAGTGCTGATCCTGTATTTTCTCATACCCACAGGGGTGAAGAACGGATTTCTACTGCTGGCCAGCTTGCTGTTTTACGCCTGGGGTGAGCCACGGTATGTGCTGCTGATGGTGGCCTCTATCGTGCTGTTTTACGCCTGCGGTCTGGCGGTGGATAAGGCAGAAAGCAGACTTTGGAAGCGGATCTGGCTGGTGGCCGGCATTTTTACGGGTGTGGCGCTGTTGGCGGTATTTAAGTACGCGGATTTTGCAGTGGAGAACTGGAACCGGCTTACCGGCATGGGTGTACCTCTGCTGAAGCTGGCGCTGCCCATCGGCATCAGTTTTTATACCTTCCAGGGCATGAGCTATGTGGTGGATGTGTACCGGGCGGATACCCGGGCGCAACGAAATATCGTCAATTTTGGCACTTACATCGCCCTGTTCCCCCAGTTGATCGCCGGTCCTATTGTCCGGTATGTAGATATTGCCAAGGAACTGGAGGACAGAAAGACCACTTGGGATGATTTTTCTGCCGGATTATTTGGCTTTCTGGTAGGTCTGGGAAAGAAAATACTGCTTGCCAATCCATTTGGAGAGCTTACGGAGATTTTTCGGGATTCTTCGGAGCAGTCTGTGCTGTTTTTCTGGCTGTATGCCGCTGCGTTCATGCTGCATATTTACTTTGACTTCTCCGGCTACAGCGATATGGCTGTGGGCCTTGGCAGGATCTTTGGCTTCCGGTTCCCCCGGAACTTTGATTATCCGTATATCTCAAAAAGTGTTACGGAATTCTGGCGGCGCTGGCATATGACGCTGGGGGGCTGGTTCCGGGATTATGTGTATATCCCTCTGGGCGGCAATCGGGTCAGCCGGGGCCGTTGGGTGTTCAATATTTTTGTGGTATGGATGCTGACGGGCTTCTGGCACGGCGCGGCATGGAATTTTGTGGTTTGGGGACTAATGTTTGCGGTGCTTTTGCTTCTGGAAAAGTGGCTGCCGCTGAATCGTCTGCCCAATGTTCTGCGGCATGGCTATGTGATACTGATTGTGATGATCAGTTTTGTCATCTTTAACGCCGAGTCCATGGCACAAGCGTGGCAGGATATTTCCGGATTATTTGGCGGTCAGGCCGTTCCACTGGTGACCACGGAATCGGTGTACTATCTGAAAAGCTACGCCCTTTTGTTCCTAGCGGGCATTATCGGCGCAACGCCGCTGGTACGCAATTGCGCTGTAAGGCTGCAGGAAATGCCCAGGATGTCTGCGGTGCTGCGGCTGGTAACAGCCACGGCGCTGCTGCTGGTGTGCACGGCGTATCTGGTGGATGGCTCCTTCAACCCGTTTCTGTATTTCCGGTTCTAGGAGGATGATATGAAGAAAAATAAATGGAATATTTGCGCCATGGCTGCCGTTGGAGCGCTGTGGCTGGTAATTGCGTTGGTTGCGTGGCTGCGGCCTGCGGAGGCGGCATCTGACTCTGAACGGCGGGAATTGGCTCAGTTTCCGGAAATTTCCTCGGAAAAGCTGCTGGACGGCTCTTTTATGACGGATTTTGAAGACTATACGCTGGATCAATTTCCCCTGCGGGACAGCTTTCGAAAATTGAAGGCCGGCGTTCACTATTATGTGCTGGGGCAGCGGGATAACAATGACATCTATCTGTCCGACGGTTACGCTGCCAAGCTTGAGTACCCGCTGAATGAAAAATCCCTTACCCACGCACTGCAGGTGTTTGGCAATCTTCGGGAGAAGTATCTGCAGGATTCCAAGATCTATGCCGCGGTGGTACCGGATAAAAATTACTATCTGGCAGACAAGCTGGGGTATCCGTCGCTGGATTATGGGAAACTACTGCAAACGGTTCAGCAGGGGATGCCTTACGCCGAGCATGTGGATCTGACAGATTGTCTGACCATTGAAGATTACTACCATACGGATACCCATTGGCGGCAGGAGCGGCTTTTGACAGCGGCACAAAAGCTCTGTAACGCAATGGGGATTGCCGCTCCCAAGGCAGAGGATTACCGCCCCATTAAGGCGGAGAAGCCCTTCTATGGCGTTTACTACGGTCAGGCGGCGCTGCCGATGGAGCCTGATGAACTGTATATGCTGGAAAGTGACCTGCTGGACGGCTGCAAGGTGTTTAACTACGAAACAAACAAGTATACAGGCATTTATGATCTGCAGAAGCTGGAGGGAAAGGACCTTTATGAGGTATATCTGTCCGGCCCGGTATCGCTGCTGCGAATCGAAAATCCCAACGCAACGACGGATCAGGAATTGATTGTGTTCCGGGATTCCTTTGGAAGCTCCATGGTGCCGCTGCTGGTGCAGGGCTATAAGACCGTTACACTGGTGGATGTGCGCTATATTTCCAGTCAGATGCTGGACCGGTTCGTGGACTTCCACGGGCAGGATGTGCTGTTCCTGTATAGCACCTTGGTGCTGAATAACAGCTTTATGCTCAAATAAAAAAAGCCGCCCTTGGGCGGCTTTTTGCATTACAGTTCGGTCAGATTGCGGATCCAGAAATCGCTGCGGATGATGAAGTAGCCGATGATGGATTTCAGCAGCTCCATGCAGGAGCAAAGGATGAACAAAGGTACGATGGGTATGGCGGTAAACCTGCTTAGGCTATAAGCCAGTGGTAGGCTGCCCAGCCAGATAAAGCCACAGTCAAAGAAAAAGGTGATCATGGTCTTACCGCCGGAGCGCATGGCGAAATACACCGCGTGGATATAGGCGTGTACAGGCATGATCACGGCGGAAACGATGATCAGCTGGGTAGCAATGGCACGCACATCCGCTGTCGTATTATAGATTCTGGGGAAAGGAACACAAATGGCCAGCAGAATAAGGCTGAACACAGCGCAGGAGCCCATGGCAAGGGCAGTGAGCTTGCGGTGCGTGCTGCGGACTTCCTCCTTTGAAGAACCGGCACCCATCATTTGTCCCATGATAATGCCGATGACTGTGCCCATGGAAAGATAGGCCACGCTGGCGAGATTGTAAATGGTGTTGCTGATATTCGTAGCAGCTACCACATCCAATCCCCGGACGGAATAACACTGGTTGACCATGGCGGTACCGGTGGCAAACAGGAACTCATTCAAAA
The DNA here is from genome assembly GCA_017408725.1 of Oscillospiraceae bacterium. The sequence goes on from JAFQUA010000029.1 coordinate 11,548, forward strand.
GCAGAGGCATACCCTTGATAAGAATGTTTTTTAACAGGGAACCGGGAATGTACACGGATCGGAATGCGCCAACAACGAAGGGTGATTCCTTGGTGTGACAGTGTGTCCAGATCAACACAATGGTTAATTCTACAAACCGGGAAATGACCGTGGCCAGTGCTGCACCCCGGACACCCATGACAGGCGCGCCCAAATGACCGAAAATCAGCACGTAGTTGAGCACCAGATTTGTAAGGACAGCACTGACGCTGGCAATCATGGGAACGGTGGTCATGCCGGTTTCCCGCAAGGTGCTTGCGTAGGCGTTGGAGATGGCAAAGGGAATCAGTCCCAACAGCATGATTTGCAGATAATCAAGACCGTAGGATAGGGTCTGAGCCGCGTCAGCCGGATCGCTGTCGCTTTGCAGATACAGGCTGATCAGCGGTGTTCCCGCCAAGAAAAAGAGCGCAATACCGCCGGCAGACAGCAGAAGTCCCACAATCATCTTAAAACGGAAGGTTCTGCGGATGCCTTCGTGGTCCTGGCAGCCATGGAACTGGGCGGTAAAAATACCGGCACCGGCCATGGCACCGAAGATGCATAGGTTAAAGATAAACATCAGATAGTTAACGATGGCAACACCGCTCATGGGCAGTGTTCCCACCTGTCCAACCATAATGTTATCCAGCAAGGATACAAAATTGGTGATGGTATACTGTATGACAACGGGTACGGCAACAGCGCCGACTCTGCGGTAAAAGGCTTTGTCACCTATAAATTTCTGAAACATAAACACCTCAAAGTTAAAAAAGCTGGGGATATTATAGCATCCCCAGTTTTGTTATGCTACTATTATTTTCCAACTTCTTTTCCGCCAATAAAGACGCGCTTTCCCGTATAATCGCTGCGGCAGATGATAAAGTCCGCATATTTTCCGGTGGTGATGGAGCCTACCAGATTTTGCACCCCCAGTGCGCAGGCGGGGTTTAAAGTGGAGGCCTGGATGGCATCGGCTTCGTCAATGCCGAAAAGGATAGCATTTTTCATGCAGTCAAAAAGGTTGGTTGCAGAGCCTGCCAGAGTGCCGTCTGCCAGCTTGGCAACGCCGCCGGCAAGGAACACCGGCTGACCGCCCAGTTCATATTCACCGTCGGGCATGCCGCAACAGCGCAGAGCATCGGAGACGAGAATCATCCGCTCACCGCCGAAAATGGAGAAGGCCAGACGGACAGAAGCCGGGTGGATGTGCATACCGTCACAGATCAGCTCCGCGCGGACATGGGGATCTTCCGCCGCTGCGGGGATCACGCCGGGGTTGCGGTGGTGGATGCCGGGCATGGCGTTGTACAGATGGGTCAGATGGGTAGCACCCCGCTCGAAAGCGGTTTTGGCATGGTCATAGTCAGAATCGGTGTGGGCAACGGAAACGGTGCACAGCTTGCTGGCTTTTTCCACAAATTCTGCAGCGCCGGGCAGCTCCGGAGCAACATCCACGATCCGAACCAAGCCGCCGCAGCCGTCATAGAGCTTTTTAAAGCCATCAAAATCGGGCTGCTTCAGATAGGCGCCATTCTGGGCGCCTTTTTTCTTTTCGGAGAAGTAGGGGCCTTCCATCTGGATGCCCATCAGACGGGAATGACCTTCCGGCGCTTCGTCCGCCAGCTGACGGGCTGTGGCGAAGGCTTTTTCCAGCACATCGTAAGGCAAGGTCATGGAGGCGGGGGCGAAGGATGTGATGCCGCTATTGGCAAGATAAGCGGCCATTTTCTTTAGACCCTCGTAATCTCCGTCGGAAAAGTCGCAGCCCGAGTTGCCATGATTATGAACATCGATCAAACCGGGGATGACCGTAGCACCTTGCAGATCAATAGCATCTTCCGGTACATCCTGAGGCAAAACCATACCAAACCGGTCACCCGTGACTTCAAAGGCACCCAGATGGAATTGATTGTCGGCAGTGAAAATACGGGCATTCTTATAAAACATAGTATCGCTCCTTCGGGTAAAGAGTCAGCACGGCGGGTGCTGACTCCATGTTTATTTCTTCAAAGCAGGCAGGCTGGCAGCGGCAGCGCTTTGACCCACCCGGCGGGTATTTTCGTCGGGGAGCATGACCTCCACCTTCTTGTAAAGGGCGGGGTATTCTTCCTCCAAGACTTGCTGACAGGTGCTGAGGATCAGGTCTCCTCCCTTGCCGGACATAACGCGGCCCAGCAGCATCAGATGCTGCAGATCATAGAACTGGGCGTAGAGAACGACGGTGTAGGCAAGGTACTTGCCAATATCGGAGAAGATCTTCACAGCCCGGGGATCATCCTCTGCCATCAGCGCCTGCACGACTTTCAGCTTTTCAGCGGGGCTGAGGTTTTCGTCCAGCTCGATGCCGGCAGGCTTTGCCAGCTTGATAACGGCATCCTGGGAGAGATATTTGCAGCCGACACCAAAGTCGGTGGACCATTCGTCCTGCATGGCACTTTCATTTAAATCTACCGGCGCAAAGGCCAATTCGTTGATCCAGCCAAGAATATTTTTATCCTGATCCACATAGCCCACAGCCTCGCTGGTGCCCATGGCAAGACCCATAATGGAGCCGCAGTTCATGCCCATGGCACCGGCCAAGGCGGAAACGTCGCCGTCGTTGGCGACTACGATGGGGACATCGCCGATGGCGGCGGCGGCACGGTCAAATACGGTCTTGACCTCGTCCCACCGCTCTCTGGGGACGCAGTAGAAGATGCTGGAGATCATGGGGGCGTTTCCAATAAACACGCCGGCAGAGGAAACACCGACGCCGTCCACCCGGGGCATCTTGGAAGCGGCGGTCCGGAAGGAATCCAGAATGCCTTCATACTGGTAATTGGGGTCGGGATTCTTCTTGGGGTGCCAGACCACTTCTTCGGAGTAGACCACTTCGCCGTCGATAACGGCAGAGACTTTTCGGTCAGAACCGCCGGCATCAAAGCCAATGCGGCAGCCTTCCAGATGACCGCCGATGGGCTTAGGGGTTTCATCCGCGTCGGGGCAGTCGCTTAAAGGAAGATCAATAATTTCCAAGGGGCGCTCGTAAAGTTTCTGGAAAAAGTCATAGTCAAATGCCCGCTCACCCTCGGGGGTATAGGCCTGCTGCAGTCGTTGAGCCAGTTCGGAACAACCGCACACGGACACCCGGAAACCGCCCACGGACCACAGAAGGAATTTTACATACCGCTCCACGAACCGGTAGTCGGCATCCGTCGTTTCCGCAGTACCGTAAATTCTGGTGTGGTGAACGGAGGTTTGACCGTTCTCCCGCTCAACTGCAATGGAGATGGGCTTGGATGCATTTTTTAAATAGTTTTCTACCCATACGCCAAAGGGAATAAATCCGGGATCCAGCTCGGGCAGATTTTTCATTTCGTATGGAATTCCTAAGTACTGCATGATTCTCACCTCATATATGTTTTCAAAGATGAAATGGTCCTTTATGCTAGATATTTCTATTCTATCATAGCTATTTTGGGAAAACAATAGGGATTCCAATGCAGAATGTACCATTATCACGGAAAAATGCAGCAAGAGGACGCGTGTTACGCGTCCTCTTGCTAATTCTAGCATTTCCGCATAAGGTTAATGTAAAAGGAAACGGCTTTTTCAATGGTTTCCAGACGGATCCGTTCGTTGTTGCCGTGGATGGTTGCCCGCTCTTCAGAGGTCAGGTCCATGGCGGAGAACCGGTAGACCTTGTCCGAGATCCTGCCATAGTGGCGGGAATCGGAGCACTGCACCATGAGATAGGGGGATACGATGCATCCGGGCCAGTTTTCTGCCACAGCGGCAGACACCTTTTCCCAACCCGGACAGTCAGTGCGGGAAACACGGCTAGGCTCAAAGTACTCCAGCACGGTGACCTCCACAGCAGCATTGCCCACGGTCTTACGCAGATAGGCAAGGGCGCTTTCTACGCTGTCCATGGGATTCAGGCGCATATTGGCAACCATTTTTGCTTCGGGAGGGATCACATTCCGGGCGGAGCTGCCCTCCATCTGGGTAAATGCCACAGTGGTGCGAAGCAGGGCGTTCATTTCGCCGCCGCCGATCTTGCCCAGCAGATCCAGCACCCAGCCGAAGCACCAGAGGTTGGCGAAGATCATCCGGTACAGAAAGGTGGAATGGCGGCCCAGGGTATCAAACATCTCTGCTACGGGCTTGGTAAGATGCATTTTGAAGGGGTGATCCTCCACCTTTTTGCAGGCGGCGGAAAGAATACCCACAGGGGTATGGGGCTTGGGTGCGGAAGCATGACCGCCGGCGGAGAGAGTGCGGAACTGAGCGTTCATCATGCCCTTTTCCGCGATGCCGATGAGTCCGCAGGGCTGCTTGACACCGGGGAATACATTTTCCACCACAGCGCCGCCTTCATCAACAACCATAGCGGGGGTGATGCCATTGGCTTCAAAATAGTCTACAATGTTGGGAGCGCCCTTGCCATTGACTTCCTCACTGCCGGAGAAGGCAAAGTATACATCGTTCTCCGGGACAAAGCCTTGTCCGATCAGGTAATTGGCGGCGGACAAAACGCCGTTGAAGGTGGCTTTGGTATCCAGAGTGCCGCGGCCCCACATAACACCGTCCTCGATAACAGCGTCAAAGGGAGGTTTTTCCCAATTGCCTTCGTCTACGGGAACCACATCGTAGTGGGCCATCATGACGGCGGGATCGTCTGCCTTTTTGCCGGGCCAGCGGAAGAGAAGCGCCCGATCGGGAAGCTGACGGAAGGAGCAGACCTCAAAAACCTTGGGATACAGTGTCGGCAACAGGTCGATAAGCTTTTGGAATTCGGCCTCATCTTCCTGGGCGGGATCATTACGGGAAACGGTCTTGCATTGGACAAGAGCGCCCAAAGCGGAGATGGCGGCATCTTTGTCGAAATCTGCCGGTTCATCGGAAACGGCCGGCTGGGCCTTGGGCTTGAACATCAATGTGCGGATCAAAACCACTGCAAAGAACGAAACTACAATAGCGGCAATCGCATAACCCATTACAGCACACCTCTTTTGTACATGATCCTGCCTACGCCGATGGTAAACAGCGCAGAAACGGGCACCATAATACCGACCGTACCGGAATCCAGCGCGGGAACGAAAATGAACAGCACCAGCATTAAGCAGATAGGAGCCAGCGACAGCTTCCAGTTCTTGCTGACGAAGGCAACGCCCAGACCGCCGAAGAGGGCGGGCAGGATCTGCTCGAAGGCAGGCTGCAGCACCGGCGCGCTGAGAACGGGAGTCAGGGGCGCGATGCAGATGACACCGATAATGATAATGACGGTGGTGACGATGCTGGAAGTGGCAATGGCGACGGTGGAAATAACCTCGCCCTCTTCACTGTTGGCGCTGACGCCGTTCTGCTCCAGAGCATTCAGGGCGCAGGGCAGCTTCAGGTTGGAGATGTTGCCGGTGACAAAGCTTAAGTAAGAACCGCCGGCACCCAGCATGGGAACGAAGGTGACGGTCTCGATGGCACCTACAGCCCAATACATAGGAGCGGTGGCGATCAGGCCCATGCCCAGTGCGCCCCAGTCCGGCGAGGCACCGAAAATAACGGCAACGGTCACGGGAAAGGCCATCAGCAGAACCATCACGGTCAGATTCCAGATCCGTCCGTCGCGGTGGACGGAATCCATATAACTCATGTTCTTTTTCATGTGGTTACCTCCTTAGCTGAGCCATGCGGTGAAGGGGATGGCGGAGGCCATACCCAGAATCAGAGAGATCGGCAGAGCATACTCGCTGAGCCATTTCAGCTTGGGCTTTTTCATCAGAAGACCGCAGATGATCATGATCACAGCGGAAGTCAGCATAACGCAGACGGGGATCAAACCGGAGGTGGCGGAAACGGGGACAGACTGCTTGATCTCTTCGCCGTTTTCCACGACGGTTTCCGTGACAAAACGGGCATTTTCATCCCACAGACGGGACACATCGCAGAAGACAAAGCCCAGAAACGCGGCAATCATGCCGAGGAACAGAGAATTCTGGAAAATGTCTGCCCATTTGGCATCCCGCTTTCCGAGGCTCTCCAAACCACCCTGAAGCTTTTTGCCGATCAGGGGTACCAGCCAGATGCCCATCATGATGGATATGGTCATGACGAACAAAACATTGACATACTGCTGGGCGGTCAGCGCAGCGCCGGAACCCAGAGATTGTCCCATGGCCTGCAGGGCGTTGCTGGCGGCAACGGTCTCGTAGCTGAGAGAGCCCACAACACTCAGACGCAGCCAGGGCAGCGCCAGACCCAGTTTTTTGCTCAGCGTAATGATGCTGATCACGATGGCCACAGCGGGCGCAATGGTGAAAATAGCTGCGGTACGGATGGTTTTTTTGATCTTGGTCTGGTCCATTCCCAGCGCCTTGCTGCGGCGCAAAGCCTTCACGAGGAAGAAAATGGACTGGGCAAGCACAACGGCGATCAGCAGACCTGCGATCACAAACAGAATCGGGTGGTTTACATGAAATTCCATAGGAATACCTCCGTGATGAAGATACTGCCATTGTAGCACAAGGGGCTTGGTAAAACAAGAAAGGAATGTATATTTATGCAAGAAAACCTTGAAAAAGATTATTTAACAAAGCCACTTGCTATTTGCTGACGGATTTAGTACAATAAACGGGTAGTGCTTGAAAAGAAGGTGTGACCATGGGAAGTATCGCGTTTGACAATGATAAATATTTGCAGACCCAGTCGGAGCATATCCGCCAGCGGATCGGCCAGTTCGGCGGCAAGCTGTATCTGGAATTCGGCGGCAAGCTGTATGACGATAATCATGCTTCCCGGGTGCTTCCCGGTTTTCAGCCGGACAGCAAGCTGAAAATGCTGATCCAGCTGAAGGATCAGGTGGAGATGGTCATCGCCATCAATGCTGCCGATATTGAAAAGAACAAGATCCGCGGGGATCTGGGCATTACCTATGACCGGGATGTCATTCGTTTGATCAATGTGTTCCGGGACTTTGGACTGTATGTTTCCAGCGTGGTGCTGACCCGGTTTAACGAGCAGGCAGCGGCAAAAGCATTCCAGTCCCGTCTGGAGGGCATGGGTGTGAAGGTGTACCACCATTATGCCATTGAAGGATACCCCTCTAACACCTCTTATGTGGTCAGCGATGACGGCTTTGGTCGCAACGAATATATTGAAACAAGCAGAGAATTGGTGGTCGTTACCGCACCGGGTCCCGGCAGCGGAAAGCTGGCTACCTGCTTAAGCCAGCTCTACCATGAGCATAAGCGGGGCATGAAGGCAGGGTACGCCAAGTTTGAGACCTTCCCCGTATGGAATCTGCCCCTGAATCATCCGGTGAACCTTGCTTACGAGGCGGCAACTGCGGATTTGAGCGATGTGAATATGCTGGATCCGTTCCACCTGGAAGCCTATGGCAAGACAACCGTAAACTATAACCGGGATGTGGAAGCGTTCCCTGTGCTGGTTGCTATGTTTGAAAAGCTTCTGGGGCAGTGCCCCTACAAATCTCCGACCGATATGGGCGTCAATATGGTGGGCAACTGCATTGTCGACGACGAAGCTGCCAGAGAAGCCTCCCGTCAGGAGATCATCCGCCGCTATTACACCATTCTGTGCGAGCAGAAGCAGGGCAAAACATCGGAAGATGTGGTAATGAAGCTGGAGCTTCTGATGCGCAAGGCGGGGGTGGATGTTTCTACCCGCCGGGTGGTAGCCGCCGCGCTGAAGAAAGAGGCAGATACCGGACTTCCCGCAGCGGCTATGGAACTGCCAGACGGCAGGATCGTTACCGGTAAGACCTCCAATCTGCTGGGGGCTTCCGCAGCATTGCTGCTGAATGCGTTGAAGGCACTGGGCGGTATGCCCGATGAGCTGCATCTGATCTCCCCAGTGGCCATCGATCCCATTCAGCATTTGAAGGTTGACCATTTGGGCAACCGGAATCCCCGGCTGCATACGGATGAAACACTGATCGCACTGTCCATCAGCGCGGCAACCAATCCCACGGCGGAATATGCCATGGAGCAGCTGAGCAAGCTGCGGGGCTGCGAGGTTCATTCCTCGGTGATCCTGTCGCCGGTGGACGAGAAGGTGTTCAAGCGGTTGGGTATCAACCTGACCTGCGAGCCAAAGTATAAAGGATAAAAATTTAAGGGCGCGGATATCCGCGCCCTTGCTGTTTTATTGATGACGCCATGTGCTTCGGGAGAGCAGCACCAGAATGGGGAAGATCTCCAGTCTGCCTGCCAGCATATCGATGATCAGCACCAGCTTGGAGAAAATGCTGTAACCGCCGAAGTTGCAGGTGGGACCCACTGTCTCCAGACCCGGTCCGATATTGTTAAAGCAGGCGAGAACCGCGGAAATGTTGGTTCCTGTTGAGAAACCGTCCAGTGAGATCAGTATCACACTGACAATGATGATCACGATGTAGGCGGCAAGATATGCGTTGGTGGTATCGAGAATCTGCTCCTCCACCACCTGCCCGTTGTTCCGCACCACTTGAACCTTGTTGGGGTGCAGGACCCGGCGGATGTTCCGGCGCAGACTCTTAAACAGCAGCAAAACTCTGGCGACTTTGATACCGCCGCCGGTGGAGCCGGCGCAGGCGCCGATGATCATTAAAGCCAGTAGAATCATTTTAGAGAAACTGGGCCACAGGTCAAAGTCTGTGGTGGCGAAGCCGGTGGTGGTGATGATACTGGAAACCTGAAATGCCGCATGGCGGACGGTTTCTTCCAGTGTGCCGTATGTTCCGTAGAGATTTACAGCGATCAAAACAATGGCGAAGAAAACGATACCCAAATAGGTCCGCAGCTCTTCATCTTTGAATACACCCTTAAATTCCTTTAGCAGGAGCAAGTAGAAGCAACTGAAGTTGACACCGAACAGCAGCATGAATACGGTGGTCACATTTTGCAGATAGGGACTGTAGCTGGCCATGGAATCGTTTTTGATACCAAAACCGCCGGTACCGGCTGTACCAAAGGCGGTGCAGACAGCGTCAAACAGAGGCATTTTGCCAAACAGCAAAAAGAGAATGTTAACAATGGTTAGTACGATATAGATCAGGTACAGGATCGCTGCGGTTTTGCGCATTTTCGGCACCAGCTTACCCACATTGGGGCCGGGGCTTTCGGCCCGCAGCAGGTGCATGGTAAAGCCTGCACCCTGCCCGTTACCCGGGGCAATGGCCAGAAGGAACACCAGAACGCCCATGCCGCCCAACCAATGGCTGAAGCTACGCCAGTAAAGGATGCTTTTGGAAAGTCCTTCCACATTAGCGACAACGGAAGCACCGGTGGTGGTGAATCCGGATACGATCTCGAAAAGGGCGTCCACATAGCTGGGGATCTCCCGGGAGAACCAGAAGGGCAGACAGCCGAAAAGACTCATGACAATCCAGCTGACGCTGACGCACACCAAACCTTCTTTTGCGCCAAAGGCAGTGGGAGCACCTTTGCAGATCAAATGCAGCGTTGCTGCTGCAAGGATCAGCAAACCCACTGTTGCAAGAAAACTCCAAAGCGCGGTATATTCCCCGCAGAACAGGCTGATCAGAAGTGCGGGAACCATAAACAAGGCTTCTACCGAGAGGGTCAGGGCCAGAAAACGACCCATCATTTTGTAGTTCATAAGCCCTCCCAATTATGCGAAAATGTCGTTAAGCTGCTGCAAAACGCCACTGCCGCTGGTGACGACCACAAGAGAATCTCCCTTGTGGAATACGGAATCACCGCTGGGAACCTCGGAGCGGGCGCCGTGGGAAATACTGGCGATCAGAACATTGGGCTTCAGCTTCAAATTTTTCAGGGGGATGCCACAGTTCCTGGTGTGTTCGTCCACCAGAAATTCCACAGCCTCAGCCTGCCCATCTGCGATGGTGTGAATGGAAAGGGCGGCACCGGTCTGATTTTGCATCGCCCGGACATAGCGGATGATGGAATTGCAGCACAGCTCCTTGGGGCAGATAATGCTGCCGAGGGATAGATTGTCAATGATGTTGCGGTTTTCTGCGTGACCCAGCTTGGTGATGACCTGAGGGATGCCTCTGGAAGTGCCGTACAGGGAGATGATCATATTCAGCTCATCCATTCCTGTTAGAGTAATCAAGGCATCGCAGGAGGAAAGACCTTCGGTTTCCAGCAACGATTGCACGGTGGCATCTCCATGGACGATGCAGGTGTCCGGAAGCAAGGTTGCCAGTTCCACACAGCGGTCGTGATTGCTTTCAATGAGCTGGACGGAAATATTGTCCTTTTGCAAAAGACTTGCCAGATAATAGCTGACCCGGCCACCACCGCAGAGAATGACACGTCGTGCTTTGCGGGTGATGATACCCAAATTTTTCAACAGCGCAGTCAGATTTTCGGTGGGAGCAGTGACGAAGATACGGTCACCTTCCCGCAGAACAAAGCTGCCGCTGGGGGCGACGGCATTGCCGTTACGCAAAACGGCACAGACCAGAACTTTGCACTTTGTTACGCTGTGCAGATCAGAAAGGGAAACATTGCAAAGCTTGCTGGATGCTTCAATCCGCAGCTCTACGATTTCCGCGCGGCCCTTGGCGAAAGTATCACGGCGCAGAAAGCCGGGGTACTTCAGCAACCGTTCGATTTCCACAGCGGCCTGCTTTTCCGGATTGACGGCCATGGAAAGGGCAAAGACATCCCGCATGGCATAGATTTGCTCGGTGTACTCCGGATTGCGGATCCGGGCGATGGTATGTAGCTTCGGATTGATGCCGTGGGCGGTGGTGCAGCACAGCAGATTCACTTCATCCGCATTGGTGGCGGCAATCAGCAGATCGGCATCTTTTACACCTGCCTGCATCAGCGTTTCCATAGAGGCGCAGTTTCCGTGGACTGCCATCACATCAAAGCGTTCCATGCCGGAATGGAGCACCTGATGATTGGAGTCGATCAGAGTAATATCGTGTTTTTCGGCGGAAAGCTGCCGGGCAAGGGTAAAGCCCACCTTGCCGCCGCCGGCGATGATGATGTTCATAGAAATCCCTCCGTATTCTGGTGGAAAGATATTGTATTGCTTATTATAGCAGTTTTCGGTGAAAAAGACAATATCCTCGCGGCAAAAGGCCGGTGAAGAAACACTGAGATATTGATAAATCAATATTTGGAAGGGGTGTCAATATGACTGACAGATTTGCTCACTTTGCAGCAACATCCGGGAATCAAAGCGCCGGAATGGGGAAAACTATGCAAAAAGGATGAAACTGCTATTTTGAGAATGGTCCCGGTGCGGTAGCAGTTGCCTTTTTGGGAAATAAAAGTTTGTCAAAATCGAAAAAAAATAAAAATAAGGATTGAAAAACAGAGCAAATTGCGGTATAACATTGTTGTTGTGTTTATTCTAGCCGGAGTGGGCGACTTGCCGCATTTCGGGAAATGAGGTTACTGTATGGAAAGAAAAGTCGGAACCACATCAAGAGGTATTCGCTGCCCCATCATCCGCGAGGGCGATGATCTGGCGAAGATCGTTGTGGACAGTGTTCTGGAAGCTGCTGAATGTGAAGGCTTCCCCATGAACGACCGGGATATTGTGGCGGTTACGGAATCCGTTGTTGCCCGTGCGCAGGGAAATTACGCATCCGTTGATGCCATTGCCAAGGATGTAAAGGAAAAACTGGGTGGCGAGACTGTGGGTGTTATTTTCCCCATTTTGTCCCGCAACCGTTTTGCTATCTGCCTGCGGGGCATCGCCCGGGGCAGCAAAAAAGTGGTGCTGATGCTGAGCTATCCTTCCGACGAGGTGGGCAACGAGCTGGTTTCTCTGGATAAGCTGGATGAGGCCGGTGTGAACCCCTACTCCGATGTACTGACGGAGTATGAATACCGCAAGCTCTTCGGCGAGAATCTGCACCCCTTCACACTGGTGGACTATGTGAAGTACTACGGCGATCTGATCCGGGAGGAGGGCGCTGAGGCAGAGATCATCTTTGCCAACAACCCCCGTGTTATCCTGAATTACACCAAGAATGTGCTCCATTGCGACATCCACACCCGTGCCCGTACCCACCGTATTCTGCTGGCTAATGGCGGCGAGCGGATCTGCGGTATGGATGACATTCTGAATCATAGTGTAGACGGCAGCGGCTTTAACGAAAAGTACGGCCTGCTGGGCTCTAACAAGTCCACCGAGTCCACCATCAAGTTGTTCCCCAATGCCTGCGATGATCTGGTGCTCAGCATCCAGAAGCAGCTGTTGGAGAAAACCGGCAAGCATATCGAGGTTATGGTCTATGGTGACGGTGCATTTAAGGATCCTGTTGGCAAGATTTGGGAGTTGGCTGACCCCATCGTTTCTCCTGCTTATACCCCCGGTCTGGAGGGCACACCCAACGAGCTGAAGCTGAAGTATCTGGCAGACAATGACTTTGCAGATCTCAGCGGCGAAGCACTGAAGAGGGCCATTGAGCAGAGAATTCGCGAAAAGGGCGATCTGGCTGGCTCTATGGCATCTCAGGGCACGACTCCCCGCCGCCTGACGGATCTGATCGGCTCTCTGTGCGATCTGACCTCCGGCTCCGGTGACAAGGGCACCCCCATCATTTTGGTGCAGGGCTATTTTGATAACTATACCATGTAAAATTTCAGCGCCGGTGATTTCACCGGCGCTGTTTTTATTCACCAAAATGCTCTGCTGCGGTTTTCAGCATCTGTCGGATGGGCAGGTTATAAGGACAGCGAGTCTCGCAGATACCGCAGCCAACGCAGGCAGATGCTTTGACTTGCAGTGTGGCATAGCGCTGCCTTGCCCAGTCGGCAAGACCGTAGCGGCTGATGTAGCCGTCAAATAGGAATACGCCGGGGATGTTGATACCCTCCGTGCAGGGAGCGCAGTAATTGCAGCGGCGGCAGAAATTGGTGCCGAGGGTGCGGCGAACCTCTGCAATAGCTGTGTTTTCCTCGGTTGTAAGAGGGGAAGTATCGCTGCAGGCGGCGATGTTCTGGTCGATCTCCATTACTTCCGCCATGCCGGGGATCACAACGGTCACATTTTCATTGGCACAGATATAGCGCAGTGCTAGAGTGGCATCCTCGATGGCACCGCCGGCCAGAGGCTTCATGCACACAAAGCCGATGTTCTTCTCCGCGCACTTGCGGATCAGCTTTTCGCCCTGGCTTTCCACGATGTTATAGGGGAACATGATGGTCTCCACCCAAGGCTGCTCCAGTGAAGCCATGGCCACTTCCAGAGAGTGGGCGGTGATGCCAATGTGGCCAATTTTCCCCGCGGCCTTGGCTTCCAGTAAGGCTTCCACGGCACCGCCGGAAGCGATGACCTGCTGGAACTGAGTGGGGTTGGGGTTATGTACCTGATAAAGATCAATATAGTCTGTCCGCAGGTTTTGCAAACTGATATCGATGTCCCGTGCCATTTCCTCCTTGGTGCGGGACATGCTCTTTGTAGCGAGGATAAAATGCTCCCGGATACCCTCCAGAGCCTGCCCCAGATAGCGTTCGCTGACGGTGTAACCCCGGGCGGTGTCGATGTAGTTAATGCCTTCCGCCATGAGCCGATGCATCAGTACTTTTGTGCCTGCAGCATCAATTTTTTGAATGGGAATGCCGCCAAAGCCCATGCGGGAGATCTTCAGGCCGGTTTTGCCGAGAATTCTGTATTCCATGGTAGTCTCCTTATTTGCCAAGCTGCTGATTTCGTTCGTAAGCGGCGGCGATACAGTCGATGACCGCGCCCCGGAAGCCGCTTTGCTCCAAGGCTCTTACACCGGCGATGGTGCTGCCGCCGGGGGAGCAGACCGCGTCCTTCAGCTGACCGGGATGGCTGTTGGTGGAAAGAACCATTTCCGCAGCGCCTGCCATGGTGGCAGCGGCGTAGGTCAGGGCTTTTTCGCGGGGGACACCGCAGGCTACCGCACCGTCGGCCAGTGCCTCCAGGAACATGTACATATAGGCAGGACCGCAGCCGGACAGGGAGCAGGCGGCATCCATCAGCTTTTCGTCAATGGCATCCATTGTTCCGGAAAAGCGCAGATCGAAAAGAACATCGGAAAGGGTGGCATCGTCCACAAGACCATTGCGGCAGTATAGGGTCATGCCCTTGCCAACTGCCACGGGAGTATTGGGCATAATGCGGATCACGGGTAAGGAACAGCCTGCAAAGCCTTCGATTTGCTGCAGAGTCAGACCTGCAGCCATGGTGATCAGCAAAGGCTTATGCTCCTGCAGAAAAGGCTGGAGCGGGAGCAGAACAGATTCCATCATCTGGGGCTTGACGCATAAAAAGAGCCGTTCACACTTCTGGGCGGCATCTTCGTTGCTGCCGTAGGAAATGCCAAGTTCTTTGGCGATGGCGGCGGCTTTTCCGGAGCGGTCTGTCACCAGAATGTCCTTCGTAGCCTGAGACAGGGCATGGGCGACGGCACTGCCCATATTGCCGCAGCCGATAAATCCATATTTCATAATCGTCACCTTCCTGTCGGAAAATCATATATTATAGAAGCAGTATATCACAAATCAAAGGGTATGACAAGAAGCGTTTACAGCGGTTTTCCCATTTTGAACCGCCAGAGCCGGTCCTGATCCTCCTGAGCGGCATAGCCAATGCCCACCCGTTTGTCCGTGAGGATCTCATAGTGCTTACCGTCATCTTCGATCCAGAAATCCTGGGTTTCCAGAATGGATTTCCGATTCAGTTCCCCGGTAATTCCCAAAGCTTTGGTTAGCTTACCGGGACCGTTTGCATCCACGCAGGCCCGGATCAGCACTGCCTGCGGATCTTCCTTTTCACCGGTGACGATGTTCAAAAGCCAGTGAATGCCGTAACAGAGATAAACATAGATAGTACCGGCATCGGCATAAAGCACCTCTGTCCGGGGAGTGCGGCCCTTGTGGGCGTGGCAGGCGGTGTCGCTTTCGCCGCAGTAGGCTTCCGTTTCCGAGATCCGCATCCGCAGTTCTCCTTGGTTGGTTTTGCGAACCAGTATTTTGCCCACCAGATCTCTGGCAACATCCAGACATTCCCGGTGATAGAATTCATATTGCAGCCGCTGCATGGGATACCTCCTATGCTGTTTTATATATTCAGTATAAGGATACCCGGAAAAAATGTCAATGCAGGCAACGATTTTGTGTTTTTGAACAATTACACTGCATCGAAAATACGGAATCGTTGCGTTTGTGACAAATTACGGTTTTTGCTATTGTTTTTTGTCCGGGAAAGTGCTAATATACATAGAACAAAAACAATCGTCTTTGTGACGAAAACATTGGGAGGGTTCGATATGTCAAGAGTGTACAATTTTTCCGCCGGTCCTGCTGTTTTGCCGGAAGCTGTGCTCCAGAAAGCAGCCGCTGAGATGATGGATTACCGGGGCACCGGTATGTCAGTCATGGAAATGAGTCACCGCTCTGCTGCTTATCAGAATATCATTGATACCGCCGAAAATGATCTGCGGGAGCTGATGGGAATTCCCTCTAACTACAAGGTACTGTTCCTGCAGGGCGGCGCAAGCCAGCAGTTTGCCATGATCCCCATGAACTTGATGAAGAACAAAGTGGCGGATTATATCATCACCGGCCAGTGGGCAAAGAAGGCATGGCAGGAAGCAAAGCTCTACGGTCAGGCCAATGCGGTGGCCTCCTCTGCCGACCAGACCTTCTCCTATATCCCCGATTGCTCCGATCTTCCCATCAGTGAGAATGCGGATTATGTCTATATTTGCGAGAACAACACCATCTACGGCACTAAGTTCTGGCAGCTTCCGGATACCAAGGGCAAGCCGCTGGTTGCCGATGTATCCTCCTGCTTCCTTTCTGAGCCTGTGGATGTGGAAAAGTACGGTATGATCTACGGCGGCGTGCAGAAAAACATTGGCCCTGCCGGTGTGGTTATTGCAATTATTCGTGAGGATTTGATTACCGAGGATGTACTCCCCGGCACACCCACCATGCTGCGCTACAAGATCCATGCCGATAACGGCTCTCTTTACAATACGCCTCCCGCATACGGCATTTACATCTGCGGCATGGTGTTCCAGTGGCTGAAGGAAATGGGCGGTCTGGAAGCTATGAAGGCACACAATGAGAAGAAGGCTGCCATCCTCTATGATTTCCTTGACCAGAGCAAGCTGTTCCGCGGCACGGTTGTGAAGAAAGACCGCTCGCTGATGAATGTGCCTTTCGTTACCGGTGATGAAGCCAAGGATGCCGCTTTCGTCAAGGCGGCCACTGCTGCCGGCTTTGTGAACCTGAAGGGCCACCGCACCGTTGGCGGTATGCGCGCAAGCATTTACAATGCCATGCCCATCGAGGGCGTGGAGAAGCTGGTAGCATTCATGGATGATTTTGAGAAGAAAAACGGCTGATAAGGAGTAAATTATGTATCAGATCCATTATTTGAATCCCATTTCTCCCAAGGGCACTGCCCTCTGGACGGCAGACTATGAAAAAACTGCGGAAATGAACGCAGCCGATGCTGTCATGGTGCGAAGCGCTGTCATGCATGATTTGGACTTGCCGGAAAATCTTCTGGCAGTGGCCCGTGCCGGTGCCGGTGTTAACAATATCCCTCTGGATAAGTGCGCTGAGGCGGGTATCGTGGTGTTCAATACTCCCGGTGCCAATGCCAACGGCGTTAAGGAAATGGCCATCTGCGGTATGCTGTTGGGCAGCCGCGATGTGGTGGGCGGCATTCAGTGGGTGCAGTCTATCAAGGATTCCGGCGATGTTGCCAAGAAGGTGGAAAAGGGCAAGTCCCAGTTTGCCGGCAATGAGATCATGGATAAGAAGCTGGGTGTCATCGGTCTGGGCGCCATTGGCGGCCCTCTGGCCAATGCGGCCATCAGCCTTGGCATGAAGGTCTACGGCTATGACCCCTACATCTCTATTGATGCGGCATGGCATTTGGACAGCCACATCGTTCCCGTCAAGACTCTGGACGAGATCTACGAGGCCTGCGATATCATCACCGTGCATGTGCCGCTGCTGGACAGCACCCGTAAGATGATCAATGCGGATGCCATGGCCAAGATGAAGGACGGCGTGATCCTCTTAAACTTCGCCCGTGACGCGCTGGTGGATGACGATGATCTGGAAGCAGCGCTGCAGTCTGGTAAAGTCAAGCGCTACATCACCGACTTCCCCAATGACCGCACTGCCGGTATGGCAGGCGTTGTAGCCATTCCCCATCTGGGCGCATCTACCGAGGAATCCGAGGATAACTGCGCCCGTATGGCCGTCAAGCAGGTGATGAACTATTTGGAAAACGGCAATATCGTCAATTCCGTCAATTTTCCCAACTGTGATATGGGTATCTGCAATAAGGCAGGCCGTGTGACCATTCTTCACAGGAATGTTCCCAATATGCTGAGTCTCTTTACTGGCACTATGGCTAAGGGGAATATTAACATCTCCGATCTGGTCAACCGTAGCCGTGGCGAATACGCCTACACCATGCTGGATCTTGATCATCCCGCTCCCGATTCTGTTATCGAGGAATTGAAGAAGATGGATGAAGTTCTGAGAGTCAGAAAAATTCGCTGAATGCAAAAAACTCCCGGCTGCAGCCCAATGTCATTAAGTTAGTGACAAGGCCAAGAGGTAAATTAAACGAAACGAGAGCATCTAAGACAGGAAACTGTTTTGGATGCTCTTTTTCTGCAAAAAGAGCATGACAAGTAAGCGGATCAGAGGATCCGCTTAAAAAAG
>JAFQUA010000030.1 GCA_017408725.1 Oscillospiraceae bacterium
CAAATTTTTCGTACCCCCTTGACTTTTTAACCGAAAATTCATACTACTTAACTGTAAGTGTTTTATATGTGACATCATGTAATGCAAATTATGGTGGTGTACACATTTTATTTGTGAAGGAGGAATTACAGAAATCTACAAAAAGGAGGAAATCGTATGGATGGCAATAAGACCAAAAGTTTATTTTATTCTGCAGAAGAAGTGATAGATATGCTGGGTCTGGGCAAAACCAAAGGGTATGCTTATCTGGACAAGGTTATGGCTGTAGGGAAACCTTTTGCTGTGATTCGTGTTGACAAGTTGTACAGAGTACCTAAAGAGTCGTTTGATTCTTGGATCAGGCAACTGAATCAACCTGTACAAAACTGATTACAATGACTAAACCGCAAGTAAAACAAGTGAACGCGATATTGCAATCTTTCTTTGGCGTTTTTCTGTAATTAGGTAGAAAAATTCACAATTGCTTGGTAATATATGCATCAGTAATTACAGGAGGATTTCGTAATGCCCATTACAACTATCCTATTTGATCTGGATGGCACGTTGCTGCCAATGGATCAGGATGTTTTTATCAAGAAATATTTTGGTATGCTGGCGCAGAAGCTGGCACCTTTTGGTTATGATCCGGAAAAGCTGATCCAGGCAGTATGGGCAGGCACGAAGGCTATGGTGATGAATGACGGCAAGGTTACCAATAAAGATGCTTTCTGGATCGCATGCGATACTACCCTTGGCTGTGCAGCAAGTAAGGATGCCGACATACATATGGACTTCTACCGGAACGAGTTTAACCAGGTGCAGGAAGTTTGTGGCTTTGAGCCGATGGCAGCGCAGATCATACACTCGCTGAAAGACAGAGGATACCGCGTTGCGCTTGCTACAAACCCGCTGTTCCCGGCAATTGCCACACAGAACCGTATCCGCTGGGCGGGTTTACGACCGGAGGATTTTGAACTGTACACCACCTACGAAAACTCCCGCTACTGTAAACCCAATCTGGACTACTACCGGGATATTCTGACCCAGCTGAATGTTAGTGCAGAAGAGTGCCTGATGGTCGGTAATGATGTGGGCGAGGATATGGTTACTGCCAACCTTGGTATGAAAGTCTTTCTGCTGACCGATTGTCTGATCAACCGAACCGGTGCGGACATTTCCCAGTATCCCCACGGCAGTTTTGCTGAATTGGCTGCATTTATTGAGATGATCTGAATTTACCTAACATAGCGAATGCCCCTGCGTTATTGGACGCAGGGGCATTCTGTATAGAAAGAGAGGAAAGGGGGATTACTTCTTGCCGAAAATATATGTCAGAATATCCACGACCGCTTCCACAATCAAGGACACCGCAATGAAGGTCCACAGGATCGCCGTGGTGGAGAAGGGATTGCACAAAATCAAGATGGCAAAAGTAAGTGTCAGCACCGCACCGATCAAAGCAACGAACCAGTATTTCTGCTTCTGCCGGAGCATATCAAATGCCCACTGGATCTTACGAATACCGGTCATCAGTGTGACAACACCGTAAATAACTGTCAAAACCGGGAAGGTCGCGAAGAACCATTCGGATTTGAAGGCGCAGAACAGACCTGTAATCAGAAAGATCAGGCCTTTGACAAGGCTGCCTTGCTCGGCTGCTTCCTCCGGATCTTCCTTGAAATAGCGGATCGTATGCCGAAGGCCATTCAGCGCAAGGATAATGCCCAGTGTGATAATAATGCCGGATGTAAAGCCGATAGGGTTGATGAGCAGCAGAATGCCCACAAGCAGTTCCGCAATGCACATCAAGAGATTGCCGGTGCTGCGTTTGAATTGTGACATGGAATGTACCTCCTATAAATGGATATTTGAATTGTAGAAACAAATCGGTCAAAAGTCATTGGACAACCTCCCGTAACTGTCCAAAAATGCGACACCTCACAGTAAGTGTCCGTTGTTTGTAGTGTGGTGCCCTTTTATACTGAAGCCAACCTATTTTGAGGAGGTGCGCATATGGGCGATGCTTTTTCCAGGATACTGATCCAAACCACCGTGCGGAAGGCAATTCGGGATATTCGGGAGACTCCCCAGCGAAGCACAAGAAATTTGATCGATATGGCGCTGCATTTTTCTAACGGCCGGTTCCAGCAGGAATTTTTCCAGATGGCGCAGAAGATGCTCTCCGACGAGCGCAGCGCTTACTATACCCTTTTGCAGGATCTTGCAACCCATGTAGACGAGGAAAAGCTGCTGACCTTCGGCATGAATGTTGGCTATAACAGTGCCACCTTTGGTGCCAAGCGGATTCGTCAACTGGAGGAAACCGACGGCTATAACATCCCCTGGACACTGTGCCTGGAGCTGAACCGTGCAAGCTTTGCCGGGCAGGAGGAGCGCTATCATACACTGATCGAGGCTGGAGAAGAGATGGGTATCTTTACATGGATGCTGTTTTCTCATTCCTGCGCTGCAGACTGCATAGAACTTGCAGTCCGCCATCCAAACAGCGCTTTTGTTCTTTTCTGCGACCATGGAGAGATCAACTGGCCCCTTATAGACTGTGCATCCGATTTGAACAATTTGATGTTAGCCGTCCCTATGGACGAAAATGCAGAACTCACCTGCGATCTGTTACGGGAAGCAGGTATCTTATACAGCGTTTACACCTTCTATGGAGAGGACGACTTGAAGCGCATCCAAAGCGGAGACCTGTTTTGTGATATGGAACAGCTGCACCCGGTATTTTCTGCGTTTATCCCCAAACCGGGTTGTCCGCAGAGTGTACAAATGCTTGCTTATGAAGCAATCCACGCAGCCCGGATGGCGCAGACCCATGCAACCATGCTTTGGGAGCTGCAAAGAGATTGTATGGTTGTTGACAGAATCATTTCCGGTGATGGCTGCTGGGCAGGCTTTGATGCAGAGGGTATGTTCCACGGTATTGACGAAAACGGAAAAAAACAGACTTTCACCGTTACAGATCCTTCTCTGGAAGCCTTGTTCAAGCAGGCATTTCCAAAAGAATAAAAAGCGTGGGGGTTGGGTCATGAAAGGATTGCTAAACTGCGGAATCTACTTTGCGCTCACCGGAGTGCTGGGTTTTCTGGCAGGCAGAGCAGCACCGAAGCATTGGTTTCGCTATGACCGTTTCCCGTACAGAAGCTTTGATTTTGAACAGGGCGGCAAGCTGTATGATAAGCTGAGGATCAAAAAATGGCTCACCAAAGTGCCGGATATGAGCCGCATTTTCCCCGGCATGCCTGCCAAAAAGATCACCGGAAAACCAACGCAGGAAAGCTTAGGCGTGATGCTGCGGGAGACCTGCGTGGCAGAGTGCACCCATGGGATATTGAATGTGACCGGGCTTGGCTGCTTTCTAATTTGGGACAGCGACTGGTGCATCATACTTTATGGAGCCTATGTGATTCTGGGAAATCTACCCTATATGATCATTCAGCGGCACACCCGTCCAAGATTGGTGCGGATTCTGCACCGATGTGAATCCAAGCAGAAAGAGGAACCCAAATGCGTTTGCTGATACTCAGCTGTAATACCGGCCAGGGGCATAACTCCTGCGCCAACGCGGTGAAATCCTATTTTGAGCAGCAGGGTGACACCTGCGACATTGCCGATGCACTCGGTTTTATTTCCGAAAAAGCATCCAAATTTATTTCTGGTTGGCACAGCAGACTTTACCGCCATGCGCCAACGGTATTTGATAAAGGCTATAAATATATCGAAAAGCATACCGGTTTGATTGCTGAGGATTCTGCTGCATACAATTTGCTGACCTCCGGTGCGGAAGAATTGCGTACCTTTATTCAGGCGGGTAACTACGATGCTGTGCTATGCGTCCACATTTTTGCCGGTTTGCTCATTTCCAAGATGATGACACAGTATCTACTGCCTATCCGTACCGGCCTGTTGGCAACGGACTATACCTGCAGCCCCGGATTTGGAAGCTGCAATATGGATCATTATTTCATTCCGGATGAATCCCTGCGTGGTGGATTTGTTACAGCCGGAGTGCCGGGGAATCGCATCATCGCTTCTGGTATCCCGGTACGCGCAGAGTTTTTGGAAAGGCGGAGAAAAACCTGGGCAAAGAAACAACTTGGAGTTTGCACTGCGCATAACCACATTCTTATGATGTGCGGCAGCATGGGGTGCGGACCGATGGAAGAGGTTGCAGCACTTTTGGCTGAAAGTATGGATGCAAACACAGAACTGAGCATCATTTGCGGCACCAACGAAAAGCTGCAAAAGAGCCTGCGTAAGGCCCTGCGATCCTATTCCACTGTGCATATCCATGGATTTGTGAAAGAGATCCCATTGATGATGGATAGCGCGGATCTGTTTCTTACCAAGCCTGGTGGTATCAGCGTGTCGGAAGCGGCTGTGAAACGGTTACCCATGGTGTTGATCGATGCGGTGTCCGGCTGCGAATCCGGCAATCAGAAGTTCTTTTTGGAGAAGGGTGCAGCAAAAACAGCGGATACCCCGGAAGCGCTGGCCGCTTTGTGCGTGGAGCTTCTGAAGGATAAACCCCGGCTTTCCCAAATGGCAGAAAACTACGGTGGTTTATCTCGGCGGGACGCGTCTGCTGTGATCTATCAATATATAACCCAATGAGTAAGGCGGCAGATCTTTAAGAACCGCCGCCTATGCTTATTCCTTTTTCATATCCTCGTAGATCGTGATCGTTGCGCGCTCTACCACATTGCGGATGATGGATACAAACTGCTCTGCCGGAATACAGTCCTTGTCCAAAAGCCATCGGAGTATGGCGCACACGATTCCGTCAGCAAAGAAGTTCGCGCCGATTTGGTGAACATCTCCCGGGCCAACCAAATCTTCCATTCTGTTCTGCAGCAGAGGGAGCAGGAATTCCCGGAAATGCTCTGGCAGAGAGTTCTGACCCTGAACCTGAAATACTTTGTAGTAATAGCTTCTGTTGTCGTACAGATAGTGACAGATCCGTTCGACTACATCCCACCGGTCATTGGGATGACGGTCACGAAGAAGTGTGATTACTTCCGTGTCGAAGATCCAGTTGGCAAGGTCGTACTTGTCTTTGAAATGATAATAGAAGCTTTTGCGGTTCATATCGCATATTTCACAAATATCCGCAACACTGATCTTTTTGAAAGAGGTATCCTCCAGCAGCTTCTTCAGTGCCGAAGCCAATGCTTTTTTTGTAATATTGGAATCTGCCATAGAAACACGCCTCCTTAAAATAAAAAAGACGAAACTCACCTGCCGATCGCAGATAAGTCTCGTCAATTAAGGTGATACCAGGAATTCTCCAGTATGTTGATATCCCGCACAAAAGTGCCGACTACTCCCTTATTTGGCTTTATTATACAGGAAAAAAACAGGGATTTCTATGAATGAACTGTAAATTCTTTTTGGACAAAATGGGGAAAATGTCCAAAAATGTAACAGTTTTTCTTCTGCGAGGAAAAGTGGGACAATCCTCCAAAGTGTCCGATGAATTTCTGATTCAGCGCCCATATAATCTTCATGATAGCACTAAAAATAGGAGTGAATATGATGCTGTTCCATGACAAAACCTCGGATGCCGCTTTGCGAGAGTTGGAAAGTTCGCTGTCAGGCCTTACTTCAGAGCAAATAAGCAAGAACCTCAGTGTACACGGCCCAAACAAACTGAAAGAAAAACCCAAGAAGACCAATCTGCAGCGGTTCTTTGACCAGTTCAAGGATGCTATGATCCTGATCCTGCTGGTGGCTGCTGCCATATCCTTTGTGATTGCCTGCGTAGAGGGGGAACCAAAGGAATTCTTCGAGCCGATTCTGATCCTGCTGATCGTCGTGCTGAATGCCGTTATGGGTGTGATGCAGGAGAGCAAGGCGGAAAAGGCGCTGGATGCGCTGAAATCCATGTCCGCACCCCATGCCCGTGTGATCCGGAACGGAAAAGAAGAGGTCATTGATGCAGTAGACCTGGTTCCCGGCGATATCATCCGTCTGGAGGCTGGTGACTTTGTGCCTGCGGATGCAAGGCTGTTGCAGAGCGTCAGTTTGAAGAGTGAGGAATCTGCCTTGACGGGCGAGTCTGTACCCTCTGAAAAGGATGCAGATACAGTGGTTGACGAGAAAGCACCGCTGGGTGACCGCACCAATATGGTCTTTTCCGGCTGCTCCATTACCTACGGCACTGCAATCGCTGTGGTCACTGCCACCGGTATGGATACCGAAATGGGCAAGATCGCAAACCTGCTGGACAGCGAAGAGGAGGGACAGACTCCCTTACAGAAGAAGCTGGCACAGCTGGGCAAATATTTAGGTGTGCTTGCTATCGCTGCCTGCGCTGTTATTTTCGTGGTGGGTATGGCAAACGGCATTCCCGCCATGGAAATCTTTATGACTGCCGTTTCTCTGGCTGTTTCCGCAATTCCCGAAGGCCTGCCTGCTATCGTGACCATCGTTTTGAGCATCGGTGTGCAGCGGATGGTGAAGAAGAATGCCATTATTCGCCGCCTGCCTGCGGTGGAAACGCTGGGCGGTGCCTCTGTCATCTGCTCTGATAAGACCGGTACTCTAACCCAGAACCGCATGACCCTGGTGAAGGCATATATCGACACCTGGGAAGAAGCAGAAAATATCTCCAATCAAAACTCTGCCGCTGTGAAGCAGCTACTGACCTACGGCACCTTGTGCTGTGATGGCAGCGTGGTGTTTGATGGCGCAGAGGAAAAGCACATCGGTGACCCCACTGAAACGGCTATCGTTTTGGCTGCCCATAAGAACGGCATGCCGAAGGACGAACTCAATAAACAGTACCCCAGATTGGCGGAGATCCCCTTTGATTCCGACCGGAAGCTGATGACCACCGTGAACCGGATCGACGGCAAGAACATCGTCATCGTCAAGGGTGCTTTCGATGTAATGGCTGCAAAATGTGTTGCCGGTGATCTGGCTGCCGCAACACGGATGAATCAGCAAATGAGTGAGAATGCTCTGCGTGTCCTTGCCATCGGCTATAAGGAAATCGACAAAATTCCTGCAAATCCCGCCCCGGAGGAATTGGAGTGCGGTTTGACCTTTATGGGTCTTGTGGGTATGATCGATCCACCCAGACCGGAAGCAAAGGAAGCTGTCGCAGTCTGCCGCAGAGCAGGTATCAAACCTGTAATGATCACCGGCGACCATGTGGTGACCGCCTCTGCCATTGCCAAGGAGCTGGGCATTCTGCTTCCCGGTGACAAGGCAATCACCGGTAGCGAACTGGATGCTATGTCGGATTCCGAACTGGATGCCCAGGTGGAGAATATCTCCGTTTATGCCCGTGTATCCCCGGAGAACAAGATCCGCATTGTCAAGGCATGGCAGCGCAAGGGCCAGGTGGTTTCTATGACCGGCGACGGTGTCAATGACGCGCCTGCGCTGAAGGCTGCCGATATCGGCTGTGCCATGGGTATCACCGGAACGGATGTTGCCAAGGGTGCTGCGGATATGACCCTGACGGATGATAACTTTGCTACCATCGTGGATGCCGTCCGGGAGGGCCGAGGCATCTACGCCAACATCAAAAAGGTGGTTGGCTTCCTGTTGGGTACCAATATCGGTGAAGTGATTACCGTGTTTGTGGCTATGCTGCTGTGGCATGAATCGCCGCTGCTTTCCATGCAGCTTCTGTGGATCAATCTGGTTACAGACTCTTTGCCTGCCATCGCCTTGGGCATGGAGCCGGTAGAAAAGGATGTTATGGACCGCAAGCCCAAGCCCAAGGATGAAGGCCTGTTTGCCCACGGCTACGGTGTGCAGACGGTGCTGCAGGGCTGTATGTTCGGCGCTCTGTCCTTAATTGCTTACTATATTGGCAAGACCCAGACTGGCTGCGTTGAGGGTGGTCAGACGCTGGCATTTATGGTACTGGCACTTTCTCAGATCGTGCAGGCCTTCAATATGCGCTCTGAGCATTCTCTGTTCAAGATCGGCTTCTTTACCAACAGCACACTAAATAAGGCTGCGCTGATTTCCGTTGCGCTGGTGGCGCTTGTGATGTTCACACCGCTGAGTACACTGTTTGGTTTGATCTCCCTGTCCGGAACACAGTATTTGATCGGTCTTGGACTGATCTTGGTTCCCTTGGTAGTCATGGAAATCGTAAAGGCTTGCGGCCTTATCAAGTCCCATCATCGTAAATAATTATTACTGTAAGGAAAGAACAATGGCAGAAGAGAAAAGCAAGCGAAGAATCGTGATCATTCCGGCCTATGAGCCGCCAGACACCTTTTTTACATATGCACGTAAGGTGATCCAAAGGGCAGATCGACTGATCGTTGTCAATGACGGCAGCGATGTGCGTTTTCAGCCGATATTCCGCGCCATCGAAAGCCTTCCCCGCACAACGGTCCTTTCCTATGAAGAAAACCGGGGAAAGGGATATGCGCTGAAGCAGGCGTTTTCCTATTGCGCAGAGCACTTTGCGGAGGAGGATATCATCGTAACGGCAGATTGTGACGGTCAGCATTCGCTTGGGGATGTAAAAGCCGTCTGCGATGCTGCGGCACGGTACCCGGAAAGCTATGTGCTGGGCGTCCGGGATTTTGACTATCCCAATGTGCCGCCCAGAAGCAAAGCCGGTAACACACAAATGCTGCGCCTGTTTCGCTTGCTATATGCGCTGGAAATCACAGACAGCCAAACGGGCCTTCGTGCCTGTACCGTAAAAACAGCGCAGGCCTTTTTGAAGGTCAGCGGCAACCGCTTTGAATATGAGACCGGCACGCTGATCTTTGCCAAACGCAACCATATCCCCATCCGGGAAGTCAGCATTCAGACCATCTATCCGGAAAACAAGGAAGATCATGTATCCCATTTCAAGACATTCCGGGATAGCTGCCGGGTAGTGGGGATCATGCTGCGTTACCTGCTGGGCAGTATGATATCCGGTCTGCTGGCGACAGCCACAGATCTTTGCGTGTTCTCCCTTTTGACCTATGTGGTGTTTCCGAAAATCGCACCTATTTACACCATGATCGCAACGGTTTTGGGCAGGATCGCATCCTCCGTGATCAATTTTTGGTTTAACTGCAAGTATGTATTCCACGGAAAACCCAAGCGGTCACTGGGCCGGTTTTACATCGTGTGGGCGGGACAGGTAATTTGCTCCTATGGCAATATCTATCTGTTCGGCCATGTGCTGGGCGGTCATCTGACGCTGATGAAGCTGATCGGCGACTGCGTTTTGGCGCTCCTTGCTTATCGGCTGCAATGCAGCTGGGTTTATGAAGAACCGAAAGAGGAAGGCTTCTACGGCAGCTTTGCCCGATTTGGCAGATGGCTGCTGCGTACCTTTTCTCCTCGATATAAAACCGATCTTACGAAACCGAGTGAGCCGGTGGTATATGTCTGTCGGCACTTAAATATGCACGGCCCTTTTACGACCCTGAAATGGCTGCCGTTTCATGTCCATCCCATGATCCTGCATGTGTACTTTGATAAGGAAAAGACTGTGAAGCACATGACGGAATATACCTTTTCCGCCCGCTATGGAAAGAAACCCAAGAAGTTCAGCCTTGCTGCCCATGTGATGAGCTGGGTATCGCCGCCGATGATGGCGTCTTTGCAGGGTATCCCAGTGTACAGAAGCGGCATCGGATCTATTTCTACCCTTAAAACGGGTCTTAAGTACCTTCTGAAGGGCGAATGCCTGATCGTATACCCGGATATTGATTACACCGGCAATTACGGAAAACCAAGTGAGATCTACGATGGCTTTTTGATGCTTGGAGATATGTATCTCAAGAAAACCGGTAAGGCACTGACCTTTGTGCCGCTGGTGATCGACGATGAACACCGGCACATCGTAGAGGGGAAAGCCGTATGCGTCAGCAATTTCCGCAAAGAGTGCGCCGGTGCAGCGGACTATCTGAAAAGGGCCATCAACAAAGAGGAGATCAGCTGTGATCACGATATCGTTTATTCTGTTGCTGCTGGTCAGCAGCCTGTTTGTAAACCCAAAGGGTGAATACACGCAAAACAGCCGCTTCTACCGTTGGCTGCTTCATACTGCCAGCGGCGCAGCGATCAAGTTGTTGGGTATCCGTGTCCATGTGACCGGGATGGAGAAAGTTCCTTCTGACACCCGCTTCCTGCTGGTCAGCAACCACCGATCCAATTACGATCCCATCCTCACATGGCAGGTATTCAAGAACTATGATCTTGCCTTTGTGTCCAAGCCGGAGAATTTCAAAATTCCCATGTTCGGACGAATTATCCGCAAATGCTGCTTCCTGCCAATTGACCGGGAAGATCCCAGAAAAGCGATCGTGACCATCAATAAGGCAGCAGACCTCATAAAAGCGGACACGGTTTCGGTCGGCATCTATCCCGAAGGCACTCGGCACCGGGGCGAAGAAATGCTTCCCTTTCAAAATGGTGTGTTCAAGATCGCCAAGAAATCGGATGTCCCCGTTGTGATCGTATCTGTTTCGGGAACGGACCAAATCTGCCATCGGCTGTTCCGGGGCGTGGATGTTCAGCTTCGTGTGCTGGATGTGATCCCGGCAGAAACCGTGGCAGAAGCAAAGACAGCGGAATTGGGCGATACAGTACGGACGATCATCTCTCATGATCTTGGGAGGATTACCCATGCTACTTAAACAAAAATGGTTTCGCGTATTATTCCGCAGACGGATGCTGATTGCGTTCATTATCGTTCTGCAGGCGGCTTTTTTTGTTTATGCCATTGCCAGCGGCAGCATGGTATCCCGAAATCTTGGACGGCTTCTAACTCTGCTCAGCATTTTGGCGGTACTGTCTATTGTTTCCACACGGAGCAAGGGCGCTTACAAAACTCTGTGGGTATTTCTGATCCTGTCCTTTCCCATCTTTGGCGGTCTTCTGTATCTGATGGTGAATTTCCAGGGCACCACCAAACGAATGCAGAAAGATCTGCAAAAGGCAAAGGAAAAGGCAGCACCTCTTTACAGCCTGCCGGGAAATGGCTATGACGAAGCAAGGTCTTCTATGCGTGACCACTTTCCGCAGGTGCGTTATTTGCAAGACTTTGCGAAGTTCCCGGTGTATACCGGTACAAAAACCAAATATTTACCCCTTGGAGAAGCCATGCTGGAGGAATTGCTGCTTCAGCTGGAGAAGGCGGAGCATTACATCTTCCTGGAGTTTTTTATCATCCAGGAAGGAAAAATGTGGAACAGCATTCTGGAGGTTTTAAAGCGGAAAGCCGCTGAAGGGGTGCAGGTGCGGGTCATTTACGATGACCTTGGCTGCTTCTTTCTGCTTCCCAAGGATTACCCCAAGCAGCTGGAACAAATGGGCATCGAGTGCGCGATCTTCAATCCCTTCCGTCCGGTACTGACCGTCAAGCAGAACAACCGTGACCACCGGAAAATCGCCGTCATCGATGGTAAAGTTGCCTTTACCGGCGGCATCAACCTGGCTGACGAATATATTAACGCCTATGAAAAGCACGGTCACTGGAAAGACACGGCGGTGGTGCTGGAGGGCAAGGCGGCCTGGAGCTTTACCCTGATGTTTCTAGAAATGTGGCAGGTCTGCAAAGGCTGTGACGAAGACTTCAGCGCTTACTATTTGCCAATGCAGGAAGAAACCGACGGCTTTGTGTTGCCATATTGCGACAGCCCCATGGATACCGACAATGTGGGAGAGCATGTGTATTTGCAGATTCTGAACGAGGCAAAGAACTATGTTTATATCAACACCCCTTACCTGATCATCGATGACAGCATGGTGTCCGCCCTGTGTCTGGCAGCCAAACGGGGTGTGGATGTGCGGATCGTTACCCCTCATATTTGGGATAAGCGGTTGGTGCATATGACTACCCGGTCTTACTACCGTGAGCTGATCCGTGCCGGTGTCAAGGTTTATGAATACTCCAAGGGGTTTATCCACGCAAAAAGCTTTGTGTCCGATGACTGTATCGCTACCGTCGGTACAACCAATCTGGACTTTCGCAGCTTGTATCTGCATTTTGAGTGCGGCACCTGGTTTTATGGAAGCGATGCGGTCATGCAAACCAAGGAGGACTTCCTTGAAACGCTTACCGTATGCCAACCGATTTTGGAAGCTGATTGCAAAGCAAATCCCTTTGTAAAGCTGATTCAAGATATCCTGCGGCTGTTTGCTCCGCTGATGTGATCCGATAGATAGAGAAAGAAGGTACATTTCCATGACGACCTACATTCTGTATAACCCCCTTGCCGGTTCCGGTGACTGTAAAAAAGATGCCCAGGCACTGGAGGTTTTGTACGACAATACAAAGTTGATCGATGTGACGCAGATTATAAACTATCCTGTGTTTTTAGGCGGCCTGGAGGCTGACGACGATATTATCCTCTGTGGCGGCGACGGGACACTGAACCGCTTTGCCAATGCCATCCGGGATATTCCGTTAAAGAACAACATTTATTATTATGCCAGCGGCAGCGGCAATGACTTTGTTCGGGATTTGGGAAAGGAAAAGGGC
The DNA here is from genome assembly GCA_017408725.1 of Oscillospiraceae bacterium. The sequence goes on from JAFQUA010000030.1 coordinate 12,458, forward strand.
GCGCAGCCCACATTCCGTATCAATAAGTATTTGAAGAATCTTCCCACCGTTACGGTCAATGGGGAGGAGCGTGTTTTCCTTAACGGTGTGGGTTACGGAATCGATGGCTATTGCTGTGAGGTGGGCGATCAGCTTCGGGAAACTTCTGATAAACCGGTGAATTACACATCCATCGCCATTAAAGGCTTGCTGTTCCATTATAAGCCCACAAACGCAACGGTAACAGTAGACGGTCACACCCATACATACGAAAAGGTTTGGATCGCGCCGACCATACACGGAAGGTATTATGGCGGCGGTATGATCCCTACACCCGGTCAGCAGCGGCTGGGAAAGAAAAACACCCTGAGCCTTATGATCTTCCACGGGTCCGGAAAGCTGCGCACTCTGTGCATCTTTCCTTCGATTTTTAAGGGAGAACACATAAAGCATAAAAATGTAGTGGAGATCATAACCGGCAAGGATATCACGGTAGAGTTTGACCGGCTTGCGCCCTTGCAGATCGACGGCGAAACCATTTTGAATGTAGCAAAATACCACGCAGTTGCTTACGATGGGAATAAGCGCAAAGGAGGGTGACTATGAAGAAAAGCACAAGGAATCTGCTGATCGGTGCCGGTGTTGCCACAACTATTACTGCGATGGGTGCTGCGGCATATACAGTTTCCAAAAGCTTGTTAGAATTCGCCTTGGACCGGGAGGCGCCCAAGATCTTCAGGAAGGGCAAAAAGAAGCTATCGGGTTATGATGAAGCGTATGACCGGCTCATGACCGAAGTGGATGCGGCTGCCCAAAAACTGGAAGACTGCGGTTGCACAACAGTAGAGATCATCGGTCATGATGGAATCAAACTGGTGGGTCATTGGTACGAAAATCCCAATGCCCGGCGCATTGTAGTTGCCATGCATGGCTGGCGCAGCTCCTGGAACCAGGACTTTGGAATGATCGCAGATTTTCTGCACGATAACGGCTGCAGTGTGCTGTACGCGGAGCAGCGTGGACAGAATAGCAGCGGCGGAGAGCATATGACTTTCGGTCTTTTGGAACGCTATGACTGTCTGAATTGGATCAACTGGGTCAATGAAAACACCCAGGTAGAACTGCCTGTCTATCTGGCAGGTATCTCCATGGGTGCCACAACGGTATTGATGGCCACAGGCTTGGAGCTTCCGAGCAATGTCCGTGGTGTTGTTGCTGACTGTGGCTTTACCTCTCCTTATGCGATTTGGAAGTATGTGACCGAAGAAAACCTGCACCTAAGCTATAAGCTTCACGGCAATTTGGTGGAGCGGCTGTGCCAGCGGAAAATTCGCATGGGTGCAAAGGAGTATTCTACCATGGATGCCATGCAAGGCTGTCAGATTCCTGTGCTGTTCATCCACGGAGCGGATGATACCTTTGTCCCAGTGACAATGACCTACGAAAACTACCGGGCATGCACAGCACCCAAACAGTTGCTCATTGTCCCCGGCGCTCAGCACGGCCTGAGCTACTATGTAGAGCAGGAGAAATATGAAAAAGCAGTCAATGAGTTTTGGGAAACCTATGATATTTGTTCCAGCGGCTGGGCTGGGTGATATGCTGACAGACCGCCTGATATCAGGCGGTCTGTGCTATTTTAGAGTAAATTTACAGTTTGTATTTATTTTGCCAGTCACTGCATGGTAAAATAATAGCAGAAGGAAAATAGTATAATGTACTATTGTAAGGGGGTTACGCTATGAAGATCCAATTTATCGGTGCGACCCATGAGGTGACGGGTAGCTGTACATTGCTGGAGGTGTGTGGTAAGAAGTATTTGGTGGACTGCGGTATGGAGCAGGGCATTGATGTATTTGAAAATGTTCCAATCCCTGTACCTGCAAACACGATTGAGGCCGTGTTTCTGACCCATGCGCATATTGACCATTCCGGTATGCTGCCCAAACTCTATAAGGATGGTTTCCGAGGCTCAATCTACGCAACGACCACTACCTGCGACCTGTGTAACATTATGCTGCGGGATTCTGCCCACATTCAGGAATCGGAAGCGGAGTGGCAGAACCGGAAAGCACAGCGTGCCGGTGATGATCTGGTCACACCTGTCTATACTATGGCAGATGCGGTGGGTGCGATTTCCCGGTTCCGGCCTTGCGAATACGATCAGGTGATTCAGGCGGAGGAAGGAATCGTTGTCCGATTCTCGGATATCGGACACCGGCTGGGCTCTGCCTGCATTGAGTTGTGGCTGACTGAGGACGGGGTTACAAAGAAAATCGTATTCAGCGGTGATGTGGGCAATATCGATCAGCCGCTGATCAAAGATCCACTTCCTGTGGAGGAAACGGACTATCTTGTTTTGGAATCCACC
>JAFQUA010000005.1 GCA_017408725.1 Oscillospiraceae bacterium
CGTGGTTGGCATCGAGAACGCTACCAAACTGACCTACAACGACGGTACCAACCAGTATGTCTTTAAGTACAGCGAGGAGATCTCCAATAAAACCGGCATTGCTACCTATGTGGCATTGGTGGATGCATCCATCGCTATGGAGCAATTCGTTAACAAACTGAATTTCACCTTGACCGAGGATGCAGCAACTCAGATCACCTTTGGTGATACCAACGGTGACGGCGTGGTAAATGCGCAGGATGCTTTGAATACTGTGGATGCCTGGCTGCGCAAGGGTGATGCTCCTACCGATGATCAGATTCTCACCTTGAACGTCAACAGCGACGGCCGTATCAACACCTTCGATGCTCTGGGTATCGTGGAGAAGTTCGTAGACGGCAGCGACTTCGGTGTAGTTACCAAAGCCGCAACCATTACTACCAATCAGTAATCATTCTTTGGGTGGGGGATACACTCTCCCACCCAACCTTTGCTAGGGAGTGTTTCTATGAAGCAGTTTATTAAAAAAAGATGGCCATGGATTGTCAGTGCCTGTGTTTTGATTGCAATAGTTGTTCTGTTGTTGGTGCGATGTGGCAGTGATCCTGTTTCGGGCGAACCTACCTTGATCGTGGAAACACCTCAAAAACTTTCTGCATCCCAAACGGACGAGTTTGCCTTGGATGTAACTATTTCTGATTTGGGAGATGCCCGTTATCCTGCGATGAGTATGAGCATCGCATTCGATTCTTCCAGACTGGAATTTCTTGGCGTGGAAGAAGGTAATATCTTTATTCTAAGCGACGAGAACAGCACAGGTCAAAAACTCCCAGACTGGAGCTGCAATGTGCAAAACAGTAACGATACCGGCATTATTAACATTATGTATTTGGATATGACAGGCGGCAAAAATGCGTTTACCAAGGAATTACTGGCGAAAGAGGATAATGTAGTCCTTCGACTGAAATTCCGGCTCCGGGGTAGTGTTCGACCCGGCGATGTTCTTGATTTGATCGTAGAAGATGCGGTATTTGCGGCGTCTGACGAAACCCAAAGTCTTGCCATGACCACAGACACGCTGAAGGTCAAAAACGGCAGACTGGTGATTGGAGAATAATGATGAAGAAAATAATGAGCCTGCTATTGGCTTTTACCATAATGCTTTCTATATGCGCTTGTCAGGGAAATTTTGGCAGTGTGAATTTGAATGAACCAATTGAGATCCCCGAAAATGGCATTATCAAAGAAAGTACCATAAAGAAAATACAGAGCGAAAACGCAATCGGCGTATTTACCGGTGAATCGGGTGGTCTGCGTTATGAATGGACAATTTTTGGTAGTGACATTGCCGAGCCGAAAGAGATCAACTTAGCGGTCAGCATTACCAAGACCGTAAACGGTGATCCGAAGGTGACTCTCTCTCAGGCAGAACCCTTTGGATTCTCTGCACTTCTGTCCGTGTATTTGGACGAGGAATGGGATGCCCAAAGCGCAACCGGATATACAGACGAAAAGGCGGTTGCATCCGTATCCCTCACCGGCAGCAAGACCACCATTTTGAATATGACCATGGATGGTTCCTTGGGAACACTGGTAATTCGCCCGGACGAACTCCCGGAAGAGGAAACCACTGTACCCGGCACAGAAGAAACCACCGAGCCGACAAGGCAACCGACTACGGGCAATGACGATTATCTCTCCAAACCGGAAGACACGGATGACACAGTCTACACCGACGGCAAGGATAAGTATCTTACCGATCCCATCCCGGAGGGCAAACCCAAGCCGGTGGAGCCGGAGGATCAGAATGTGGACAAGGGTAAAACCTATACCTGTACTTTCTCCATTGAGTGTTCCACCATTTTGAATAATCTGGATCAGTTGGACCCCGAAAAACTGGAAATGGTTCCCTCCGGTGGTACGATCCTTGCAAAGACAACCGTTACCTTCTATGAGGGAGAATCCGTGTTCGATGTTCTGCTGCGAGTCTGTAAAGAAAAGGGCATTCACTTGGAGTCCTCCTGGACGCCCATCTACAATAGTGCTTACATCGAAGGCATCCACAATCTGTACGAATTTGATTGCGGCGCGCTGTCCGGTTGGATGTACCGGGTCAACGGCTGGTATCCCAACTACGGCTGTTCCCGCTATCAGCTGCAAGACGGCGATGTGGTGGAGTGGCGCTACACCTGCGATCTGGGCAACGATGTGGGTGGAAAGAATCTGTTTTAATTATGATTGATCGATTTACAAAGTACCATCCTTTGGTAAACTTTCTGTATTTTACCTTGGTGATTGGTTTTTCCATGGCACTGAATCATCCGTTGGCACAAGGGATATCTCTTATCTGCGCTTGTCTTTATGCTGTGCAGGCGGAAGGGAAAAAGGCGGTGCTGTTCACCCTCAAATGTTGTCTGCCCATTATGCTGCTGACGGCATTTATGAATCCCGCATTCAGCCATGAGGGCATCACCATTCTGCTGTATTTTCCCACAGGAAATCCGCTGACCTTGGAGAGCATCCTCTACGGTCTGTCTGCCGGTGTGATGATCGCTACCGTGATGCTCTGGTTTCTAAACTTCAACCGGGTGATTACTTCTGATAAATTCATCTACCTCTTTGGACGCATCATTCCAGCGATGTCTTTGGTTTTGAGTATGACCCTGCGGTTTATTCCCAAGTTTAAGGCGCAGATGGATTCGGTGGTGGATGCTCAGCGGAGCATCGGCAGAGAAATTTCAGAGGGCAGCCTTTGGCGCCGCACCAAAATTGCCATAACGGTACTATCCATTATGGTTACTTGGTCATTGGAAAATGCTATTGAAACCGCCGATAGCATGAGAAGCCGGGGTTACGGTCTGAAGGGTCGTACTGCCTTCTCCATCTACCGCTTTGATGACCGGGATAAGATGGCGCTGCTCTACTTGGGTTTCTGTGGCTTTTACCTGCTGGCGGGAATGATCGTGTCTGCCTTTGGATTCCGGTATTTCCCTAGCATCCGCTACATCGGCTTGAACTCTGTGACCCTTTCTTTTCAGTTTGTATATTTGATTCTGTGTTTGATGCCCGTGGTGCTGAATGCGGCAGAGGAGAGAAAATGGAAAGCTATTCATTCAAAAATGTAGATTTTACATATCCGGAGGGCGAGAAAAAGGCCCTTTGCAATATCTCTTTCACAGTTCAGCAGGGCGAGTTTGTAATTCTCTGTGGACCTTCCGGCTGCGGCAAATCCACACTTCTACGACACTTAAAATCCTGCCTGACTCCCCATGGACTATTCTCCGGTGAGATTCGCTATCAAGGCACGCTGTTGTCTGAACTTTCCCAACGAGAGCAGGCACAGCAAATCGGCTATGTCCTCCAATCCCCGGAAAACCAGGTGGTCACCGACAAAGTGTGGCACGAATTGGCCTTCGGCTTGGAGAGCTTGGGATACGATACCCCCACCATTCGCCGCCGTGTGGCTGAGATCGCTGCCTTCTTCGGTATTGAGAATTGGTTTTATAAGAATGTGACAGAGCTGTCCGGCGGTCAGAAACAGTTACTAAGCCTTGCATCGGTTATGGCGATGCAGCCGGGTGTGCTGGTGCTGGACGAGCCTACTGCCCAGCTTGACCCCATTGCCGCCGCAGATTTCCTGGCACTGCTTGGCAAGATCAACCGCGAACTGGGCACCACCATCATTCTAACAGAGCATCGGTTAGAGGAAGCATTTCCTTTTGCCACACGCGTCATTGTGATGAACGAGGGAGCCATCCTCTGTGACGATAAGCCGGAGAATGTAGGTCTGCTACTGAAAGACAAGGGCAGTGGTATGTTCCTTGCTATGCCCACCGCTATGCGGGTGTGGGCAGCGGTAGAAACGAATCTGGATTGCCCACAGACCATACGAGACGGCAGTAATTTCCTTTCCCAGCGGGTAGAAGAACAAGCGTTCTTGCCCCTTGCAGAAAAAGATCCCCCGGTGTACCCAGAGGATGTAACGCTGGAATGTGATGATTTGTGGTTCCGCTACGAAAAGGATAGCCCGGATGTAGTGAAAGGCTTTTCTTTGAAGCTTCACAAGGGTGAGTTCTATGCCATCCTGGGCGGTAACGGTGCCGGCAAGTCCACTACCCTCAAGGTGATCTCCGGTCTGCGCTGCGCCTATCGTGGCGATGTGCGCCTGCACGGAAAATTGGGGCATCTGCCGCAAAATCCCCAAACATTATTTGTAAAACGCACTGTCCGTGAGGACTTATACGAGGTGTTCCGGGGGAATAAGATTCCCAAAGAACAGCAGGATACTGAA
>JAFQUA010000031.1 GCA_017408725.1 Oscillospiraceae bacterium
AAAATATCCCCCGCCGTAACGCGGGAGAAGTCCCCGCTCGCATAGGTTAGTATTACCTATGCGAGCGAAGTAGCAGTAGCACAAAGGAGGATTTGCCTATGCACGAAAACCAAATCCAGTCACGCAAGTGGCAGTTGACTATTAACAACCCCCAAGACCACGGTATGACCCACGATGAGATCATCGACCGTGCACAGAAGTTTAACCCCGACTATTTCTGCATGGCTGACGAGATTGGCGAATCCGGGACATATCACACGCACGTTTTCCTCTACTCATCCTCGCCTATGCGGTTTGGTACTGTCAAGAAGCGGTTTCCTACCGCCCATATTGACAAGGCCAACGGAACAGCCGAGGATAATCGGGCCTACATCAGGAAGGAAGGCAAGTGGGCGGAAACCCGCAAATCCGAAACCAGTGTAGATGGTACTTTCAAGGAATTCGGCGAGTTGCCTAACGAGGCCTCTGAGAAAAGCCCCAAGTACGCAAAGCTTTTGCAATGCGTTAAGGACGGCATGACCAACCAGGAGATCCTTGCAATAGATCCCAGCTTTGCTTTTCACCTGGAACATATTGATAAGCTCCGTCAGGATATCCGGTTTGAAAAGTATTTAACCGAAAACCGGTTTATCAAGGTCCATTATCTTTGGGGAGACAGCGGCACTGGCAAAACCCGGAGCATCTACGAAAAACACCCTCCGGAGGAAATCTGCCGCATCACCCACTACCCCGCAAGAGGTAATGTCCAGTTTGATGCCTATAAGGGACAGTCGGTGCTTGTGTTCGAGGAGTTCCATTCTGAGATACCTATCTCAGCAATGCTGAATTACCTGGATATCTACCCCTTGATGTTGCCTGCCCGGTATCACGACCGGATTGCCTGTTACCTTACCGTTTACATCACCTCCAACATCCCCTTGGATCAGCAATACCCCAAAATCCAGAGGGACAAGTTGGAAACCTGGAATGCATTCCTGCGACGGATCCACTCGGTAACAGAATTCCGGAAGGATGGCACCATTCGGGAGGTCCCTCATGAGACGATTTGAAAAGGAACGGCTGCAACGCCGTTCCAGTCTCCGGGAACATTTCCCTAGACCCAATTCGACCTCCGACGCGCCTGTGAAACTGATTTTCGTCGCCCTCTATATCCTTGGAGCCATTCTTGTGTGGAGTAAACAAGACGAGATTGCACTCACCGCCGAGACCACTGCGCTGCTTTCGCCCATAGCCAGCTTTGTAATGCAGCACATCCTTGCTGTATACCTGCTAATTGGCGGCGTATTCCTTACCATACTCATTCTGTTTCCTCTTGGAAAGAAGGCTGCTCAGGATCAGCTTCGAAGTATTGGCCTTGTGAACCATACCGATATGGTGCCTTCTCTGAAACGGAAGTACAAGGACAAACAGAATCCTCGTATTTCAGTCTGGGAGTTCAGTTCCCAAGGCATACCTCTGAAGACATGGGAGGATAAGCAGGCAGCTATTGAGACCATCCTGGACATCACCGTTGTCAAGATGAAATATGGGTCTGGGAAAAGCCGTGTTCTTCTCTATACTGTTCCTGCCAGAACGGATCTTCCGGAGGTGATAGACTGGAATGACAAGTACCTCTCCCAAAAGCCTTTCATTCTGGTCTTGGGAGAAAGCTTTACCGGACCGGTCACTGTGGATCTTGTAAAAGTCCCGCACATTCTCTTGGGCGGTTCTACCGGAAGCGGTAAAAGTGTTCTGCTAAAACTACTCCTCATGCAGGCAATCAAGAAAGGCGCTGTAGTTTCCATCGCCGATTTCAAAGGCGGCGTGGATTTCCCACCCATCTGGCACAAGCAATGCAGGATGTGCATTGAAGAAGAATCTACTCTTGTGCTCCTGACAGAGCTTGTGGACGAGTTACAAAGACGCAAAGCCTTGCTGGCAGCCTCCGGGCAGCCCAACATTGACCGTTATAACGAAACCACAGGAGAAGACCTGCCACGGTATATCTTCGCCTGTGATGAGATTGCAGAGGTGTTGGACAAGACTGGTCTTAGTATAGATCAAAAAGAAGTCGTCCGCAAAATTGAAAGCAAGCTTTCTATGATTGCCCGACAAGGCCGTGCCTTTGGCATCCACCTGATTCTTGCCACGCAGCGTCCGGATGCCAACATTCTTTCCGGTCAGATCAAGAACAATGTGAACTGCCGGATCTGCGGTCGTGCAGATACCATCCTGTCACAAATCATTCTGGATAGCACGGCAGCAGCGGAACAAATTCCCAAGGATGCCCGTGGTCGTTTTCTACTCCACGACGGTACTCTTTTCCAAGCCTATTGGTTCGATGACAGAGGAGGTTGATACTATGACATCATCTAACCTGCAAAATAAATATCCACCTGTCCTCTGTGTCAGGCAGGTGGCTGAAATATTGGTGGTCAGTCATAACACCGCTTATGAGTTGGTCCGTTCCGGAACAATTCATAGTGTAAGGGTCGGACGCAACTATCGCATCCCTCTGGAAGCGGTGATTGACTACCTGAGTAAGCACTAAGATCGTTGCGGAAAGACCGCTTGTATGGTATAATATAGGTGTACCTGCTATGCGGCAACGAAAGGAGTAATATTTATGCCGCAAAGCAAAAAATCAACTTCCGGTATGGGATCGATCCGTAAGATCACAAGAACGATCAACGGAAAGACCTATACTTATTATGAGGCTCGTTATACCGCCGGTTTCGATCCTGGAACAGGTAAACAGATTCAGCGCAGTATAACCGGCAAGACGCAAAAGGAAGTTTCTCAGAAATTGAAAGCTGCTTTGGCAGCCCTTGATTCGGCAACCTATATAGCACCTTGCAAAATGACAGTTGCTGAATGGTTGGATGTATGGGCAAGTCAGTATTTAGGAGGCGTAAAGGAATCTACCGTTGCTGCCTACAATGCTACCATCCGCACCCATATCAAACCCGGTCTTGGAGCGATTCGAATGGATGCACTGGACACCCATTTAGTCCAAAGCTTTTACAACAGTCTGAGAGAGCCAACAAAGGACCGTGCTGCAGTTTCACCCAAGACGGTGAAAAACGTTCATGGAATCCTTCACAAAGCCTTACAGCAGGCAGTTGCCAATGGTTACATACGGTTCAATCCCATGAACTCCTGCATCCTGCCGCGCGTTGAGAAAAAGGAACTGCAACCGCTGGATGAGGCAGAAACAAAGCTGTTTCTGGATGCTGTCAAAGGTCATCCTCTTGAACTCCTGTACACGATCACACTGTTTACAGGTCTGCGTGAGGGAGAAGTCCTTGGGCTGACCTGGGATCGTGTTGACTTCATGCGAGGCACCATACTGATCAGCAAGCAGCTACAGAAGGAAAAGAAAGTGGGAGGTCAATTCCGCTTGGTTTCTTTGAAGAATGATAAACCACGTAGGATCACACCCGCGCCCTGGGTTATGCAGTTGCTCAGAGATCGTAAGCTACAGCAGTATGAGCACAAGGAGAAAGCAGGTGCTGCTTGGTCAAATCCTCTGAATTTGGTTTTTACAAATGAGTTGGGAGGAAATCTGATTCCACAGACCGTGGTGCGGAATTTCAAAGAAATCGTCACAGCCATTGGCAGACCGGATGCGAGATTCCACGATCTCCGGCACAGTTACGCGGTTGCGTCTCTGCGTTCTGGAGATGATATCAAGACCGTTCAGGGCAACCTTGGCCATGCCACCGCAGCCTTTACTTTGGATGTTTATGGCCACGTGACCAACCAAATGCAGGAGGCCAGTGCAATCCGAATGGAGGCCTATATCAAGGGTATTTTGGATCTATAAGGGAAAACGTAAGGGAAAAAGAAAAACCACCTCAAGGCATTCCTAACTTTTATCCCGCAAAAGTGCCGAAAACAAAGAAGAAATCCGGTCAGGATGAATTTCCTAACCGGATTTCATTGGCGGAGTGAGAGGGATTTGAACCCTCGCGCGCTTTTTAGACGCCTACTCCCTTAGCAGGGGAGCCCCTTCGGCCTCTTGGGTATCACTCCGAATCAAACAAGATGAATATTCACTTGATTGCCAAAGTATTCTAGCATACCCCTAGTGCTTTGTCAAGGGCAAAGTTCGTTTTGCGTCCAGAATGTTTCTTGACATTTTCATGGACAAATGATATTATTTAGAGCACACGGAGAGTTGTCCGAGTGGTTTAAGGAGCTAGTCTTGAAAACTAGTGATGGGGCGACCCACCGTGAGTTCGAATCTCACACTCTCCGCCATAAACTCCTCATCCTAAGGATGAGGAGTTTTTATGAACTTTTTGACATTGCCCTTCCTCCATGCTATAATAGTGAAAATAGAAAAAGGATGTAACAATATGGCAAAAGCAATTCTATTTGATTTGGACGGCACATTGACAGATTCCGGCGAAGGAATTCTCAACTGTGCAACTGTAACTTTGGAGTATTTCGGTCTTCCTGTTCCCAGCCGGGAGGAAATGCGTGTATTTGTTGGCCCTCCCTTGCGGGAAACGTTCTTTAAGCACGGCGTACCTGTTGACCGTCTGGATGAGGCTGTGGCAGTCTATCGCAAGCGCTACATTCCCATTGGAATGTTCGAAAACAGCCCTTATGACGGCATAGAGAACCTGCTGAAGGAATTAAAGACTCAGGGTCATCATTTATATGTTGCCACCTCCAAACCGGAATGGATGGCAGTTGAGATCCTGACCAAATTTAACCTTGCGCCTTACTTTGATATCATTGCCGGAGCAACAATGGATGGTGTCCGTGATGCCAAGGCAGATGTGATCGCTTATCTGCTGGAACAGACTGGCAATGTGACAGAAGCCATGATGGTCGGCGATACAGCATTTGATGTAATCGGTGCCGCTGCACATGGCATCCCCACCATCGGCGTCAGCTGGGGTTACGGAACTGTGGAAAGCATGGTCAGTGCCGGAGCCGCAGGAATCGCATATACCATGGATGAGCTGTTTACGCTTTTGAATCAATAAAAAACTCCCCATTGCAAATGCAATGGGGAGTAATTATTTATACCGGGAAGACATTTGAAAGCAGAATGAGCAGCGGCAGTACAAGGGTAAATATGCTTACTAACCAAGGTGTCAATGTTCTTCGGGAAACGAACATCAGCAAAAGACAAAGAGCTGTCAATGCTACCGGACCAAGAACAGCAAGCTCGCGAACTACCTGAATATCAAAATCACCGGTGATCTGCAAATCCAGTCCAACCACCTTAGGCAGGTTTTCCAGATTATAGAAAGCCAGATACACCGCACCCCAGGCAACGGGGATTGCAAGAAACACCTTACGCAAGCGGTACAACAGCTTACCGGCGACCTTACACGCAGCCCAAAATTCCTTTAAAAAGAGTCCCATCTTCTGCAGTATCGGTTTGGAGACTTCACACACCCTACTCCACATAGCCAATAAATTATCAAAATTACCCATACCCTACCTCCGGGTGAATAGATTGATTACATAATAGCACATTTCTTTATATGTTTCAATAGAGTTATTTTCGAAAAAACGAGCGTTTATTTCCGCATCTGTCCGTTTTATTGTACTATTCATGTTGTATCCTATTGTCATAAATCAAAAAGGAGGATACAAACATGAAAACAAACACAACTTACAGAAGAAACAGCAAGATTATCCGATACACCCCGAGAAAGGCTTCGTTCTATCCCAACGCAGCAACGCCAAGAGAACTATTGAATAAGGCACTGGACTATGCCCTTACCGCTGCAACCAGCGCAGGCATCGTTACGATCCTTGTCTGCCTGTTTACTTTCTTCTGATCAAGACCGCTTATTGTCCCTGTACAACGCGGCAAGGCCCTTTACGATCAGGTCCTTGTCGTAGATCATTTCCCGCTTGCACAGAGGCGTAATGAACTTTGCAATACCGCCGGTAGCAACCACAGTCGCTTTAGCCCCAAGCTCTGCTTCCATTCGCTCCACCATGCCGTCAAGCATGCAAGCATTGCCCATCATGATTCCGCTGCGCATGCAATCTATGGTATTTCTGCCGATTGCACGCTTTGGCTGGTCCAGCTGTAGGCCGGGCAGCAACGCTGTCCGGTCTGTCAGCGCATCCATGGAGATTTTAACACCGGGACAAATGCAGCCTCCAACCAACGCTCCCGTTTCATCCAGTACAACAATTGTTGTAGCGGTTCCCATATCGATCACGATCAGCGGAGGTTTATGCTCCCGCAACGCCGCGACGCTGCCCACAACAAGATCCGCACCGGTCTGGGAGGGATTCTCGATTTTAATGTTCAATCCGGTCTTTAGCCCCGGGCCAACAACCAGACTTGTTTTCCCGGTTAGTTTTTTAATTGCTGTCTGCATGGAGTTCAGAACCTGAGGAACAACAGACGCAATGATTGCACCATCGATTATCTCCGCGTTGATTTTATATACCTCAAGGATCATCTTTAAATCGATGCAGTATTCATCAGATGTTTTCGTTGCATCTGTTCGAAGCCGCGCTTCAAACACGATCTCATCATCTCTGACGCCGCCCAAAACAATATTGGAATTGCCAATATCAACTGTCAAAATCATATGAAAGCCTCCAATTCTGCCTGCCGTAAAATGCGGCAGGCTGTAATTTTTCCGTTATCTGTTTCGATTAATCCTACACTTCCGCCATAGGAACCGCAAGCACCGGGGTTCATGACCCAAAGCCCGTCCTCTTCCTGATGGCAGTCCGGATTATGGGTATGTCCATATACTACCGCCTGTACGGAATTTTTCCTGGCATCGGAAAGTAAATGGTACAAACTGCTTTTCACATGATGATTATGGCCGTGAACCATATACAGTTTAACCCCGCAAACCGGATAGCATAATACTTCCGGACGGATCTCGTAGCTTCGGTAACGGTCACAATTACCGCCAACTTGATGAAATACGAGATACGGATACTCTGCCGCAACCGTCTGACCGTCATCGAAGTAATCACCCAAATGGATCACAGCATCCGGTTTGACAGCGCCGATGGCATAGCGCATAAAACTAAGACCCGCATGGGAATCGGATAAAACAAGGATCTTCATAATACACCAACTGTAGCTTTTTTAATAGTATAACACAGTTATGCAAAAATTTCCATATATCTAGCTGTAATTTCCTATTTTTCGGTCACATGTACGCCCGGCATCACATATACTGTTAAGGAATCACCCACATGTAACAGGAGGCTTGTTTATGGATAAGAAGAATACGGAACAACGCGGCAGAATCTCCATGGAAGAAGCCAGGCGTCTGGCGCAAAGCGATGCGGGTAAGAAACTATATTCAGCGCTGCAGCAATCTCACAGCGAGCAGTTACAAAGCGCAATGGAGCAAGCCAACGCCGGAAACTACAGTGCTGTGAAAGAAACCATCACACAAATGATGAATACTCCAGAGGTAAAAGCCTTCCTTCGGCAGATGGGAGGCAGTGGTAATGGATGAAATGGAGCAGAAAATAAATGCCATTCTCGGAAATCCGCAAATGATGTCCCAGCTCATGTCCATGGCACAAGCGCTCTCTGGCCCCCAACAGGAATCAGCGGCTGCAGAACCGGCACCAGCACCGCCGAAGCCTACTGCTTTGCCTGCCGGAATTGACCTTAATATGATGCAAAAAGTTGCCGGCATTGCGCAGCGGACAGGTATCGACCGGAATCAACAGCAGTTACTCAAGGCATTAAGTCCGTACCTATGCAAGGAACGGATCACAAAATTGGAAAAAGCGATGCGTGCAGCCAAAATTGCCAGCCTTGCCACTTCTTTTCTGGGCAGCGGCAGCTCGTTACTGAATCCTGGCAGGTGAAATTATGTATAACCGCTATATCCCTCAACCCGATGGAACTTATCGTAAAAACCGTATTCCCGATCCTGTTGCACCGACGCAAACCCATCGACCCCAACCAAAGCCAAACCCGCCCGCAAATCCGGTTTGCCCGCCTGTAGACCCCCCTTTTCCCCCGCCGCCGGTGCATAAAGAAGTGCAGAACAAACACATCTATGCAGGTGATTTCCTGCGCAGATTGCTTCCAAAGGAAATTGACACAGGGGATCTTTTAATCGTTCTTCTTCTGCTGCTGATGGCAGGAGACAGCAAAGATGACAACAATACTGCCTTATTGACCCTTGCACTCTATTTTTTCCTGTAAGCACATTTTACAATAGCTTTATCTTCTCCCCTCTGTTATAATCGATATATACGATTGGGGGTGTAATTATGGTATACAAGAAAAAATGGGCAATCCCTCTGTGTATTTTCATCCTTGTCTTGATTCTAATTGGCGCTATTCTCCTGATTCTGCCAGATCTTTTCCGTTTCGGCTATGCCAGAGATATTTCCCCAGAGGAAGCGCAGCTGCGGCAACAGTACATCGATACTGCAAATCAATGGATGGGTGTCAACTGGAACGACGGCAGTCACAAACCCATCATCGACATTTATAATAATCACACTCCGCTTGCTCAAGGCTACGCAGTAAAGTTTACGGATAAGTGGTGTGCCACCTTTGTCAGCACGATTGCAATCCAGACAGATCTGACCACCTTGATTCCAGCGGAATGCGGCTGCCAGCGGCAAATCGGATTATTCAGCAATATGGGCCGCTGGGAAGAAAACGATGACTACACCCCCCTTCCGGGCGATATCATATACTATTCCGCTGCAGGTGCTGCCGACGAAGATAACACCGGATGGTCTGACCATGTTGGTATCGTCTGCGGAACTTTGGGGAACTGTATAAAAGTAATCGAGGGCAATGTTGCCGGTACAGTTGCTGTCCGTTATGTATTTGTAGGCGACCCGACCATTCGTGGCTATGGACTTCCGGATTATGCATCTGCTTCAAAGCCTTAAATTCCACAAACAAGTATAAGTAAAATGCACCGCCGATGGCGGTGCATTTTTCATGGATTGTAGTGCTCAAAAATAGGGATCCAATCTTCTGTTACAGCGGTCAAATGATCCCTAGGGTCTCTCAGAGTCCATGTCACGCCTTGAATTCTCCAAATCTTTCTGCAAAGCCAGACACTCAAATTCTTTCGATCCGAGAATTTATAGGCAACAAAATCCGGTCTTGTGTAAAAGTTGGGAAGATTCAATGTCATGGCCAGCTTTAATAAGAATGGGAGTTTCGAAGCCTTGCTCTTCAAGAAATTCTCAGCAAGTTGTCCGCGGATAACATCCGGGCGGTTCAGCCGGAGCCAACGAACACATCTTGGATCAAAGGATTCTATACAGTACGATCCGGAATATCCGTCCAAAGCATCGCAGACGGCTTTAGAAAGCTGGACAAAATTACCTGCTACTGATTTCAGTTCAATAATCATAGGTGCCTTGCTGGAACAGAGCTCAAGAACCTGCTGAAATGTTGGAATAACCTCCACTGTTCCCTCCAGAGGATAATTGGAAAGCTCACCAGCAGACAGATCCTCGATCCGCACATCGGCTCCCGCTGTACGCCTCAAAGAAGAATCATGAATTACGGCAAGATTACCGTCTTTCATCAAATGGACATCAAACTCGATACCGTACCCATGCTCTAAAGCAGCCCGAAAAGCAGCCATGGAATTTTCCGGCTTCCCTTCGCTATGCAGACCCCGGTGGGCATAATTCCAGCCACGCAGCGCAGAAAGGCCCTCATGCCCCGACCTCCCCTTCTGGGAAAGAAGAAACAAAAACACAAGAAATACAGCAATTAATAACAGAACCGTCATTTCAGTCATTATCAAAGGCTTCCAGCCCCTGCTTTGCCTCCACCTTTACATCGCCGTGCTTTACCAAAGCCATTGTGACAAACGCCAGCGCAACAAATACAGCGGCATAGGGGAACAAAACGGTCATGCCCATGTTATCCATCAATGCGCCGGAAAGCATGGGCGTCACAATCTGGGCAGACATGGAAGCAGTATAATAGAAACCGGTATATTTGCCGATATCACCTCCGGAGCACATCTCCACAACCATGGGGAACGAATTGACATTAATGGTTGCCCATGCAATACCGGCCAGTGCGAACAGAACATTCATCAGCCACGTAGGGCTGCCTGCACGCATAAACGCAGCACTGCCAAAGGCAACCGCCAACATAACGACACCAGCCATAATGGTCTTTTTTCTGCCGATCTTGGATGCAACCATACCGGCAGGCAGGTAGGCAACAATGGCGGCGCCCTGTGCAATCAACAAGGTCGTATTATAGTCCTTCTGCAGAATATTGCCTGCATAGACAGCGTATTTGGATGTAACTGCGTTATAACCAAAATACCACAGTGCAATGGATGCCAGAATAAAGATCAGCGAACGAACCTCGGATTTGCTCAGCTTGCGCTTCTCAGCCTTGGTTTCCTCTTCCTCTTCAATGCCAAGACGAACACTGTCTACAGCCATTTGCTTAGACCATGCCTTCTCCCGAACAGTCAGCAGGAAGACTACCAGAGCACCGATCATAATCGCGGCTACAACACCGTAGAAAACAGTGTAATTCATTAGGGCGTTCTTTACTGCTGAGGTAGCAAATACCATACCCAGCACCAAAACAAGAATGCCACCGGCAGTACCCATCAGGTTGATGACGGCATTTGCCTTGCTTCGAAGGGGCTTTACGGTTACATCCGGCATCAACGCAACAGCAGGGCTGCGGAATATCGCCATTGCTACAAGCAAAATGAGCAGCAGCACCACAAACAGGATCAGTGCAGCCGGCTGCTTTGCGGTAACATCAGCAGCATAGGCCTGCCGGGCAGGCGCAACATAGTTTGTATAGTCAGAATCCTTATCCGTGCTTCGAATGGCCGCAAATTCTTCTTTTGTAAATTCGTCTGCAAGAACAAACCTTTCGCCTTCCGGTGTCAGCAGTTCCTTATTCGACTGGGTATCATAGATTACAGACAAAGCAGCAGGATCATCGATCTTGCTGACATCGTGGATGTTCTGCAACTGCATAGCATCCACAAAAGACAGTGAAACAAGCACAATGGCAGCAATGGTCGTGCCGATGGTAATAAATGGCGTCCGCTTACCAAACCGGTTTCCAAGGCACTTATCAGACAGCGCACCGAAAATAGGAAGCATAAATACCGCAAGAATATTATCCAGTGCCATGATAACGCCGGACCATGTCTGAGTCATACCGAATTTGTTTGTCAGAATCACTGGGATTGTTGCATCGTAGGCCTGCCAGAATGCACTGATCAGGAAAAATGCGAAACCCACAAGAATCGTGCGTTTATAGTTGAGCTTCATGTTAAGCCTCCATTCTTATGCCAAAACAGCCTTGTGGAAAACCTTCTTACCCTTACGGATCTTGACGCCTTCTTTCAGCATTTCCTCAGTAACCGCAAACTGAGCTGCAGGAACCTTTTCATCATTGACGAATACACCGCCCTGTTCAACCAGCTGACGGGCCTGCTTATTGGAGGGGGCCAAACCGCATGCAACCATCAAATTCAAAATACCGATCTTGCCGTCCACCAGCTGCTCTGCGGAAATCTCGGTGGTGGGCATATTGGCATCGTCACCGCCTCCCGCAAACAGTGCCTTGGCTGCGGCTTTCGCCTTATCTGCCTCTTCCTCGCCATGGACAAGCTTAGTCAGCTCGTATGCAAGGATCTCCTTGGCAGTGTTCAACTGAGCGTCCTTCCAATCTGCCATTGCTTCGATCTCTGCCATGGGCAGGAAGGTCAGCATACGGATGCACTTGAGGACATCCGCATCCTCCACATTGCGCCAATACTGATAGAAATCAAAGGGAGAGGTCTTGTTGGGATCCAGCCACACAGCACCCTTGGCGGTCTTACCCATCTTCTTACCTTCGCTGTTCAGCAAAAGAGTGATGGTCATCGCGTGGGCATCCTTGCCCAGCTTCTTGCGGATCAGCTCGGTACCGCCAAGCATATTGCTCCACTGGTCATTGCCGCCGAACTGCATATTACAGCCGTAGTGCTGGAACAGGTAGTAGAAGTCGTAGGACTGCATGGGCATGTAGTTGAACTCCAGGAAGCTCAGACCCTTTTCCATTCTCTGCTTAAAGCACTCCGCGCGAAGCATATTATTCACGCTGAAGCAGCCGCCGATCTCACGAATAAAATCAATATAATTGAGATTCAGCAGCCAATCGGCATTGTTTACCATCTGGGCCTTACCATCGCCAAACTCGATAAAGCGCTCCATCTGCTTTTTGAAGCAGTCGCAGTTGTGCTGGATCGTCTCCTGCGTCATCATGCTGCGCATATCAGTACGGCCGGAAGGGTCGCCGATCATGGCAGTACCGCCGCCGATCAGGGCAATGGGCTTATTGCCTGCCATCTGCAGCCGCTTCATGAGGCAAAGCGCCATAAAGTGACCCACATGCAGAGAATCGGCAGTAGGGTCAAAGCCAATATAGAATGTGGCCTTGCCGTTGTCGATCATATCCCGGATCTCGTACTCGTTGGTCACCTGCGCAATCAAGCCACGGGCGACCAGTTCATCATACAGTTTCATTTCATTTTCCTCCAGATTTTAGATTTGCGGATTGAGGTACGAAAAAAGCCCTCCGTCCCTTGGGACAGAGGGCGTAAAACTACGCGGTACCACCTCTGGTTCAGTATAGCCTCACAGCCATACCCTCACAGCGCCGTATAGCGCCTCTCGCTGTTTCGGGCGACCCCGTCCTCCCCTACTGCGTTTTTCAGGCAGGCCACTCCGGGAGGTATTTCGGCGCGTTTTCCCACTGCCTTGCACCAGCCGGCAGCTCTCTGACGGAAAATGGAACGCTTACTTGTTCCCATCAATGTGTTACTGGTATCCTAGCAAAAAGCACAGAATTTGTCAAGTAATTTAACAAGACAGCATCTCTTCCGCGCTCTTAAGCGTGTTTTCTGTAATATTGGCTCCGCCTATGATACGGGCCAGCTCCTGCTTGCGCCCCTCAATATCCAAGGGCGTAACTGATGTAAAGGTCCTGCCGTCCCGTTCGCTTTTCGCAATCAGCATATGGGTATCTCCCAATGCCGCAATCTGCGGCAGATGGGTCACACAAAGCACCTGCTTATTGCGGGCCACACTTCTCAGCTTTTCGGCAACCTTTTGGGCAGCTCGACCAGAAACACCGGTATCCACTTCATCAAATACCAGTGTGCTCACGCGGTCCTGCTCCGCAAGCACATTCTTCATTGCCAGCATAATCCGTGCCAATTCACCGCCGGAAGCAACCTTGCTCATGGGCTTCAGAGCCTCACCGGCATTTGCAGACATATAAAACGCAACCACATCCGCACCGTTAGCTGTTAGTTCCAATTCGGTAAATTCACAGGAGAACTGCACTCTCGGCATATCCAGCTGGGCAAGTTCCGTCAAAATGCGCTGTGCAAGCACCGTTGCAGTCTGTTGGCGGTTTTTGCGAAGATCGTAAGCCGCATCCCACGCTTCCTTTTCGGCCTTTGAAAGCTTCTTCTTCAGCCGTTCCAGCATATCATCGGCAAATTCGATCTCGTCAAGATCCTTCTTAGCCTGGGCAAGAAACGCAAGAATATCCTCGCAGGTAGCGCCGTATTTACGGCGCAGCTTATGAATCACATCCAACCGGGATTCTATGTCATCCAGTTCTCCGGCGGAATAACTCAATTCGTCCCGTGCGTCCCGGGCTTCCTCCGCGGCATCCTGCACCTGATACATAAGATCCGCAACTTTTTCATGCAACGCAGCAATAGAATCGTCGAATTTTGCAATGCGTGCCAAGGCTCGTTCCGCGCTCATCAGCATAGAAGCAGCGCCGTCACTGTCATCGTTACCATAAAGATTCTCAACAGCGTCATTCATAGCGTCGCTAATCTTTTCCGCATTCTGCAGCACCTTTCTGCGTGCTTCCAGGACTTCATCCTCACCCGGCTCCAGCTCAGCCCGTTCGATCTCCGCGATTTGATAGCGGAGGGTTTCCATACGACGCAGCTTTTCGCTTTCATCCATATTCAGCCGGTCAATTTCCCGCCGAATCGTCTCAACAGATCCGTATTTTTCCGCATATTGCTGCCGAATGTCGCTGTTTTCCGCAAAATCATCCAAAAATCGAAGATGATTTGCTTCATCAAATAAACTGGCGGAATCATGCTGTCCGTGGATATTGATCAGTTGAATCCCAAGCTTCCGCAAAATGGACACTGTGACCAATGTGCCGTTGACACGGCAGATATTTCTGCCGTCTAAGTAGATCTCTCTTTGAACAATCGTTTCCGGATCATAGTCCACACCGTTTTCGGAAAACCAGGAAAGCTGCGGAACATCCGTAAACACCGCCCGAACAGATGCTTTATTGGCTCCGGTACGGATCATATCACGGTACGCCCGCTCACCGAGAATCGCCGATATGGCATCAATAATGATGGACTTACCGGCACCGGTCTCACCCGTCAGCACATTGAAGCCGGGATCAAAAGAAATATCCGAGCGCTCAATGACCGCAATATTCTCAATATGCAGAAGACTCAGCATGGCGCTCCCTCCATTTCTTTACAGCAGCAAGTTCTTAATCTCACCGCAAAAAGCGGCAGCAGCATTGTTATCCCGCATAACGATAAACACAGTATCGTCACCTGCAATTGTACCAACGATCACGCTCATATTCATGGCATCAATGGCAGACGCCGCAGCGGAAGCAAGACCCGGCAAAGTGCGGATCACAACGATATTCTGGGCATAATCAAAGCTTGTGATGCACTCCCGGAAGATCGTATTGAGTTTGGAAGAAAATGTGGCGCCAACCTCCTCTGACGCAGCGGTATAACGGTATGTGCCAAAGCTCGTCAATTCCTTTACAATGCGCAGTTCCTTTATATCCCGGGAAATGGTAGCCTGTGTACTGCGAAAGCCTGCACTCTGCAGCTCAGAAAGAAGCTGCTCCTGTGTTTCCACATTGCGATTAGAGATAATCTCCATAATTTTAGCCTGTCTCTGACTTTTCATATCCGCACCCTCATCCATAATTTCTAAATTTAGCATTTACAAGATCATAAAAACTCCTATCCTTCAAGCGGATCAGCCGGGTCTGCCGTTCCGACTTTTTAATGGTAGCAACATCTCCCATATTCAACCGAAGGGCCTTTCCCCCATCAACGGACAGAAAAGCATTACGCCTTGCATTTCGGGTAAGCTGCACTGTGATCACACGGTTTTCCGAAGCCACCATGCAGCGGCTGCTCATATCATGAGCGCAGATCGGTGTAATCAGAATATTTTGAGCCTCCGGTTCAACGACAGGTCCTCCGGCAGAAAGGTTGTATGCGGTAGATCCGGTGGGAGTCGCAATAATGACACCGTCACCGTCGCACTCCATTGCCTGCACCCCGTCACATTCCACGCCCAGATGTACAATTCGGGCAACGGCACCCTTTGTGATCACAACGTCGTTCAGTGAGATATCATGAAAAACAATGTCTTTATCACGCATAACCGTTACATCCAGCATCATACGGCTGTCCATGGTGTAATCATCTACAGCCAACCGCTTTAACTGGTCCAGTTCCGTACTCTCCAGCTCAGCCATAAAGCCCATGGTACCAATATTGACACCCAACAGAGGGATTCCGGTTCGTGTTGCAGTTTTTGCCATGTGAAGAATGGTTCCGTCGCCGCCAAAACAAACGATAAGCTGTGCCGACGGAAGCTCCCGATCCAAGCGGAAGAAGCGCAGATCCTTAGGCAGTTCAAAAGAACGGTCCACTTCAAAAGGCAGGCAGATTTTAACATCTACGCCGGCGTCACTTAGTATCTTATGTGCTTCTCGCACAGTTTGAAATCCCTTATCCCGATAAGGATTGGGCGTTAGGATCACCTTATTCACAACATCTCACCCCTTTAATGCCGCATGCGCATCTGCGACAACTTTTGCGGTATCCGGAACGATGCCTTCCTGCTCCGCAAGGGTCAAATGACCCAAAAATTCAATATTTCCCTCGGGCCCTTTAACAGGAGAAAAGGTCAGTCCCAAAATGGTAAATCCCAAGGTATTGACCAGTGTTACAAAGTTATCCAGAACCATTTGATGAATCTTAGAATCCCGGACAACGCCCTTTTTCCCCACATTTTCCTTCCCTGCTTCAAACTGGGGCTTGATCAGGCACAGCACCTGTCCGCTGTCAGGTTTCAGTAAAGTCTTAATCGTGGGAAGGACAATCTCCAAGCCAATAAAGCTTACATCGATCACAGAAAGATCCAGAGGCTCACCCAGCTGTTCCGGGGTCACATATCGAATATTTGTCCGTTCCATTACTATAACCCGGGGATCGGAACGAATCTTCCAATCCAGCTGGCCGTAACCGACGTCGATGGCAAAGACCTTACTGGCCCCCTGCTGTAGCAGGCAGTCCGTAAAGCCACCGGTGGACGCACCGGAATCGCTGCATACATAGCCCTCAGGCTTCACGCCAAAGTCACGAAGCGCTTTTTCAAGCTTCAAACCGCCTCTGCTGACATAGGGACAAGTATCCCCGCGAACCTCAATCTCGACAGCTTCTTCATAAGAAGTTCCAGGCTTATCCGCTTTCTGTCCGTTCACATACACCTGGCCAGCCATAATGATCGCCTGAGCTTTGGATCGGTTCTCTGCATACATCCGCTCCGTCAGAAGCACATCCAGACGCTTTTTAATTTTCACTCTGAAGCACCTCCAACACCCGGTTCATAATAGAATCCGGATCTAAACCACACTCATTATACAGGTCTTTTACACTGCCATGCGTAACATATCTACAGCCCAGATCCATTCCAAAAATGCTCTGACCGGGCTTCTTCTCGCAAATTTCACGCGCAAGGGCATCGCAAATGCCGCAGTTAGCCATGGTTTCCTCAACAATAACCAACGGCGCATTGGGCGCCATTTCCTGCATGATTCTATCAACCGGAAGCGGAGCGATCTTCATTAGGCGCAAAACTGTAGCTTCAAAGCCCATAGATGCCAGTTTGTTAGCTGCTTCTAGAACATTATCCAACAAAGTTCCATAGGTCAGCAGTGTGACATCCGGTCCGGACCGGTGAGTAACAATTCCGGAATCCGACAAATGATTCCAATCAGAACCGGTATAATTTCTGTCTCCACCCCGGGGGTACCGAATGGCAACAGGTCCATCGCAGTCTTCCACTGCCCACCGAAGCATCTCACACAATTCTGCACAGCTTGCAGGACACAAAACAGTCATTCCTGGAATCTGGCGCAAAAAACCTACGTCGAACACACCATGGTGGGTTTCTCCGTCCTCACCGACAAGTCCGGCACGGTCCACAGCAAAGACCACATGAAGCTTCAGCATGGCAATATCCTGCAAAAGCTGGTCATATGCCCGCTGCAAAAAGGTGGAATACACCGCCACGACCGGTATCATTCCCTGCTTTGCAAGTCCACCAGCCATAGAGACAGCATGTTCTTCCGCAATTCCTACATCAAAAAGTCTATTTGGGAAAGCTTCCTTAAATTCAAGCAAGCCGGTACCGGCAGGCATTGCTGCTGTAATGGCACAAATCTTTGTGTTGCGTTGCGCAAGCTCGGTAAGCTTTTGACCGAACGCCGTAGAAAAATCCACACTATTTTTACCCGGTAATTGACCGGAGTCCGGATCAAATTTACCGACTCCATGGAACTTGGAAGGAGATTCCTCGGCAAATTTGTAGCCATGTCCCTTCTTCGTTATAACATGCACCAGCACCGGTTGTTTCATATCTCTGGCAACACCTAATATACGGATAAGCTCTTGCAGATCATGCCCATCCACCGGTCCCATGTATGTGAAGCCCATGTTTTCAAACAATGTGGTAGGCAGCACTACCCGCTTAAACCATTCCTTTGCAGAACGGGTCCAACGGTAAATGCACTTACCACCGGGGATTTTAAGAAGCAGATTCCGATACCATTCCTTTGCACCCAGATACCGTTCCTTCGTACGGAGCCGGGCTAAATGTCTTGCCATGCCGCCAACGTTGCGGTCAATGGACATTTCGTTGTCATTCAGGATCACCACGATAGGCTCTGCGCTGTCGGCAGCATCATTTAAGCCTTCATATGCCATGCCACCTGTGGCGGCACCGTCACCGATCAGGCTGATCACATGGTAATCTTCGTTTTGCAAGGTTCTTGCCCGGGCCATACCCAATGCAATGGATACAGAGCTGGATGCATGACCGGCAACAAAGGCATCGCTGACGCTTTCTGAAGGCTTTGGGAAACCGGCAATGCCGCCAAGCTGACGCAAACGAGCAAAATCCGTCTGGCGTCCTGTGAGCAGCTTATGGACATAAGACTGATGCCCAACATCAAATACCAGACGGTCTTTATTCGTATCAAATACGGTTTCCAAGGCTACACTCAGTTCAACCACACCCAAATTGGATGCCAAATGTCCTCCTGTTTTTGCCACATGAGAAACCAGAAAATCCCGAATCTCGCAGCAAAGCTGCTCCTGCTGCTTAGGATTCAGCGCAGTAAGATCGCTATGACCGTTGATTCTATCTAAAATACGCACTGTAAGACACGACCAATCACTTTGATTTCTTCTTAAAAAATTCCGGCAAATGGCGCATGGTATTAATCAATTTACCTACATTGTGTACAATGCTTGTGCAGGAATTCACCGCAAAAGTTTTGCCAATAGCCTTGCCACCAACTGTCAACCCCGCAACCAGTGCGGAAAGGACCAGCGACACCATATTGGGCCACGAAAATTCAAAATTCTGAACAATCTGAACTGCTACAGTAGCAGAAGCAGAGCCTGCAACGACGCCACAGATATCACCGACTACGTCATTACAAATGGAGCTGACCCGCTCCGCATTACGCAAAAGTGTGATAGCTTCCAATGCACCGGGCACTTTTCTGGCAGCCATGGAGTGAAACGGCTTTTCATCAGCCGACGCAACAGCCATACCTATCACATCAAAGACAATACCAATCAGTACGATAGCAAAAAGAATTATGAAAGCAACAGCAATTCCGCTGGTAGCCATGATCTCATCAGATATCAGCGTAATGGATCCAGATACGAAGATGGTAACAATAAAAATGGTGACGACCCAGCGGATCGTTTTATTCCGCTCCTTCCTTAGAGCAGATGGGTCAGATTTAGACACAGGAATTCTCCTTAATTATCATAAAATGACGGCAGCAGACAGGATAAATCTTACGGCTTAGGTCGGGTTGGATTTCCCCGAACAGAACCTGTCGTTGCCGGTCAGGCCGTTTCCATTTGATCCGTCCGTTCAAGTGTTGCCAAAATGAATACCCGATTGCCACTTAGTCCGTACTGTAATCCCCTGTCTGCCCCATTACGACAGCCTAGGTGATTTCCACGGCAGAATGTGCCATAGTCTTAGCCTCTTTTGCAAGCATGGTTTCCAGAAGCGATAACAGCAGCTGCGTGGCCACCGCAAACCGGCTGTTTGTCCTCTTTCCCCGCATGATCACTCAAGGCAGGCTACACTACACGCAGCAACGCGATTCTGCGCACTGCATTGCAGGTTCATACCTGATTCGTACGCGAAGGAGGCTTCCCACGCGGGAGTTCCCGCCATCGTCGCACAAGCTTCAAGTCTCCACGGAAACCGGGTCGTATGCTCCATGCCATTGGAGCGCGCCCGGGATCCTTAACCCCCAGCACCCACCCTAAACTGGGCGTAAAAAGCAGACACCAGGGACTTCATCGATGTGCCCTTCAAAGGATTTTTAGGCCCTTCCTGGAAAATGGCCATCCTGACTAGGATACTGCGCCGTCAAAATGTATATTAACATGAATTTTATGAATATACAAGTAATATTTCAAAAAATACAGAAATATTTATACTTTATTCATTCCGGTTAATAAACCAGTCCTCCACAATATCGCTGTGAGTCACCACAATATCAATGTTTTTCAACTCATCCTTGGAGAAAAAATGCAAATCACGGGATTCCGCACTAATCTGCATCTGCGGTTCTTCTTCAAATTCAAGTCCAAACACAACGATTACCATTCGCCAAATGCTGCCATCCCGGAAGGCAGCGATCCGGCCCGGTTCGCCATAGACAGCCAGTTTCGTAAACTTTTCTTTGGGAATCCGCAAGCCCAACTCCTCGTATATTTCCCGGGAAATTGCCTGACGTTCCGTTTCTGTTTTTTTCACGCCGCCGCCCACAAGGCCCCATGTATTGGAATCCCGCCGTTTTTCCAAAAGCAGTTTTCCTTTACAGGTAATGATGGCGTTTGCGCCAAGATGGGCAGGCATGGTAGTCTTGGGCGCATTGAGGTCATTTCGATAGAATTTTACGATGGACATACAAAAACCTCCAATTCCTTTTCGTCCATTATAGTGCATCCACTTCCCTTTTTCCACCCTAAAATTCATCCGGCACAGGCTTCGTTACACCCGTTCTGCGAGCCTTGTCCAAACCGCCGGACATATGCCCCTCCGGATTCTGGGCAAACTTCGCTCTTCGAATAATATCCTCTCCAAATTTATCCCGCAGCGCATCCACTGTCTCGTCCAGCCGTAGCTTTTTCTCATACTGTACCGGTGTCATTCCGGAGAATAGATCAAACTGCTGGTAAGGCTCACTGCTAAGCCTTGTCATTTGCACCCCCAACTGGCGCAGGGGCGTGACACCGTCCCATGCTTCATCAAATATTTTACAGGCAGCTTCAAAAATTTCCGTTGTAATATTGGTGGCGCCATGCAGCATCATCTGGTGGGAAAAGTGATGGAATTCATTGGTTCGCAAATGAATGGATATACAGCTGCCGCATTTGTTATCCTGCCGCATCCGGCTGGCAACGGTCTCACAAAGGCTCAAAACGACCTGATACGCCTGCTCATGGGTCACAACATCCTGCGCAGTGGTCATGGAGTTTCCGTAGCCCTTATTTTCCGCCGGTTCCGGTGTTACGGCATCAGCATTGCGCCCGTTTGCAAAATGCCAGATGGTCTCTCCGTGTTTTCCCAGCCGCTTACGAAGTACCTTTACATCCGCTTTGGCTAGATCACCGATGGTATAGATGCCGTACATTTTCAATTTTCGTTCTGTCGCCGCACCCACCAGAAACAGATCCCGCACCGGAAGCTTCCACATTTTGCTTTCCATTTCCTCCGGAAACAGCGTATGGACTTTGTTCGGTTTTTCAAAATCCCCTGCCATTTTGGCAAGGAGTTTATTGCTGGAAATGCCAACATTCACAGTGAAACCCAGTTCCTCCCAGATCCGCCTGCGCATTGTTTCCGCGGCAAGTCTAGGACTTCCCCAGAGTCGCTCTGTACCTGTCATATCCACCCAAGCCTCATCGATGGAATACTGCTCTACACATGGACTGAACTGCCGCAGCATAGCAACAAAGTGCCGGGATGCTTCCACATATAACGGATAATCCGGCGGTACGATCCGCAGCTCCGGACATTTTTCCAGTGCCTGAAAGAGAGGTTCTCCTGTCTGGATACCGTATTTCTTTGCCGGCGTGGATTTAGCAAGAATGATGCTGTGTCTGGATTCTTTATCCCCTGCCACCACCGATGGCACATCCCTTAAATCCTCTGTCTCTCCCAAAACCTTTACCCGGTAGGCAGCCGTCCAGCTTAGAAATGCCGAATTCGCATCCACATGAAAAATGACACGATCAGCCATCAGTAAACCCTCCTATGGATGCACCAGTTATGTGTTCTAATGGTATATTTTAATTCAAACAGCCATTCCTTCCCTTTAACCATGGCTTTGCAGAGAAATATCTGGGCTTCGATCCCTACGTATTGGATGGGTTTCATGCTGATAATCTCATCAATATCCACCCGGAGCAGCTGATGCTCCTCATCCTCCATGCGCAGCCGCAAGGGTCTTATCTCTCCGCCTGCACTGCAAACCGATATAACATCCACCGGCTGATTCCGCACCACGCCGCTCACCCCCGTTCTTAATCACATTATAGCACATTCGTTCGTATATAGCAAGAGGGATTTTGTGGTTGCTCAGACCTGCAAAATTTGCTATAATACAAAAAAGAGGTGAAAATCATGCTGAAATACCGCTGCTTAGTGCTAGATCATGATGATACCGTGGTGCAAACCGAAAAATCCCTTGGATATCCTTACTTTTGCGAAGTTCTGGAACAGTTCCGTCCCGGCGAAACCATTTCCTTCGAGGACTATGTGCTGGATTGCCACAATTATGGCTTTGCGGAAATGTGCCGCCTACGCTGGGATTTCACACCCGAGGAACAAAAAGAGGAATACCGAGGCTGGATGGAATACATTATGACCCATATCCCGGATACTTTTCCCGGCATTGGCGATGTGATCCAGCGGCAGAAGGCAGAGGGCGGTCTTGTTTGTGTGGTTTCCCACTCCAGCAGCGAAAACATAAGCAGAGACTATTTGCACCATTTTGGAATTCTGCCGGATGCCATATACGGCTGGAACTTACCCAAAGAGCAGAGAAAACCAAGCCCCTATCCTCTACTGGACATTATGGAAAAATATCAGCTTGCTCCATCTGATATTTTAGTGGTAGACGATATGAAACTGGCATGGAAAATGGCACATCCTTTGAATGTTCCCATCGCCTTTGCGGCTTGGGGAAAACACGATTTTCCTGAACTCAGCACAGAAATGACAAAACTATGTGATTATCATTTTGAATCGCCGTCAGAATTAGAGAAATTTCTGTTTTACTAACTTGACAACCATGGTATAATTCTCATGCAAGGAGGTGAGCCGTTTGGAAAAGCAGAGCATTAAGGTCATATCCACCAACCGGGAAGCCCGGCATGAATACTTCGTGGAAGAAGAAATGGAAGCCGGAATCGAATTGGTGGGTACGGAAGTTAAATCCATCCGTGCAGGCACCTTGAACCTGAAGGATGCATGGTGCGGCATCAAAGACGGCGAACTTCTGGTTAATCAAATGCACATCTCTCCCTACGAACACGGAAACCGTTTTAACGTTGACTCCCGTCGACCCAGACGGCTTCTGATGCACCGCCGTGAGATCATGCGCCTTTACGGTAAGGTCAAGCAGGACGGTTATTCGCTGATTCCCCTTTCTGTTTACTTCAAGGGCAGCCGAGTCAAGGTTAAGGTTGGCTTGTGCAAGGGTAAAAAGCTATATGACAAAAGACAATCCGCGGCCGAACGGGATGCTAAGCGACAGATCGACCGCGCTATGAAGGAGAGATATTAAAATGGCAAATCCTACTTTTAAGATCACAATGGCAAACGGCGGCGTTATCGAAGGCGAGCTGTATCCCGACAAGGCACCCCAGAGCGTGTATAATTTTATCGATCTTGCCAATCATAATTACTATGATGGTCTGATCTTCCACCGCATTATCTCCGGTTTTATGATCCAGGGCGGCTGCCCCGAGGGTACCGGCATGGGCGGTCCCGGCTACTGCATCAAGGGCGAGTTTTTCTTCAACGGTGTCAAGAACGATCTGAAGCACAAGCGCGGCGTTCTTTCCATGGCCCGTTCCTCCTCCCCCAATTCTGCCGGTTCTCAATTCTTCATTATGCATCAGGATGCAAAGCATCTGGACGGTCAGTACGCAGCCTTCGGCAAAGTTACATCCGGTATGGATGTGGTTGACGCAATTGCCGCTACCAGAACCGGCATGCAGGACCGTCCTGTGGAAGAGCAGAAGATCGCTTCCATTACCGTAGACACCAAGGGAGAGACTTACCCCGAGCCCAATAAGCTCCCCGATCCCTACGGCCGTTTCTAATTTATAAATCACCGGGGTGCTCTGCACCCTGGTACCCAACCAATCTATCCGGGGATGTACTGGTTTCGACGGGGGTAGTGAGGCTGGAATAGCGGGTCGTGGCACCTGACCACGATAAAACGGGTATTTTTTAAATTTAACTGACAACAATTACGTTGCAGCGGCTGCCTAATTAGGCGCCCATCCGCCCCGGAAGGTCCACGAGCCGGGCTCGGGTGTGATTTGAGTGGAGCACGTGCGTATGGTAAGCTTTGCCCATACCATGCATGATGAAGCTACTGATGACCGTAGAGTGTTTGTTCCCGCCGGTCTGAGGGAATGTAAATAACAAACTGCACCCGGAGAAGTTCCTTCCAAGTTGCTTTCGGACAGGGGTTCGATTCCCCTCATCTCCACCAATCAGAAAAGTCACCTTTTGGGGTGGCTTTTTCTTATTATTTGGGGAATCGAACCCATTTGAAAGCAACAGTCCTGTGGACTGTTGCTTGCCGGCGGCTCGACGACGGCAACTCCTTGATTGAATCGATTCCCCTTATCTCCACCAACAAAAAGGCCGGCCCATTGGGGGCGATTTCTTTGTATTGTTGCACCAAAACAGCCAGACAAGTTTACTTCCTGTCTGGCTTTTCTACAGCATTGACTTTTCCTTTCCTATCGTATAATAATACCAGCAATGGTAAACGATCCTGTTCTTGGAGGTTATGATTATGTGTAACAACACAATTCCTACTCCGGCGCCCTACATTAAGGATTTTGAGCAGCTTGGCTTCGGTATGTTTGTACACTACGGTCTGTATTCCCAACTGAATTCTGGCGAATGGACATTCCATCGCAACGAAGATGTCAAAATGGAAGAATACGAAAAACTTATTGACACCTTCCAAGTGCGGCGGTATGGCGGATATCGTCTCCATCGCAAAGGCTGCTGGCTGTAAGTACTGCTGCCTGACCACTCGCCATCACGAGGGCTTCTCTCTTTACGATACCCAGGGATTATCCGATTTTGATGCCCTCCATTCCCCTGTCGGACGGGATCTGGTCGCAGAATTTGCAGAAGAATGCCGCAAGGGCGACATCATTCCTTTCTTCTACCTCACCACACTGGACTGGCGTCACCCCGACTTTGAAAACGATTTCGACGCATATCTTGACTATCTTTACAAGAGTGTTGAGATCCTTTGCACAAACTACGGCAAGATCGGCGGTCTCTGGTTCGACGGAAACTGGTCCAAGCCCGATGCAAACTGGCAGGAGGATCGGCTTTATAAGATGATCCTCCTCTATCAGCCCGATGCCATGATCATTAACAACACCGAAGGACATTCAGGATCCCAAAACACTGTACATTTTTAAGTACGATCTGGGTCACGCCGGCAGCGCCCATGTTACTCTCAGCTATAGTGAAGACACAGCCATTGCGCTGGAGGACTTCACTGAAGAGGTAGATTCCATTGTTTGGATGGACAACGGTGAGGCTTTGGCCTTCTTACAAAAGGCCGACAAACTGTCTGTCAATTTTACGCACTTCCCTTACAGCAGCAGCCATTGTGTCCGTGTTGCAGAAGTCAAACTGAAATAATCAAACAAACTACTGCCGCAGCATTATGCTGCGGCAGTTCTCTGTTATATTATACTTTTTCCAAAACCATAGCCGTACGGCTGGGCAGGTAGATTTGAAATCCAATTCTTCCATCGGGTTGAAGCGTTGCCCTATAGTTTTGGTGGGCAATGCGTCCATATCCACCGTAACAGAAATCGTCCGTAGACTGAATCACCCGGAACTCCTCTTCCGCATCCGTAGGAACAAAATATCCATCATAGGAGCGGCTAGGATCAAAGTTATAGAGGAATAGCGCTTTTCCCTTTTGATATGCCAGCACATTATCGCCATTGTGTACCAGAAGCTGCCGGTCATTACCGCCAACAACACCCAAAATCTTGGCATTTGCAACCATATCCTTTTCAAAAGCACGCAGATACCGGTATCTCAAATCCGGATCATCTGCCAGATGCCACTGGCGGCGGCAATAATGATAGCTCCATCCGTTGCCCTCTCTGGGAAAATCAATCCATTCTGGATGGCCAAACTCATTTCCCATAAAGGTAAGATACCCCTCACCACCCAGCGACATAGTCAAAAGCCGCAGCATTTTGTGCAGTGCCATGCCACGGTCAATGATACTGCTTTCGCTGTGTACATTCATCGACCAATACATTTCCTCATCGCAAAGGCGGAACATTATGGTTTTATCCCCTACCAGTGCCTGATCGTGGGACTCACAGTATCCAATGACCTTTTCCCCAGGTCTGCGGTTGGTAAGCTCATAATAGATCTTATAAAAATTCCAATCCTCATCCTTGGAATCCTTCAATAGTCGAATCCACATATCCGGCACACCCATGGAAAGACGGTAATCAAAACCAATTCCGCCATTTTCAATGGGCAAACACATACCGGGCATAGCGGACATATCCTCAGAAATCAAAACAGCATTTGGATTTACACTCTTGACCAAATCTGCTGCCAACTGCAGGTATGTCACCGCTTCCGTATCTGTATTCTCAGAGAAATACTGCTCCGGCCCGGTAAAACTCACTCCCAAACCGTGGTCAAGGTACAGCATAGAGGTAATACCGTCAAATCGGAAGCCGTCAAAGTGGTATTCCTCCATCCAGAATTTCAGGTTGCTCAGCAAGAAATGCAGCACTTCATGCTTGCCGTAGTTAAAGCACTTAGTGCCCCAAGCACTGTGGTCTCCCTTGGGACCTTCATGGAAAAACTGGTAGGGCGTTCCGTCAAATTCGTTGATGCCCTCCCGGGTATTCTTGGAAGCATGGGAGTGAACAACATCCAAAAGAACCGCGATCCCCATTTCATGGGCAGCATTCACCAGTGCTTTCAGATCCTCTGGCATGCCAAACCGGGAGGATGCGGCAAAAAAGTTCGTCACCTGATAGCCGAAAGAGGCATAATACGGATGCTCCATGATTGCCATGATCTGAATGGTATTATAACCAAGATCCCGAATTCGGGGCAGCACATTTTCACGGAACTCATTGTAGGTGCCGACTTTCCCCTCTTCCTGGGCCATACCGATATGGCATTCATAGATAAACAGTTTTTCCTGGGGTTTAAATGATTTATCCGTCCATTCAAAAGACTCCATTTCATGGACTACTGCGCTCCATGCGTAGGTATTGGGGTCTTGTACCACACGGGTGGCGTACAGTGGAATCCGATCCAGCTCCTGTCCATTGTGAACAACAACTGCCATAACACACTGCCCCTCTCGCAGGGCATCCTCTCCGGCAAGGAATAACTCAAAAACACCGTTCCCCTTATCGTTCATAGGGTGCGCATACCGGTCCCAATTGCAGAAATCACCGGTCAAATATATTTTTTCGGCTGCGGGTGCCCATTCCCGGTAATACCAGCCGTCATCAGCTTTATGGAATCCAAAATAATGGTGACCGTTTGCAAAATCCTCGAGGCTCCCATTTCCTGCCAACGCTGTTTTTGCTTCATAGTACTTATCAAGCCGCGTCTGCAAGACACCCTCAAAGGGTTTCAGCTCCGGATTCATTTCAACAATTTTCAAAGACATTGTATCATCCTTTCGCGTGGGCTAATTTGATTATAGCATATTGTGCTTATGTTTTACAGTACCAATTTTATCCGGCTTGCGCAAATCCAAAAATCATGCTATACTGTTTTAAAAGGGGGTGTCAACCATGGAAGCAATGCAGTATTTTGAAACACACTCCACTGACCCAGCCTATAACCTTGCCTTTGAGGAATATATTCTGACTTACTTTCGACAGGGCAATATTCTGATTCTCTGGCAAAATGACAACGCCGTGATTATTGGCAGAAACCAAAACACTGCCGAAGAAATCAACCAGCAATTTGTAAACGAACACGGAATTCGTGTTATTCGCAGAAATACCGGCGGCGGTGCCGTATATCACGATCTGGGCAACATCAATTATTCTTTTATTGCCGATGCGGACAATATTGATCAGGCTGCAACACAGTTGTTCCTTGCGCCCGTAGTGAATGCGCTAAGGGGTTTGGGCATGGATGCCAACTTCTCCGGAAGAAATGACATTCTTGTGTCTGACCGCAAAATCTCCGGAACGGCACAGCAACTTTCCAAGGGGCGGTTGCTGCTCCACGGCACATTGCTGTTCGACTCAAACCCTGCTATGATCAGCGGCGCATTGAATCCGGACCCCACAAAATTTCAATCCAAGAGTGTCAAGTCCGTTCGAAGCCGTGTGGGCAACATTCGACAGTTCTTGACACAGGATATGGACCTCAGCAGTTTCTGGCAGTATCTTAAAAAACAACTCACCGGCAACGGTGCGGTTCTTCCTACCCTATCTGATGCTGATCTTTCCGAAATTCAGAAGCTGAAGCAAGAAAAATATGACACATGGGATTGGAATTACGGCAAATCTCCCAAATTTGAAATTCAAAATAAGAAGCGTTGGCCCGGTGGCCTTCTGGACATCCGGATGACAGTATCCGCAGGCAGGATTGGTAACCTGCGGATCTACGGCGATTTTCTCGCCTTGGAGAGCATAACACCGTTGGAAGAAGCATTGACCGGCTGTGCTTTTCAAAAGGATGCGCTGCTGCAGGCTTTGGAATCCGTCTGCCTCAATCGATATATCGGCACCATTACAAAAGACGAACTGATACAAACCGTACTCGGTGATGATTAAGAAAACCAGAGCATTTTGCTCTGGTTTTCTTAATTAAATATCTAATTTAATAGTCTGCAGCGGCTCACACAGCAGGTGCACATTGTCTTTCTGCAGCTTTTGCACTGCTTTTCGCGCCGCATGGCGGTAGCCGCTAGTATCATCCTGCTCAAAGGGTAAATGGTACAAAAGGATTTGGGAAGGCTTGATGATCTCATCCACAAAGCTTTGCCCCCGTTTCAATGTCAGCCAAGGAAAGTTCAGCAAAGCCAGATCAACGCTGCAGCCCTCAATTGCCTTCTGCAATTCCGGTGCACCGGTAGCACAGTCGCCAGGAATCAGAATTATCTTTCCGTTTACCATGATCAGCAAACCGTAATGAATGCAATTGGCATACTGCTGACCCTCGTGGGGCAGTTTGACAAAGCGAACCGACAAGTCACCCACGCTGTAGATGACTTCCTGATCCCCTATCTGTACTTGTCCGTCATTGTACCGCTCCGGCAGTATAGCCTTGGCTTTCGGCCAAAGCCTTTGTGCCTCATTCGTCAAAACATCGGAGAAATGATCCGGATGGCAGTGGGTATACAGGATCAAATCAGGATCTGCAAAGGCTTCGCACTGTAGCATACGCCTTTGCAGCGGTATGTCCACAGCAGAAAATCCGGGCTGTTTCATTGTGTGCAGCGCATCCACCCATATTCGGTATCCATCAATATGGATCGCCACACCGGCATTTGCGCTGAGGGTAACGGTTACTTTCATTTTCGTTCCTGCCTATTCCTTTTTTCTTAGTTTACCACCCTAATGAAGCCTTGTCAATTCCACCACTAAAGCACAATCCCCCTGCTGCTGCAGGGGAATCAAAATTATGCTTCGATTTCTTCCACGAAAGCCTTTCTGTCCGCGACTTTATAGTAAGCAGAACCGGCAACCAGAACATCGGCACCGTTTTCCTTGCAGATAGGACCTGTGACAAGATCCACACCGCCATCCACTTCAAGATGGCAGGAAGGATTGACCTCGTCCAACATTTGCCGCAACTGCTTCAGCTTGGGCATCATGTCCGCCATGAACTTCTGACCGCCAAAGCCGGGCTCCACGGTCATCACAAGAACCAGATCGCATTTTTCCAGATACGGTGCGATGGCTTCTGCGGGAGTCTTGGGCTTGACAACGATACCGGGCTTGACACCGAGGCTGCGGATCAGATCCAGAGTCTTATGGATATTTTCAGGAGTGTCCGCTTCCACATGGATGGTCAGATAGTCAGCGCCGGCCTTGCAGAATTCTTCCGCGTACTTAATCGGGGTGTCGATCATCAAATGTACATCCAAAACTGCATCGGTAATGGGACGGATGGCCTTGACCATGGAATAACCAAAAGATAGATTCGGCACAAAGTGGCCGTCCATAATGTCCACATGAAGCCACTTGACACCAGATGCAACCGTTGCCTTGATGTCCTGCTCCATATTCATGTAATCCGCTGAAAGCAGAGAAGGAGATAAAATAGCCATTTTCTTTCCTCCTAATTAAAGTGCCTTATTGTTCAAGCGCTCACCTACAGCTCCGCCGGGATGAATCAAGGCAAACTGCTCTGCGCGGTAGCCGGTCTGCTCAATGACCGCAGCCTGCAGCGCATGGAAGATCATGCAAAGGGCGGTGGTGCTGGTGGTACCCTGGGCATTCCACTTGTCGGTTTCCCGATTTACATGCTGCTTCAAAACAACATCCGCAGCCTGCGCCAGAGGAGATTCCATATTTTCCGTAACGGTGATGATAGAAACGCCCTTGGCCTTGCAGATATCCACGATGGGCAGCAGTTCCTTAGTCTTACCGCCGCGGGAGGCAAAGATCATCACATCGCCCTGCTGCAAAAATCCGGTTGCGCCGTGGACAGCCTCGGCGGGAGAAATAAAGCGGGCAGGCCGCTCAATGCAGCACATCAGATGTGCCATATGCTGACAGATAATGCCGGAGTGACCGCAGCCTGCGGTGCCGATCCGGGGCGCGTTGCTCAAAAGCTCCACAGCCTTGGCAAACTGCTCATCATCAAAATAATCCTTCATTTCTGTAATGCACTGGGCTTCGATATCATAGGCAGCCCGGGCAGCGGCGATTGCTTCTTTGGAAACCATATACAACATTCCTTTTCATTACAAATTGGGAGCATAGCTCATCTTTATAGAGGATATTACTTTTCTTAGCATATTTCAATTCGCATTTTATACAATTTTCTTCTTTCCTGTAAAAACAGTGAAAAATATTATTGCAAATTCGATTGACGAATGGCACAAGCATTGCTATAATGGCAAATGGAAAAGGATGCATTTTCTTCAAATGAAAACAGCATCATACATATCACACAAATAAATTTGGAGGTAACTTAGCATGGAATTCAAGGTTTACCAGAAAGAACTGGAACTGCAGTCCCGCGGCTGGATCCCCACCTTCCACGATGTTTCCAAGGAGATCATGGAGATCGTAAAGGCTTCCGGCGTTAAGAACGGTACTGTCTGCATCGCTTCCCACCACACCACCTGCTCCGTCATGATTCAGGAGTGCTCTCACGACATCGACTCCTTCGATCTGGAGTTCCTGCAGCATGATCTGCTGGACATCATGCGCAAGCTGATTCCCGATTACACCAACGAGGGCGACTACCGTCATCCCGGCCCCATCCACGCTCAGTTCGGCCGCTATGTCAACGAGCCCGGCAACTACACCTCCATGAATACCGACGGTCACCTGCGCTCCGTTTTCTTTGGCCGCAGCGAGACCATGACCATCAAGGACGGCATTCTGGACGGCGGCGAGTTCGCACACATCTACTTCATCGACTGGGACCATGTCCGCGCCCGTCATCGCCAGCTGAATGTTACCGTTATGGGTACCACCGATGATGTTGAGGACCGCAAGTGGAACGGCGGCGAGACCATCAACACCCTGCGTAAGTTCACTCCCGAAGAGAAGGCTTACGACATTCACTACGATCTGCAGCAGCAGAGATAATTTTCTCCATCAAAAAACTCCCTTCCTCGGAAGGGAGTTTTTCCTTTTTTACAACCCGAATCCAAACCAATTTAACGCTTCGGCCATCCAGCCGGCACGCAGGTCATGGTCGCACAGAGTCCTCAAAGCATCTGCTGCTCATTAATCACCAGTTTAAACTGCAGTCCCAACCGGTTTGCCGCCTGCCGGCACAGAATCATCCGGTTCATAAAAATCTCAAAATAATTCATTACAGAACTGAACTTTGTGTCTACAAAAAGCTCCAGCGTCACCGATGTGCAGGCCTCATCAATCTTCAGTTCAGACCTTGTAACGGAGTAGTTCACCCGGTCATGAATGTCAAACTTTTCCATTTCCTTGGTTCTAACTCTGCTGCGGCGGACATCAGACTTGTCTGCCAATATCAGCGCCGCTGCCAGTGGATTCACCGGAACACCGGTACCTTCGTCATGATTGCCGATGGCGGTAACGATCAAAGATATCTCTTCAGCAGGAAACCCCATATTATCAAGAATACGGAATGCCATAACCGCTCCACTCTGGCTGTGCTCCACCCGGTTCACCAGATTCCCGATGTCATGCAAATATCCTGCTATCTTTGCAAGTTCCACCATCCGCGTATCGTAGCCCAGTGTCTGCATAATATACCCTGCCACTTTTGCAACCGTGCAAACATGGGCGAAACTGTGCTCCGTAAACCCCAACGCACCCAAAGATGCATCGGCTTGTGTTATATATACTTTAATTGATTCATCCTTGCGGATCTGTTCATAAGTCAACGGCATAATCCTCCTTTTGAGGCGTGCTGGCATCGTTATGGATAAGTATTCCACAAAACCACGGTTTTTAACATACGGACAACTGATACCGCAAGACAACCAGGGCATCATTTCTTCCGCCGATACAAATACATTTCGTAAGTAACGCCATTTTCCTCACCGGATTGGAGAACTTCTGCCAAATACCAATTGGAATCTTTATCCAGATTGGGGAAATAGGTATCAGACTCCACCGTTGTATGCACCTTGGTCACATAGGCGGTATCGCAGTAAGGTAGCATCTGCCGGTAAATACTCCCACCACCAATCACCATGGCACGATCTGCGGTCTTTGCCAATGTTGCGGCTTCCTCCGGGCTACGGCACACTGTAAAACCAGGTACCTCCGCAGCAGATCTTGTCAGTGCCACATTCACACGACCGGGAAGTGGTTTTTTACCGGGAAAATCCTCGATGGTACGGCGTCCAACGATCACCATGGCGCCCCGGGTCGTCTCCCGGAAGAATTTACGGTCGGCAGAAAGTGCAACGGGCTGAGTACCGTCCTTACCGATGCCCCAATTGTCATACACAGCTACAATTAATTCCATGCTGCACCTCAGATTGCCATAGGGATCTCGAAATCAAAAGGATGGAACTGATAATTTTCCATCTTAAAGGAGTCCTTGGTAAAGGCATAGAAATCTGAAATACTCTCATCCATCTTAAAGGTGGGCGCAGCGAAACCTTCCCGTTCCAGCATCGCTTTTACCGCAGGAATATGACGGTCGTAAATGTGGCAATCCGCAATGACATGAACGAATTCACCGACTTCAAGCCCGGCAATCTGGGCCATCATATGGGTAAGAACCGCATACTGGACTACATTCCAGTTATTTGCGGTCAGCATATCCTGAGAACGCTGATTGAGAATGGCATTGAGCTTATTACCGGTAACATTAAAAGTCATGGAATAAGCGCAGGGATAAAGATTCATCTCATGCAGATCTTGAAAATTGTAGATATTAGTCATGATACGGCGAGATGCGGGGTTGTTCTTCAAATCAAAGATCACACGGTCGACCTGATCGAACATCCCCTCTTTGTACTGATGCTTGATGCCCAGCTGGTAGCCATATGCCTTACCAATAGTGCCGTCCTCTCCTGCCCATTCATCCCAGACATGACTTCCAAGGTCGCAGATACGGTTGGATTTCTTCTGCCAGATCCAGAGAAGCTCATCCACCGCACTCTTCCAGTAAGTGCGGCGCAGAGTCATAATGGGAAATTCTTCCGCAAGATTGTATCGGTTCACAACGCCAAATTTCTTAATGGTATGGGCAGGTGTTCCATCCGCCCAGTGAGGACGGACCTCAAGACCCTCATCAGAAAATCCGTTCTCCAAAATATCAATACAGGTCTGCCTGTAAAGTTCGTCTGCTCTGCTCATAATTTACCCACCTTTTCTGTTTTTGTAGATTATACCATAGGAAATTCCCAATTTCAACATCACATTCTTGCCCTGTCTTGCAAATGATGCTACAATCAAGGCGCTTTTTACAACGAGTTGGACGCATTATACCCCGGCAGACAATGGGCTGCCGGGGTATATGTACCGATAATATAAAAACCGACAAGCAAAGCTTGTCGGTTTTGGTGGGCGAGGCGGGACTTGAACCCGCACGTCCGCAGTGAACACTAGAACCTGAATCTAGCGAGTCTACCAATTCCACCACTCGCCCATATTATGTTCCGGAAGGGCTTTCACCCGACCGCCCCGCTATAATAACATGGTCTGCAGGATTTGTCAACATGTTTTTTCGCGTTTTTAAAAATATTTTAATCCTTATAATACAGCAAACAATGACAGTACCCCTTAAAATCAGGGTCAGAGATCTGCTCACGGAATTCCTTACAGATGCACTTATTCTCTTCCGTCCGCTGCAGACGGCAAGGGCAATAACCCCCTGTACGCTTTAATCCCTCTTTCACAGAAGCCACGAGCTCTTTATCTTCATTCAGCCGCACTGCCATACGATACACTTCCTTTCCTCTACATTATATTCCCTTTTGGGGCAAAGTCAAGGAACAATTCCCACTTCCCTTATCTGCAATTAGATGTTATACTGTACAAAACGACATTGGAGGTGGCATATGAGTTTTCTGCCTATCTGCAAACAGGATATGTTGGACCGCGACTGGGAACAGTGCGATTTTGTATATGTCATCGGCGACGCGTATGTGGACCATCCATCCTTCGGTCACGCGATTATCAGCCGCATTCTGGAAAGCCACGGCTACAGTGTCGGCATCATTTCTCAACCCGATTGGAAGAATCCAAAATCCATCGACATCTATGGCAGACCCAGACTGGGATTTTTGGTTTCCGGCGGCAATATGGACTCCATGGTCAACCATTACTCCGTTACGAAGCACAAACGGAAAACAGATGCCTTCACTCCCGGCGGTGTTATGGGCAAACGCCCGGATTATGCCACCATCGTTTACTGCAACCTGATCCGCCAAACCTACAAGGATGTGCCCATTCTCATTGGTGGCATTGAAGCCTCTTTGCGTCGTCTGGGGCATTACGATTATTGGTCCGAGACCATGAAGCGCTCCATTTTGCTGGACTCTCAGGCGGATATCCTGATGTACGGCATGGGCGAAAAATCCGTTGTGGAGCTTGCGGATGCCTTGAACGCCGGTATGGATGTTAAGGATATTACCTACATCGACGGAACTGTCTTCAAAACGACTGCGCCGGATGACAGCCTGCCGACCATTACGCTTCCCTCTTACGAAGAAGTGAAAGCCAATAAACGCAAATACGCCGAATCCTTTAAAATTCAGTACGGAAATTGCGATCCCTTTACTGCCAAGCGGCTCATTGAGCCTTACGGCAGAGAATTTATCGTGCAGAATCCCCCGCAGAAGCCGCTGACAACGGAAGAAATGGATACGGTTTATGATCTTCCCTATATGCGTTCCTGGCACCCAAGCTATGCAAAAGCAGGCGGTGTTCCCGCCATCGAGGAAGTCAAGTTCAGCCTTGTCAGTAACCGGGGCTGCTTTGGCGCCTGCTCTTTCTGCGCGCTGACCTTCCATCAGGGCCGCATTATTCAGACCCGCAGCCATGAGTCTATCATTAAAGAAGCGGAGCTTATGGCAAAGGACAAGGATTTTAAGGGCTATATCCACGATGTGGGCGGCCCTACCGCTAACTTCCGCCATCCTGCCTGTGAAAAACAGCTCTCTAAAGGTGCCTGCGGGGGCCGTCAATGCCTATACCCCACGCCTTGCAAAAACATGAAGGCCGATCACTCGGATTATGTCGCGCTATTGAGAAAGCTGCGTAAGATCCCCGGTGTGAAGAAAGTCTTTGTCCGCAGTGGCATTCGCTTCGATTATCTACTGGCAGACAAAAAGGATACATTCTTTAAGGAACTGGTGCAATTCCACATTTCCGGACAGTTGAAGGTAGCCCCGGAACATGTATCTGATGCCGTTCTTGACCGGATGGGAAAACCCCGCAACGCGGTTTACAACCGGTTTGTGGACAAATACTTTGCCCTGAACAAGCAATACGGCATGAATCAGTTCCTTGTCCCCTATCTAATGTCCAGTCACCCCGGCTCTACGCTGAAGGAAGCCATCGAGCTTGCTGAATATATCCGGGATATGGGCTACAATCCGGAGCAGGTGCAGGATTTCTATCCCACTCCTTCTACCCTGTCCAGCGTTATGTATTACACCGGTATCGATCCCAGAACCATGGAGCGGGTCTATGTTCCGACAGACCCCCATGAAAAGGCCATGCAGCGGGCATTGATCCAGTACCGCAGCCCCCATAATTACTATCTGGTTCGGGAAGCACTTCTGAAAGCCCACCGGGAGGATCTCATTGGATCCGGTCCCAAATGCTTGATCCGCGCCGTACCGCCAAGAGCAGGCAAGCCTGCTGCGCCACCACCCAAAGTGCCCGCAAAGGGCAAATCACCCCATCAAAAATCGCCTGCGAAAAAGGTACTGCCCCGCAACACGAAGCGGAAATGACCGAAAGGAAGCCTACCTATGTCTAAAAACAAGAAAAAATCTGCAAAAGCGCCCCAGAAAAAGCAGCCCGTAAAAAAGAATGATTACACCACTGTGATTATTTTTGCAGCCATTATCCTTGCAGCACTTATCGTTACAGCTATCTTCTGGTTTGGGAATGAGGAGAAACCGAAGGAGGAAATCCCCCCCTTGGATGCCGCTAAGACCTATTATGCCGACATCGTCATCAAAGACTACGGCAGCATCACAGTCCAGCTGGATCAAAAATCCGCACCGATCACTGCCGCAAATTTTGTAAACCTGGCGCAAAAGGGTTTTTACGAGGGATTGACCTTTCACCGGATCATTGAAGGCTTTATGATGCAGGGAGGCGCGCCGAAAAGCCAGAAGGATGCCGTTGACACCATTTTCGGTGAATTCTCTGCAAACGGCCACAGTAACCCTCTAATGCACGAGCGCGGTGTAATATCCATGGCACGCTCTAATGATATGAACAGTGCCAGCAGCCAGTTCTTTATCGTGCATCAGACCTCCCCCCATCTGGACGGAAAATATGCTGCCTTCGGCAAAGTCATCAGCGGATTGGAAGTTGTGGATGACATTTGTGAATCAGCGAAACCGACTGATGGCAACGGATCTATTACCGCTAAAGATCAGCCTGTGATCACTTCCATCACCATTCGAATTGAGTAATATCCAAGGCCGGCGGAAATCCGCCGGCCTTGATCTCACTTCTTTGTTCTTTTTACATAAATTACGCATAGGTTGTTCCATACATCTGAATACGAGGTGGTACAAT
Source organism: Oscillospiraceae bacterium (assembly GCA_017408725.1). The sequence goes on from JAFQUA010000031.1 coordinate 37,038, forward strand.
GGAACAAACAGTTAACCAGATCACTCTGCGGGGCCAGTTAGTCGAATTACCGGTATATTCCCATGAAAATCACGGAAAATGTTTCTATCGCTTTTACCTTTCTGTTCCGCGATTATCCGGCAATGTGGATACGCTTCCAGTAATCGTCAGCGAGCATATCCTAAATCAAATTGATTTATCAGGCGGTTCACAGTTGACCGTTACGGGTCAAATCCGTTCCCACAACATTCGAACCGACGGAATACGGCACTTGATGATCTTCGTTTTTGCCACAAGCATCATAGCAGAAGAGGGTGAGGCCCTGAATGATGTAGTTTTGGAAGGTCCTCTCTGCAAAGATCCTACATACCGCAGAACGCCACTGGGAAGAGAAATATGTGACATCATGCTGGCGGTACCAAGGGCTTTTCAGCGGGCAGATTATTTACCTTGTATCTTGTGGGGCAGAACCGCACAGGAAGTATCTGCCTGCCGCACACGAGATTGGGTGCGCATCTGCGGCAGACTCCAAAGCCGGATCTATACCAAAGTTACGGAGCACGGCAACACTGAGCGTACCGCCTACGAGATCTCGGCATTGACAGCAGACATTCTGGAGCAATATTAGAGCAGCAGATTTAACATCATGCATAACGCAACTCCAACGGCGGTCGGCAGCAAAAATGCCGCTGCCGTTTTCTTTATGCAGCGTGTCTCATGCCAGACAGTCATAAGGGTCGTAGCGCAAGGCCAATGAAACACTGTAAATACCATTGTGCAGACGGCCATTTTCCATGTCATTTGCTGTACCAAAAGATCACCGATCCCAGTAACACCGTTTAGGCTCGCCGCTCCTGTCAAAAGCATCAACGCTACGGGGACAAACAATTCATTTGCGGGTAATGAAAATAGAAAAGCAACCAGAATAACGCCGTTCATTCCCAAAATCCTTCCCAAGGGATCCAGCAAATCCGCACACTTAATTAGTGCTCCGGTTACTGCCATCAGCCAAAGAACAGCTCCTGCCGGAAGCGCTACTTTGATAGCACGCTTCCCCATTTCCAATGTTCTGTCAAGCAATGACCTCACAAGTATTTGCGTGATACGCGGTCTGCGGAAGGGCGGCATTTCCATAAGGAATACACTTTGTTCATGTCGCAAAAGGGTTTTACTCAAAACGCCCGAAACGACCATTGCGCCCAGCATTCCCATTACGATTCCTCCTGCAACCCCCGCAGCGGCAGCCAAACCGGAAAAGAACAGGCTCGCCAACAGCACCAAAGTCGGGAAACGACCATTGCAGGGTATCATGGCATTGGTCAGCATAGCAAGAAGCCGCTCCCGGGGGGAGTCAATGATCCTGCAGCCCATCACCCCCACCGCATTGCACCCCAGTCCCATGCACATTGTCAGTGCCTGCTTACCGCAGCCGCCGCAGCGACGCATACTTCCGTCCAGCAAAAAGGCCATTCGCGGCAGATACCCAACATCCTCCAAAACCGTAAATAGCGGGAAAAAGATCGCCATAGGCGGCATCATCACAGAAATCACTCTGGCAGCGGTACTATATGCGCCATCTACAACAAGGCCCGTAAGCCACGGCGGTGCGTGCGCAAAGATATTCTTTAATAGAAGATACCCACGGTCCATGATCATTTCCAGCAACGCAGATGGATAGTTAGCCCCCCATACAGTCAGCCAAATAATCACAAACAGCAAAGCAAGCATAACGGGAATGCCAAACATCCGGCTGACTAACAATCGATCTACCTTTCTTTGCCATGACGCAGCCGAAGATAAATTTTTAGTGACACACGCATCAGCGATCCGCTGGGCCTCTGCAACCGCATCAGCAAAATGGCCTTTGCATTCTGTTCTGTGAGCAATGGAACGATGGATCTGCTGCAGCAGTTCCACAATCCCCTGCTTCTTACCTGCCGCAGTCAAAACCACAGACACACCCAACATATCCGATAGTTTTTCTTCATCCACGCAGATTCCGTTTTTCATGGCCTCATCCATCAGATTTACACATATAATTACGGGTGATGTCTTCTCCAATATTTGCAGCGCCAAAATCAGTGAACGCTCCAAACAGTTCCCGTCACAAACGACAACAGTACAATCTGACCGGCCTGATGAGATAAATTCTGCTGCAATGCGCTCATCTTCACTTCCGCCGGAGAGGGCGTATGTACCGGGCAAATCGACCAATTCATATTCGGTATTTTCTATGTGAAATGTTCCGCAGGCAAGACCAACTGTTTTTCCCGGCCAGTTGCCGGTATGCTGGCGAAGCCCCGTCAGCAAATTAAACAGTGTGGATTTTCCAACATTCGGGTTTCCTGCAAAGGCAACGGTCAGCTTTTGTTCCACCCCTTCCTTCACAATAGCCGAACCCGGATCTTTTTTAGCTCACGGGTCCGCAAAGCAACAACCGTTCCTCTTAGCTCCAAGGCTGTCACACCGCCATCAGGACTGCGATAGCGCACACTGACAACCGTTCCAGGAACGAGACCAAACTGCCGCAGACGGCTTCGCAGCGGCTCAGGTGACCGAACCTCCAATACGGTACAGAGAATATCCGGCTCTAACCGGTCCAGTGTTAATTCCATAAAAGCCCTCCTTAATACTGTTATGCCATCATATCCCCATCAGACCGTTTTGGTGCAGAAAAAACTTTTCTTTACGACATAATTATGATAGAATGTGCATAGCGGAGGTGTTAAAACCATGAACAAAGTACAATCTATTATTGATATATTAAAAAACCGCTATCCGGAGGCACCCTGCGCGCTGCATTACAGCAAGGATTACGAGCTGATGATCGCTGTCCGGCTTTCTGCCCAGTGCACCGATGCACGGGTAAATCTGGTGACACCGGCTCTGTTTGCCGCATATTCCACTTTGGAAGCCATGGCAAATGCCGAGATTGCCGATGTGGAAAACTATGTGCATTCCTGCGGCTTTTATAAGCATAAAGCACGAGATATCGTCCTTGGCTGCCAGATACTCTTAAATGAGTACGGCGGAAAGGTTCCGGGAACCATGGAGGAGCTGCTTCGGATTCCCGGTGTGGGCAGAAAAACCGCAAACCTCTTGTTGGGCGATCTATATGGCGTACCCGGCAGCGTTGTCTGCGACACCCACTGTATCCGTATTTGCGGCAGATTGGGATTATCTACCGGTAAGGAACCGGAAAAGGTGGAACAGCAGCTTCGTAAGATATTACCGCCGGAGGAAAGCTCCGACTTCTGCCACCGTATTGTTCTCTTTGGGCGGGATTGCTGCACCGCTCGAAATCCTAATTGCAGCGAATGCCCCCTGAGCATTCACTGTCTTGAGATCAACAAACCAGAATAAAGCATATCTCCCTCCTTGTCCACATATCTTACGGACAAGGAGGGATTCATTATGTCCAGAAAGCTGCCGATTTTTTACAGCGCACTGCTGCTGACCGGAGTCAATCTGTTGCTCCGCCTGGTTGGGACGTCCTTTCAAGTCTATTTATCCGGACGAATCGGAGCGGAGGGCATCGGACTGCTGCAGCTTGTTATGTCGGTTGGCTCTATGGCACTTGTAGCAGGAATGGCCGGTATTCGAACCGCGACTATGTATCTAACCGCTGAAGAGTCCGGCCGTAAGACGCCGGGAAATGTAATCTGGGTCTTGTCCGGCAGCATTCTATATAGCATTCTTTGCAGTATCGCTGTCGGTGCTGCAATTTATTTCTTCGCTCCGCTTCTGGCAGAAAAATGGATCGGCAATATCCATACGGTAGACTCCATTCGTCTTTTTGGAATGTTTTTACCCATCAATTGCCTGACAGGCGTCATGGTGGGGTATTTCACCGGAGCAAACCGGATCGGTACATTGGCTGCTGTGGAGGTTGTTGAGCAAATTTGCAACATGGCGTGCACATTATTATTGCTGCATTTCTGGGCTGGAAACAACGCTGAAAAAGCCTGTCAGGCCGTAGTCATGGGCAGCGGTATGAGTGCCTGCATAACCTTATGCTGCCTTACAGTTCTTCGTTTGCTAGAGCGATCAAGGCACAATGCTCCCATCCCCGTTGCAAAACGATTGACCAAAACTGCGATCCCTTTGGCACTTGCAGACGATCTGCGCACCGGTATCACAACCATTGAAAATTTAATGGTTCCAAAACGGCTGGCACTGTACCCTGGTGTAATCTCACCCTTGGCGGAATTTGGCACAGTTTGCGGAATGGTTTTTCCAATACTAATGTTTCCGGTTGCCCTTCTGTTTGGGCTTACGGAGCTTCTTGTTCCGGAGCTTGCGCGCTGCCGAGCCGCCGGAAGCGATACCCGCATCCGCTATTTAGTTCAAAAATGCCTGCGCATTGCACTTCTATATGGCGTGATCTGTGCCGGAATCCTCTTTTTGACCGCACCTGCCCTATGTCAGGCGCTGTACAATAACATAAACGCCGGAAAGTATTTGAAATGGTTTGCGCCGCTGGCTGTGCTTCTTTACTGCGACTGTGTAACGGATGCCATGATCAAAGGTCTTGGTCAGCAAACAGCCAGTGTCCGATATAACATTCTGACAAACACCATGGACGTGGCACTGCTTTACATCCTGCTTCCAAAGTTCGGCATTATTGGCTATTATATCAGCTTCCTTGTGACACATTTAATAAATTTTTCCTTGAGCTTACGCAAACTTCTCCGTATAACCGATGAAAGAATTCCCATTTCGATTCCTGTTTTAACTCTTTCTGCGTCCGCACTGGCTGTGAGTATTTCCCAATTCGCTCCAACGTCAATTTCAAAAAGTGCATCATACATCGTAATTCTCATCTGTTTGCTGTTCCTGCTAAGAATTCTCAACTTGGGAGATCTTGCATGGTTGAAAGGGCTAATTAAGAGAAGATGACCCGCTAAGCGGGTCATCTTTATCACAAGGCTTTCAAAATCTCAAGCAGGAATTCCCATGTGCGTCGGGTGGATTCGATTTCCAGCTTTTCACGGCTGGTATGAATATCGTGCATATTGGGGCCGATGGAAACGCAATCCGGCCCCGGCAGCTTCTCGCTTAACATTCCGCATTCAAGACCGGCATGAATGGCAACCACTTTCGGCTTCTTTCCATACATTTTCGAAAACAAGCGCACCATGGTATCCCGCAGGTGGGAATCCTTTTTATACTCCCAAGCAGGATAATCGCCCATTTCCGTATAGTTGCCGTCATAGAACTTGGCAAGCTCCCTTAGGCGCGCAAGCAGTTCCCGCTTTTCCTGATTCACAGAGCTGCGAATAGCAAAGGTAAGGGTCAGTTCCTCTTCCAGCTTCACAACCCCCAGATTCAAGCTGGTCTGCACAAGTCCTTCAATATCCTCACTCCAGGACTGAACACCATTGGGTGCGGCATTGAGCAAACCGATCACCTTTGCAGTACATTCCGTTGTCAGTGCATTGCCGCCAAGGGCATCCACATTCTCCCCTTGGACAACTGCGTTCGGTTCATCATACTTTTCCCGAATTTCCTGCTGCAGCTGATCGATCACATCGTTGATCGGCTCCGGATTCATTCCCAGCATCACAAGTGTAACCTGCGCGCTGCGGGGGATGGCATTGTCCTTTGCGCCGCCGGAAAGCTTAGTAATGCAGATTGGCATGATCTTCTGCACACGGTCAAGCAATTCACCCATTACCTTATTGGCATTTGCCAGATTTTTATGGATCTCCACACCGGAGTGGCCACCCTGCAGACCGTCGACTGTCAGCTTGACACACGGGCCATATACCACACGGCGCTGCAGCGGAAGATGGATCGTTCCCCGGGCACCGCCGGCGCAGGACACAGTGAAGATCCCCTCGTCTTCAGAGTCCAGATTCACCATGGCTCTTCCCTTAAAATCAGAAAGATCCACACCGGCAGCACCTTCCATGCCGATCTCCTCGTCCACAGTGATGATGATCTCCAGCGGTGGATGCGGAATCGTCTTATCCGCCAAAAGCGCCAGCATATAGGCTACCGCGATACCGTTGTCACCACCCAGCGTGGTTCCGTTGGCAAAAACGCAATTACCGTCATGAGAAATATCCAGCCCGTCAGTTTCCATATTGATTGGACAGTCTGCGTCCTTCTCACATACCATATCCATGTGACCCTGCAGGATCACCGGAGCATGGTCTTCGTAACCGCAAGTTCCCTCCTGGAACATCAAAACATTATTAAGTTCGTCTTGAACATAGCGAATGTTCTGCTCCTTGGCAAAGGAAACCAGATAATCACTGATCCTTTTTGTATTTCGGGAACCGTGAGGGATTGAACACAGCTTTTCAAAATATGCAAATACAGATTCCGGCTGAAGTCCGGAAAGCTTGCTTGCTTCCATAATGACACTCCTTAAAGAAATATGCTGGTTTTATATTACCATGCTTCTTTAAAAAAGTCTATAAAAATAACCACAGGCAAAACCTGTGGTTATTGTATGGTTTGCATTAGAAGAAGCTCAGAGACAGAGTAAGCAGGATCCAAACCAGAGCAATCCACTTGGTAGCAGAAGCAAGGATCTTATCCAGATTGCCATATTTGCTCTTGCTCAAAAATGTCTCTTGACTTCCTGTTACGGCAGATATACCTGCTTCCTTGCCGGATTGGAAAACAACTACAAGGATCAATGCAATGCTTGCAATGACCTCAAAAATAGTAACGATAATCTTCAAAACTTCCATCTTTTTTACCTCCCTCCGCGGGTTATAGCACAATCGAAAGAATTATAGCATAACCTTTTTAAAATTTCAAGTGCTATTCGATAAATAATAACTTTTTATTTTGTGACCCAGTTGCCGGTAGCCAGACAATTGAGATATGCTTCAATAAACGGATCCAGCGAGCCATCCATAACGGCATTTACATTGGATGTTTCACAGCCGGTGCGGGTATCCTTAACAAGGGTATAGGGCATAAACACATAGTTGCGGATCTGGCTGCCCCACTCGATCTTCTGCTGAACGCCCTTGATATCGGAAATCGTTGCGAGATGTTCACGCTCACGGATTTCAACCAGCTTACTGCGCAGCATGCGCAGACAGGTTTCCTTATTCTGGAACTGGCTGCGTTCGGTCTGGCAGGAAACCACAATACCGGTTGCTTTATGGATCAAACGAACTGCAGAAGATGTTTTGTTGATGTGCTGTCCACCTGCACCGGAGGAACGGAACACCTGCATTTCATAATCCTCAGCCTTGATCTCAAAGTCTTCAGAATCGTCCTCAATCTCAGGAATAACTTCGATGGCAGAGAATGAAGTCTGGCGGCGGGCATTTGCATCAAAGGGAGAAACGCGAACCAGGCGGTGCACACCGTTCTCACCCTTCAGGAAGCCGTATGCATTCTCGCCTTCAACCATAATGGACGCAGACTTAAGTCCCGCTTCGTCACCTTCCTGATAGTCCAGAATCTTATAGGTAAATCCGCTGCGCTCCGCCCAGCGGGTATACATACGGTAAAGCATCTGGCACCAGTCCTGAGCTTCCGTACCGCCGGCACCTGACTGAAAACTCATCAGCGCGTTATTCTTATCATACTTTCCGGTCAGCAGGGTTTCCAGACGGCAGGCTTCCATCTCCTGCGTTAACTGAGCAAAGCCGTCTTTCAGCTCCGAAAGCATAGAATCGTCGTCCTCTTCCTCTGCCATCTCGCAGATGGTCATCAAATCATCCCACGCGGCACACATTTTCTCATAACGCTCGATCTTGTTTTCTGCCTGACGGGTTTTTACAACAATCTTCTGACTTTTCTCGGGATCGTCCCAGAATCCGGGAGCTTCCTGCATAGCATGAAGCCGCTCCAGTTCGTTCTTAAGACCTTCCAAATTCAGAGAATCAGCCAGGCCCTCCAGCGCAGGCTTCGTGTCGTTCAGCTTCTGTTTATAGCTGTCAAATTCAATATTCATGGATTCGATCTCTCATTTCCTTAATTTTTGCACATTTGGATTTATTATATCCGAAATCCCCACTTATGTAAAGTAGGAAATTAAAAAAACTCCAAATAATAGAAATTCCGGGCAAATGCCCGGATCCATCACCGTTCACTGGGCTGGTACTCCTCGCCGAAGAAAATCCAGTCGTCCAGATCCAGTGTTTCATCGTCCCTGTTCTCAAGCACGATCATCACCTCCTTCCACAAGATCTTCCTGACAGTATATGCAATCAATGTAAAAAAATCTCCCTTATTTTGTTGACACTTTCTGAATTTTCCGTTACAATGGCACGGTAATCAAATAAGCACCAGTAGCTCAACTGGATAGAGCACCTCCCTCCTAAGGAGGGGGTCGGGGGTTCGAATCCCTTCTGGTGTGCCAATTGCCGTGATTTCACCGTAAATCACGGCATTTCTTCTTGTGTACCTTAACTGATACAAAATTGATCCGTTAAATAATCAGTAAAGTATCGCTATTTTTAGGCGATTCTTTTTATTATTCACGAAATGTTTATACTTTTAACAGCAGTTTCATATAATATTTATAAAGGAATATTATGCAAAGGGAAAGATATATATCATGGAGAAGCTGAGTGTTAAAAAACCGTTTACCATATTGGTTGCAATCGTCATGGTCATTGTCCTTGGCGTTGTATCCGTCATGGGCATGACCACAGATCTACTGCCCAATATCAGCCTTCCTTACCTGATCGTTGTCACAACATATCCCGGTGCCAGCCCGGAACGTGTCGAGAGCGATGTGGTAAGGCCGGTGGAGAGTGCTCTGGGTACTGTAAATGGCGTTCAGAATGTCTATTCTACATCTGCCGAAAACTACGGTATGGTCCAGCTGGAATTTGAAGACGGAACAGATATGGATTCTACGCTGGTCAAAGTCAATACCGCGCTGCAGGAGGTATCCTCTACCTTGCCGGATATGTGCGGAACGCCGTCCATCATTGAACTGAGCATGGATATGATGGCGACTATGCATGTTTCCGTCAGTCGGGAAGGTTATGACATTTATCAGCTTTCCTCTTTCGTTGAAGGAACGGTACAGCCCTATCTGGAACGGCAGGAAGGTGTCGCCAGCATCAGCGGCATTGGCCTTGTGGAGCAAAGCATACAGGTCGAGCTGAACAAAGACAAGATCAGCAAGCTGAATAACAAACTGCTCGAATCCGTTAACGAAGGACTGAAATCCGCCAAAGAGGAGTTGGAGAAGGCTGAAATAGAGGTAGCAAAAGGCAAGGAAGAATTAGCCAGTGCTCAGTCTACCTTCGGTCAAACCATGGCCGGCGGCATTTTCGATCAGATCGAAGGAACTGTTCTTTCCACCGCTTCTGACCTTAAGGCAGAGGTTGATATTCTGGTTGCTCAGGTAAATGCACTCCGTTCTGAGATTACAGGCGGTGAAACCGGTCAGCGGTTGGATTCTTTGAGCCTTGAATTGCAGAAAATCTCTGACATTCTGGGTTCGGAAGAGCTTACCCAGGAGCAACTGATGCTGGCTGCAGGAAGCCTTCAGGTAATCGCCAAAGATCTTTCTGTTCTGTTGGAAAAGCTGAACAATATTGACCCAGAAACAGGCGAAAGCACCGATCTTAACAGCATTCGCAAACAGCTTTCCGATATTGAAGCCACATTAACGGAAATATCGGATTTGATCGATTCCATTCCCAGCATCCTTTCGGGGCTGGAGCAAGCCGTGGCAGGACTTGCGCAGGCACAATTGGATGCGGCAGTGGGCTTCGCAACAGCCAGCACCCAGCTTGCCGCGGCAGAAGCCCAGCTGACGGCTGCAAAAACCCAGTATGAAACCGCAAAGGAAGATGCTTTCTCCAAAGCAAATCTTGACCAGCTCCTCAATGTAAGCACCCTTTCCCAGCTTATTTACGCCCAAAACTTCTCCATGCCTGCAGGATATATCGATGACAAAGACGACAGCAGCTGGCTTTTGAAAGTTGGCGACGAGATCAAATCCGTTGAGGAATTGACATCCACACTCCTTGCCAGCATGGAAGTCATTGGTGAGGTTCGCCTTTCCGATGTTGCAAATGTGACGGTAATCGACAACGCCGATGATACCTACGCCCGCCTGAACGGTGAGCAAGCCGTTATTTTGAGCATTTTCAAAAACAGCACCACCAGCACAAACGAAACCGCCAACAACTGTCTGGAAGCCTTTAAGGAACTGGAAGCCAAATACAGCGGCACCCATCTGGTAACACTGATGAATCAGGGCAGCTATATTGATATGATCATCGATTCTGTCCTTTCCAGCATGATCACAGGTGCTCTACTTGCAATCGTTATTCTGGCACTGTTCCTTAAGGATGTGAAGCCCACCATCGTTGTTGCTTTCAGCATTCCCCTTTCCGTTATGTTCGCTCTTGTGCTGATGTACTTTACAAACATCTCACTGAACATGATGACACTATCCGGTCTGGCACTGGGTATCGGCATGCTGGTTGACAACTCAATCGTTGTAATCGAAAACATTTACCGGCTCCGCGGCAGAGGTCTTAGCGCTCCCCGTGCTGCCGTTCAGGGCGCAAAACAAGTGGCTGGGCCAATCATTTCCTCCACATTGACCACAATTTGCGTGTTTTTGCCTCTGGTTTTCACCACAGGAATGGTCAACGAGCTGTTGCTTCCTCTGGGCCTTGCCATTGGTTACTGCCTTGGTGCATCGTTGCTGGTTGCGCTGACTGTTGTTCCCGCGGCAGCTTCCACCATGCTGAAAAACACAAAGCCAAAAACCCATCCATGGTTTGACCGTTTCATCAATGTATACGGGAAAATCCTGAATTGGTGTCTGGATCATAAGGCAATACCGCTGACTGTTTCCATCGGTCTGCTTGGCGCAACCGTTTGGGCAATTGTGAGCATGGGTATCGTGCTGTTGCCTGAGATGTCCGGCAACCAGATCCAGGTCAATGTGAAAACACCTTCCGGCATCACCCGAGAGGAATCCTACGAAATGGCCGACGATATTATCGATCTGCTTCTGACGGTTGACGGTGTCGATAATGTCGGCGTTATGGATGGCAGTTCTTCTTCCGGTCTACTTGGTGGTATGTCCATGGGCGGCAGTTCTTACAGCAGCTATGTATACTATATCGTTCTGCCTGAGGACACCCCCTCCTCCAAGGTCGATCAAATCGCGGCTGATATTAATAATGTTACCGCAGGTTCTCCATGTGACGTCGATGCTTCCGCCGGCGGCATCGATGATATGACAGCAATGCTTGGCAGCGGCCTGTCTATTAAGATCTTTGGTGACGATCTGGACACTCTGAAGAGCATCTCTGAAGATGTTGTCAAGTTAGTTGAACAGGTTGAGGGCTATCAGAATATTAAAACCAGCTTCACTAACGACGATCAAACCATCCATCTTGCCATAGATAAGGATAAGGCAATGGCAAAAGGATTGACCGTTGCTCAGATCTATATGGCCATTTCCGAGAAAATGAACACCTCCTCCACTTCCACCAACATTACCCAAAACGGCATCGTGATGGATGTTACGGTCACGAATTCTCAAGATCCGCTGACTGTGGAAAACATTCTGGAGATTGAGTTTGAAACCACAACAATGGACATGACCGGTGCATCGGTGACTGAAAAGCACAAGCTTTCCGAGTTTGCTACCATTGAAAAGACATCGTCCATCAGTTCCATTGACAGAGAAAACCTATCCCGTTATATCAATGTAACTGCAGGTGTCGCTGACGGCTATAACGCCACTCTGCTATCCAGAGAATTAGCTGACCTTCTTGATAAGTTTAATGACAGTGGTGTCCTTCCTTACGGATACTCCGTATCTCTGGAAGGTGAAAGCTCCACGGTTAATGAAATGGTGGAACAAATGGCCTTGCTGATCCTGCTGGGCTGTATCTTCATCTACCTCGTCATGGTTGCTCAGTTCCAGAGCCTGAAGTCCCCCTTTATCGTTCTGTTTACCGTTCCGCTGGCCTTTACCGGCGGTATGCTGGGTCTGTTGATCGCAGGACATCAGTTAAGCTTGCTGTCTATCATGGGCTTTGCCGTGCTGATGGGTACCATTGTTAACAACGGCATTGTGTTTGTCGACTATGCCAATCAGCTCCGGATCGGTGGATTGGACCGCCGCACCGCATTGATCGCTACCGGCAAGACCCGTATGCGTCCGATCCTCATGACGGCACTCACCACGATTCTGGCCATGTTCCAGCTGGTATTCAGCGATGATATGGCAGGTCAGCTTGGCGGCGGCATGTCCATCGTAATCATCGGCGGCATGATTTATGGAACCGTTATGACTTTGATCATTGTTCCTGTGATCTACGACATTCTCTTTAAGCGTCAGCCCAAGGTCGTGGATGTCGGCAGCGATAATCTGGACGATGTTCCGGATGATGCCGCGGAGTATCTGGAGCAGATCGCCACCGAAGAAACCCAGCAGCAATCTGAAAGATAATTGTAAACGCCGCCGGAAATTCCGGCGGCGTTTTCTCAGTTCTTTTGCTTTTATCAGTTGATGCAGGCATCCAGTTTCTCCTTATTTCTTTTTGCTGCATCAGAAAACATTTTTCCAAGTGATATAAAGAGTGTAAAATAGCATGTCAGCCCATAGAAAATAGGATTCCCGCAAGCGCGGAGATGCCGATAAATACAATAGGGTGCAGTTTTTTCGTCCATTTCGCCTTATTGGACAGCACCCAGATAACCACCGCAAGGATCCAGCCTTTCCAGTTTACTGCACCGAGGGCAAATCCCTGACCGGCATAAAAGAGGTTGGAAATCACAACGCCGATACCAGCTGCAGCGATCAAACCGGTGGATGCGGGGCGCAAGCCGTAAAAGGCCCGTTCCACAAACGGATTATTCCGGAAGCTGTTCAGTACAGCAGCAATAATCAAAATGATGATCACAGACGGTGTAATCAATCCCAGCGTTGCCGTAACCGCACCGAAGATCGCACCAAGGATACCGGAATCGTTCATTCCAGTAACAAATCCTACATAGGTAGCCATATTGACGCCAATGGGACCGGGAGTGGACTCGCCCACGGCCACCATATTGGCAAGGTCATCATAGCTGAACCAGCCGGTACTATCGGCCATTTCGTAAAGGAACGGAATGGTTGCCATGCCACCGCCCACTGCAAACAGTCCGGTTTTAAAAAACTCATAAAATAAGCGCAGATACAGCATCATTTCTTTCTCCCTCCCAGCATCCGGATGGCAATGCCGGCAGCGCCGGACAGAAGGACAAATATGACGGGACTCAAGGGCGTAAAGTAGCTGCCCAGGGCAACAATTAAGAAGATCGCAAAAGTGACCTTATCAATGACTGCCTTCTTAAACAGCTTCACCACAGCATTGCAGATCAGTACACAAACGCAGACACGAATGCCGCCAAAGGCATTTTGCACCCATATAAGATGAGAGAAGGCTTCAATCACGCCTGCCAGCGCAGAGATGATCAGCAGCGAAGGAAATACTACACCAACCGTTGCTGCAATTGCTCCCCAAACGCCCTTATACTTATGGCCGATAAAGGTGGCAGTATTGACCGCAATGACGCCGGGGGTGCACTGACCGATGGCGAAATAATCCATCAGTTCCTCCTCAGCCGCCCACTTTTTATTTTCTACCACTTCCCGCTGCAAAATGGGAAGCATGGCGTAACCGCCGCCAAAGGTCATAACGCCCACCTTGGCAAAGGTCAAAAACAGATCCAGATAAATATTCATTCTTCCCTCCACTGCTCCTTAATTTTCTCCAGCATGGTAATTCCTGCAACGGAAAGCCGCTGTGTTACAACGGGGCTTTCCAAAAACCCCTGTTCAAAACAATGAATAATATGTTCAACCTCGTAAATCAATTCATGTTCGCAGGGATATTCCGCAACTTCCTCCGGTTTTCCCGGGAAATGGAATGCCGCCCTGCGGGCTTTCCAATATTCCGGGATCTCCACCCATCCTTTGGTACCGTAAATTCTGGCAGTATTATCCAAAATGGCTTGGGTGCTGTTTTTTGCTGAGAATAGAATGCCGTTTTCCATTTCTCCTGTAAGTATGTACTGCCATTCGACACCTTCTTCATTGGTGCTTCGTTCCCCGCGGATGCTTTTGATCTCACCAAAAAGCCAGATCAAAAGCTGCACCGCATAGATACCGCTGGACAGCACCGGTCCACCGCCTGCAGCTTCATCAAACATCCATGTATTATAGGCCGCGGAAAAACTGTGACTCATTTCCACCATGTGGATCTGTCCCAGATCTCCGTTTTCGATCCTGCGGCGCACCTCCAGCAGTGTAGGCAGAAACAGCATTTTCTCAGCTTCCATCAAAAACAAGCCCTTTTTTGCCGCAAGGGTAAATAGTTCTTTGGTATGCTGCGCACTTGTGGTGCAGGGTTTTTCGCAGATCACATGCTTGCCACGCTCCAAAGCAGCCTTTGCCCACCGGTAATGCTGAGCATTCACCGGGGATATGTAAACGATGTTGATTCGTTCGTCCGCCAGCAGTTCATTGTGATCGCCGTAAGCTGTAGGTATCTGCCACAACTGAGCCTTTTCCCTGGCTTTCTCTAAAGAACGGGACGAAACCGCTACAACCTCCCCTGCCCCTGCCGCACGAACTGCGGCAATAAACCGCGGAGCTATGGAAGAGGTACTTAATATTCCAAAACGAAGCTGTTCCATCTGCAATACTCCTCTCTACATTTGGATGTATTATAATACATTATGGACATAATTGCAATCAAATGGAATGTATTTCGATTTCCTTATGCTATAATATAACTTCTATGCAACCCGTTTTTTAGTTCTACCATCGCGCAGATAATGTAACAGAAAGGCATATAAAACACGCACTCGCTCTAGGAGATCCTCTTTCAGGGCGAGTGCGTAGTATGTTAAGAATCGATATAATACTTGATCTTATATTGGTTTCGCGCAAACAGGTTTTCAATATAGGAATTTATAGCATCCTTCACATCCTGCGGCATATTGACATTGCGGAATTCCTGACCTGTATTTTCGCAGTATTTTCGCCCGACGGAATCCTTCAGCCTTTGCTTCATAATGGCTTGCGATGCCTGCTTCCGGAGCTATGGACTCATTTAAACATAATTTATCATTCTTGTACTTCCAGTTTTTAAGAAACAGCCCGATAGAAATGAACCCCTGCAGTTTTCATTCTTTTCAGATAGTCCACTCCGATGATCTTGTTGTCATATGCCATCTTTAGATCATATACCTTGCCTTGGGTGTAAATATACAGCGGTTGACCATCCGGGAACTCAAAAATCACCCCACCAATGGATTCTCTACGGACGGCCATTGAATACCCTAGTCTTGGATCGTGTATGAAAATTGCATAAATCTCTTCTGACTGGTATACACACTCTGCACGCAGATCAGCTACCGTAATATTTTCACTTTTCCCCACATACATATCCCAATAGCTCTGACAGATTTCGGCCTCTTTTTTGTCTGTTAAAGCATAAGAGTGGTCATATCCTATCGGATCAGTCAAACAACAGACAGCGATCACAACGCACAGCACTGCCGCGATGATCAAGATCCAGAGGGCAGGCTTTTTATAGTGCAGCACGGCCTTAATCCGCTCTTTAATGCCGGTCTCGCCAAAGGCTAGCGGGCAAGGAGCGATCCTACGGCGTCCGGTGCTGCAGGTAAGCAGCGCGGTAGAATAATCCGCCCGCTGCTCCGGAGAAAGAGCTTTGACTACCTTTTCATCGCAGGACATCTCAATATCCCGGCAGAAAAGGATATATGCCAGCCACATTACGGGATTTAACCAGTGGATGCTCAATACCAAAAAGCCAAGGGGTTTCCACCAGTGATCTTTTCGCTGAATGTGGGCTCGTTCATGGGCAATCACATGCTGCATGTCCGATACGGTCATGTTATAGGGCAGGTAGATCACCGGTTTTGTGAATCCCAATACAAAGGGAGCGGGTATATTTTCACTCAAATAGATGTTTTCTGTGTAAAGTGTGGCTTCCCGCAGCCGGAGTTTCAGACGGAAATAACTGACGGCTGTGTACAGAACCAGTGCGACGATGCCCAAAAGCCACAGATTGGCGGCAACGGGAATCACGATCTGCAGTGGATTTGCGCTGACAGCAGGGTCGGGAGCGAAAGTCTGGGAGATGATGGGGTTGACTGCATCATCAAGAAAGGGCACACCTGTCTGGATGGAGGGTGCTGGAGACAGCATGATTTCCGGTCGGACAGTTTCGCTACTGGGAATCAGACTGAACATACTTTCAAAGGAAAAAGGACAGATCAGCCGGAGTCCAAGCAGCGCCCAGAGCAATATAGAGATCCACTTGGGTGCCTTTTTCAAAAAGACACGGGCGATCAGCACGATCAGGACCATCCATGTGGCACTGATGCTCATATTGACGACCTTCAGAAAAACTTCAGCCATTTACAGTACCTCCTTCCGGTAACTGTTGATCATCTCCTGTATAGAATCGATTTCCCAAGAGGAAAGCTTTTGGTTTTTTGTAAATGCAGCTACGAATGCAGGCAAAGAGCCTTCAAAGGTTTTATCCACCAGCTCCTGCAGCTGGGCCGCCTGCACTTCCTCTTTCGACACTAGAGAAGAAACGATGGTTTTCTCATTTTGGACGATTCCCCGTCCGGAAAGACGTTTGATCACCGTGTATGTGGTGGTTTCTTTCCAGCCAAGCTTTTCCTCGCAAAGATGCACCAATTCTGTGCTCTTGATCGGTTCATGCTCCCACAGGATCAGACAAAAACGGTATTCTCCCTCAGTTACTCTTACAGAATCCATATCAGCACCTCCTCTATTGTTGTAGAGCACACTTTTACTCTACAACAATAGAGCAATTTTGTCAAGGGAAACGATTAATATTTATGCACATTGTGTTTTCTTCCTTGACATATTCGTCGTGGAAGAGTCGCCAACAGGCTCGGTTTTTATAAAATCCATAATCGTGAGAATTGACAAATTATTAAGAATTTCATAACCTTATTGTCAACTGAACGATCCTGTGATACTATGTATTTGCTCTCGACAGAAAGAAAAGGAGACAATACCTATGTTAGATTCCTTCTTTGAGTCCATGTCATGGCCCATGGAACAACCACCGGCATACGGTGCGTTCCATATTTTGTTTACTTTGATTGGTTTTGCTGTCTGCGGTTTTTCTGCGTGGAAGCTGCGGAATGTCAGCGACAAGGTTGCCGGCCGTATCCTGTTTTTCTGCGGTCTTATACTCTCCCTGTCCGAGGTATTTAAGCAGTTCTTCTATTACTTCGTGATGATGGAGAACCGCTATTCCTGGGGCGACTTTCCGTTCCAGCTATGCAGCATCCCCATGTATATGTGCCTGATTGCTCCATGGCTGAAACCCGGAAAGCTGCAGCGCGGAATGTATAGCTTTATGGTGCTGTACAACCTGCTGGGTGGTGCCATCTCCTTTACAGAGCCTTCCGGCCTATTGCACAGTCACTTGTTCCTGACACTACACGCCTGCATCTGGCATATGCTCCTTGTGTTTGTCGGTCTTTTCATCTGCTTCTCCAAACGCGGCGGCAATCAGAAAGCGGACTATTGGGGCGCCACCTACACCTTTATTGCATTGTGTTGTATTGCCTTTGGCCTTAACTGCTTTGTACAATTCGGTCTGGGAGAACAGATGAATATGTTCTTCGTAGGTCCGGGCAATTCTCCGATCATCGTATTCAAGCAGTTTTCCGAGTGGTTTGGATGGTACATCAACACACCTATCTATATTTTCGCAGTATGCTTAGGTGCATATATACTCTTTACGGTTGTCTACTGGATTCAAAACAAAGAGATGCCGCTCCGCAGGAAGAAAGAAGCAGCAAAACTCTAAGAAACATAAAAAAGTGCGTCAGTCCGACGCACTTTTTATATAAGGTTAACTGATTATTGCTTTTTCATCTGCCGCAAGAACAACAATAACGCAACTGCGAACGTGACGGCAGCGTATCCAAGCACCCACCAAATATGTGGAAAAGTGTCAGCAAAATTTCCAGCAATGATCGCCCGCTGCATATCAACTGCGTGGACAAACGGAAGTGCGTAAGAAATCCTTTTGAAAGCCCCGCCCACAAGGTCAAGATCAAACCAAATACCGGATAGCCACGCAGAAAGGTTGGTAAGCAATGCCCCACAAATACCGCCCACTTGTTTATCGCTGAGTACACTTCCACAAAGCAGTCCCAATGCGATATAGAGCACCGAAACGGTAATGATAGCAAGAACGGCATATACCATATTGACCGTTACTGGCATTCCAAGAATAATTGCTGCAACATAGCAGATCACACTTTGCGCAATGGCAATCGGTATCAGCGGCAGTGTATAGCCAACAATGAAATCAATTGGCCTCAGCGGTGTGGTATACAGTCTTTGTAAAAGAGAACTGCTCCTGTCCTTTGCAATAATGCCTGCTGAAAATAATGTAATAAAGGAAAGGCCAAAAACCGTAATACCGGGCGTTAGATGTTGTAGTTCAAAAAGCTTTACGGGAATGCTTGCCTGTATCGCGCTAAGCAGTAAGATCAGCGCAAGGGGAAATCCAAGTCCAAACGCCAGGTTGATCGGGTCCCGGATTATCTCTTTTGTATTTCTGATTGCAAAAGTCAGCATCCTCATTTTGTTGCCCCCTTCACAATTTTGATAAAGGCTTGCTCAAAACAGTCTGTGTCTGCTGCTTTTTTAATCTTATCAGCAGTATCGCAGATGAGCAGCCTGCCATCTTTCATAATTCCGATGCGGTCGGAAAGTGCTTCGGCTTCTTCCATATAGTGGGTGGTCAAAATGATCGTCACCTTTCCTTTGATGCTGCGGATTAGATCCCATAGATCACTGCGGGCAAGTACATCCAATCCCAATGTGGGTTCGTCAAGGAAAAGGATCTCCGGTTCGCTGATAAGGGCCATGGCAATACTTAGTCTACGCTGCCAGCCACCGGATAATTTGCCTGCTTTTTTCTTCAGCACAGCTTCAAGACCCAACAGTCCGGTTAGCTCCGCAATCTTTATGCTCCGCTTATCCCTTGTGAATCCGTGAACGCCGCAAATCAATTCCAAGTTCTCACAAACAGACAGCCCCGGTGCAACCGCAGTTTCTTGCGGTGAAACTGCTATCATTGACTTCACAGCGGTAGAATCATTGTAAATACTTTTGCCATTTAGAAAGGCATCGCCGCTTGTGGGCTGTGTCAAACCGGACAGCATTTTGATGGTAGTTGTTTTTCCAGCACCATTCACACCAAGCAAAGAAAACAACTCTCCCTGCTTGATTTGTAAATTCAAGTTATCAACCGCTGTTGTATCTTTGTATTTTTTCGTCAGATCAACCGTACGAATGGCATCCATGGCTCTTATCTCCCTGAAACAAGTTTTTACACACAGATTATAGCATCCCTGTTTGCAAAAATCTTACATTTCGTCTTATCGGTCATATTTCACTTGCAAACGGCAGACAAAGACACCCTATGACCTTGCTGTCATAGGGTACACTAATAAAGAATCCGCTTTCCATTTTACAGGAAAGCGGTTTATTTTGGAGGTACCGCCCAGATTTGTTTGCATTTTTGCCAATGGCAAAAATCAAAGTTCGCCTCCGTCCTGGCGTCGGCGGCAACAGTCCACCGGACTGTTGCATTTAGATCTTCAAATCTGCCCAGCACTGTTTCTCCAAGAAAAAGGACATCCTTTCGGATGTCCTTTTTCTTGGAGGTACCGCCCAGATTTGAACTGGGGAATGAGAGTTTTGCAGACTCTTGCCTTACCACTTGGCCACGGTACCATATGAAATAAGGAACGCCATGCGTTCCTTATCTGTTTGGAGCGGGTGACGAGGCTCGAACTCGCTACCTCCACCTTGGCAAGGTGGCGCTCTACCGGATGAGCTACACCCGCATCTCGGTTCCAATAGGAACCGTGGTGCCTCCGGTCGGAATCGAACCAACGACACGCGGATTTTCAGTCCGCTGCTCTACCTACTGAGCTACAGAGGCATATTGTGGAGAGCTTACACTCTCCACAGATGCATTATATGGCGACCCCGAACGGACTCGAACCGTCGACCTCCAGCGTGACAGGCTGGCGTGCTAACCGACTGCACCACAGGGCCAGATTTTGGTGGGAACAACAGGGCTCGAACCTGTGACCCCATGCTTGTAAGGCATGTGCTCTCCCAGCTGAGCTATGCTCCCGTACCGGTGAAGCGAGGTGTTAACCTCAGCGACGGGTATTATTATACACAGTCAAGCCCCGTTTGTCAAGCATTTTTTCTTCATTTTTTCTACGAATTTTCGCAAAGTAAAACCCTGTTGTTTTCCACCAATATCAAAGAACATTTAAACTTTTTCCAAGATTTCCCTAATATCATCCGGTGTGAAGGTGTACACTGTATCACAGAACTGACACTCCACCGGAAAAGCTTTCCCATCATTCACGATCTCGGTCAATTCTTCCCTGCCAAGGCTGATCAGGGCCGCCGTAACACGCTCACGGGAGCAATAGCATTTATAAGAAACCTCAGTAGTCTCCATGAACACAACACCCAGGTCACCGCAAACTTGACCAAGAATATCCTCCGGTGTCATTCCCTGCTCCAGCATCGCAGTCACGGCTCCTGCACGGCGGATACCCGCCTCCAACGCATCGATGGTTTCATCCGGAGCACCGGGAAGCAGCTGCAGCAGATAACCGCCTGCAACCTTAACACTTTGATCCCGATCCACCAATACGCCCAGTGCGCAAGCGGTAGGTGTCTGCTCACTGTTGGCAAAATAAGCAGTAATATCATCGCCAATCTCACCGGATACAAGCTGCGTAGAGCCGATATACGGTTCCTTCATTTGCAGATCACGGATCACTGTTAATGTGCCTTCTGTACCGACTGTAGCGCCCACATCCAGCTTTCCGGGGTATTTTTCAACCAGAGGTACCTTAGCCTCCGTAACACAGCCCCGAACATTTCCGGTGGGATCTGAAACTACAGTAATTGTGCCGATGGGACCGCCGCCCCGAATCTGCAACGTCATTGAACCGTTTTCCACCTTCTGCATATTGCCCATCATGGACGCAGCAGTCAGCGCACGACCAAAAGCTGCTGTTGCATTGGGTGTCGCTCCCTGTATTTCAGCACCGCGCCGAACGAGCTCCGTTGAGCGAATGGCAACAACCTTGACAAACCCATCCATGCTCATTCCGCGGACAAGATAATCCTTCATTTCACTCTACCCTTTCTGGCTTTCATGTATATTCTCTGGTCATCAGATGTCGGTTCTTCCAGTCTTCGGTCACCGTACACACCAATGGATATAAAGCCCGCCTGACGAAGGTATGCGATCAGTTCTTCAACCGAGTAGGCATACTCCTCATGCTCCTCAAAGGACCGCTCCCAGACCTTTCCTCGGCGCTGAAACAAGTCCATGGCGTAGGAGCAGATATTGGTGCTCTCGTCAAATTCCCCACGCCAGACGCAGTAAACATCATCATCCTCGTCAAGAAAAACCTGGCCATCCATTGCGCGCAGCTTCTGGGGAGTATTTACATCAAAAATAAAGATTCCCCCGGGATTCAGGGCTTTATATACCTTACGGATCGCTTCTGCGCAATCATTGGGATCTGTAATATAATCAAGACTATCCAAAGCGCATACCGCAAGATCCACACCTCGAGGCAAATGAAGCTCCTGCAGTTTCTGGCAGATAAAACGCGGGCGATTCTCCATGGACACAGTTTTATCATACGCTACCGTAAGCATATCCTCTGACATGTCCACACCGGTAACAGACAACCCCCACTCCGCCAGCAACACAGCAACAGAACCGGTACCGCAAGCAAGATCCACAGCCGTTCTGGGCTGCAACCCCTCAAGGTCTAATATCTCTTTGTAAAACGCAACAACAGCTTGATAATCAACATCATTTGTCAATCGATCATAGCTTATAGCAAGTGCTTTATATGCATCCATAGTTTCTCCTAAAAAACATCCCGGGCTTTCACCCGGGATGTAAGCAAATCAGAAAATCACTTATTCTTAAACAGGTTAACGAAAGCATCAAAATCATTGGCATCGTCGCTCTTGACACCAAAGTCAACTGCAGCCGTTTCTGTTTCAGCCTTGGCAGGAGCAGAAACCTTAGCTTCAAAACCGGTAGCAATAACGGTAACACGCATTTCATCCTCAAATTCGTCGGAAGAAGTGGCGCCGAAGATAATATTGGCTTCAGGGTTCGCATTCTCCTGCACGATACCCGCAGCAGTTTCCACATCATCCAGCGTCAGCTCACTGGAACCGGTCACATTGACCAGAACGCCGGTAGCGCCATTAATAGAGGTTTCCAGCAAGGGGCTGTTGATGGCGGCCAGAGCAGCCTGCTCAGCCTTGTCACGGCCGGCAGCAGTGCCGACACCCATGTGTGCCCGACCGGCATCCTTCATAACGGCAGAAACGTCAGCAAAGTCCAGGTTGATGATCACGCGGTCAGAATAACCGACCAGCTCAGAGATGGAAGTAACAGCCTGCTTCAGAACATCATCAGCAATGCCGAATGCGTTGGCGAAGGTGATCTTCTGATCGGTAACATACTTCAGACGGTCATTGGGAATAATGATCAGGGAGTCAACCTTATCCTTCAGCTCAGCAATACCGGTCTCAGCCTGACGCATACGGTTGGCACCTTCGAACTTGAAGGGCTTGGTAACAACGCCAACAGTCAAAATGCCGGCCTCGTGAGCCAGATCCGCAACGATGGGAGCAGCACCGGTACCGGTACCACCGCCCATACCGGCGGTAATAAAGACCATGTCCGTGCCTTCCAGGATCTTTGCGATCTGTGCGCGGCTTTCCTCAGCGGACTTCTTGCCGATTTCAGGCTTGGAACCTGCGCCCATGCCGCCGGTGAGCTTCTCACCGATCTGCACCTTATTCTTGCAGATGGACTTATTCAGATCCTGCTTATCAGTATTAACAACGATGAAGTCAACGCCGTCAACACCGGCTTCGATCATACGGTTGATAACATTGTTACCTGCACCGCCGACACCGATCACCTTAATTTTAACAACACGTTCCTGGAACAGTTCAGACATATTCTCTCCTCCTATGTATCGTTCCGCGGCAGAATGACCATACCGCTTCAAATTACAATTGTACCTCTATATTCTATCTTGAAAATGTTATTTGGTCAATATCCTTTTTTGATAAATTCGCAATTTTCGTCAAGTAATTTGCAAAATTGAGACACTTTCATCGTCAAAAGGAGTAAACCCAACCTTATCCGGCCATGTAGTAAAGCTGATATCAAGAACACCGCTTTGATAATCGTCCAGCTTGTTGATCGCATGCTTCATACAGCTGATCTTGTAACTAAGCTGCATCTCATTTCCCAACTTTACCTGATAACGCTGCCCGTACATGATCTGAATATCGGCAAGATCATTCACATCCAGCGTTGCGGCTTCGCCGAAGATGCTGTTCAGTTCCATATATTCTGCGATATTCAGCGCCGTTCTCAGTCTCTGGGACTGTGTAACAGCAACCGGAACGGTATTGCCTTCCGTATCAGTTTGGGCAGGAATATTTTCCAGTGCTGCCGCCTGGGATCCCTTCTTCGGAGAATCCAATTGGACACCAAGAATTCTGGTATATCCACTCTGGGCGCCATCCGCTGCCTTTTCGATCACTTTTCCGCTGGAGCTGATCAACCACCAGGCCCCGTCCTGCGCCGCAACGGCATAGGGAACTTCCACTTCCACAACCTCTATGATGACCGTATCCGGCAATTTTATACCAACGCGGATATCATCCACATAGGCAAGCTCCGCGCGGATCTTGGCTGCGGCACGGGCTCTGCTGAAGGTCAGCAGATTATCCCCGTCCTTTATGCCGGAAGCTAGCATAACATCATAAGCAGTATACTTATCTGTTCCTACAACCGTAAATTTTTCCGCATCCACCTTAAAGAACACAGAAAGGCCCAATAACAGCGCCACCACAACGGCAACCACCGTAGCAAGCCGCAGCAGAAGTCTTTTCCTGTTAAAAGGTTTCGGCGGCAGATAAACAACATCCGGTGCCGGTTTCACATTCTCCACCGGCTTTGACTCTGTTTTTCTGCGAGCAGGCGTCGCTTTTACCGTTCTGACCGCAGCCTTAGGATTCTTGCCTGCCGGCGCAGCGCGACCTTTGCGGGGCTGCTTCTGCGGTGCCCTTTTCTCTTTTGTATTCATCTGTTCCTCCTGTCGCTGTCAGCGATCGGTGTTTTTGGAAGCTTTGTTCTTTACAAGGCGCTCCATGATATCGCAGATACGGTCAGCAGAGTCCACAACGACCCAGGAGCGAAGGGCCGTACTCATTTTATCCATCTTATCCTTGTCCGCCAAAAGCGCCGTGATCTGTTCATACATCGCTTCCGGGCTGCAATCCTTCTCCAGAAGAAGTACCGCGCCACCACGGTCTGCCAGAACTCTGGCATTCATTTCCTGATGGTTTGCCGCAACATTCGGCGAAGGAATCAAAATTGCAGGCGTACCGGATGCGGCAATTTCATTGCAGCTTCCAGCACCGGCGCGGCTGATGATTACATCCGCCGCCGCCATCAAAGTGGGCATATTGTAGATATACTCCAACATTTCAATGGAGGAAGTGTTCGCAAGATCCACCCCTTCAGAAGCAACACGTTGGGGCATCCATTCCCAACCGTAACTGCCGGTCGCATGAATATGACGGAAAGGAAAACCATTGTCCTGCTCAAGTTTAAAAACCTTTGCAACGGTTTCATTCATCACCTTGGCACCCAAGCTTCCAAATGCAGAAACCACCAAAGGCTCATTGCCGATGCCAAGCTCCTTTCTTGCTGCTTCCCTGCTCAAATAAACAAACTCGCGGCGAACCGGCATTCCCACCGTTTCAACGCGCTCGGAATGCTTATATCGCTTTGCGCTTTCCGAAAATGCGATCAAAACCTTATCCACTCTATCCGCAACCAGCTTGGTGGTAAGACCGGGGATCGCGTTGCTTTCGTGAATACAGGTGGGAATTCCCATCATAGTGCCCGCCATCAAAGCAGGAAAACATGCGTAACCGCCAGTGCCAAGAATCACATCCGGCTGAAAATCTTTGATGATCTTCTTGGATTCTCCTACAGCCTTTATGGTATCCGCAATGTTTTTCACATTTTTCTTAATGGCTGACCAGTTTTTACCTCTGGACATGCCGGAAATTTCAAGGCACTTTAAATCATAACCGGCCTTGGGCACCAGTTTTTCTTCCATATGCCCCTTTGCACCAATAAAAAGAATACTGCAATCAGGATGGCGCTCCCGCATTTCGTTGGCAACCGCAATGGCCGGATTGATGTGGCCTCCGGTGCCGCCACAGGTAAAAATGATATTCATAGGGAACCCTCCTGTTTTTTTATCTCATTTCGGTGACGGGAAATACTTAAAACGACACCCATTTCTCCGAGATTCACAGCCAGAGCCGTTCCACCATAGGAGAAGAAAGGGAGTGCGATTCCCGTCGAAGGCAACAAATTGGTAACAACACACAGATTCAGTATCGTCTGCACTGCGATCAATGTCACCAGACCTGCCGTAAATACCGTTGAAAAACGATCCTTCGCCTTCAGTGCGATCCAATACCCCCGCAGGATCATTGCTGCAAACAGACAAATGATCAGCACCGCGCCGACAAGTCCAAGTTCCTCGCAGATAATCGCGAAAATATAATCGTTATACTGAAAGGGCAGATATAAATACTTCTGCCTGCTTTTTCCGAATCCCAGACCAAACAGTCCGCCGGAGCCAATGGCATACAGCGACTGCAAGATCTGATAACCGGTATCTCCCGGATCCTGCTCCGGATGAAGCCATGCAGTGACCCGGTCACCGGCATAACCCATAAATGTAATATAAATCAGCACAAAGGCAGCAGCTGCCCCGGCACCGGCCAGAAGCCACTTGGGGCTCGTACCGGCAACAAACATCATCACTACCGCAACCATACCCATAAGCATAATCGCAGACAGATGTTTCTCCAGTGCCAGAGGAATCAGTATTCCCAGCAATGCTCCGCCAAAACCCAGTACACCGTAACGGAATTGCTCTGCCTTTTTCCCAAAACCCTTTGTCAACTTGGCAAACATGAGGATCATGGTAAATTTGGCAATCTCCGAAGGCTGAAACTGGATCCCGGCAATGTTGATCCAACGCCGGGCACCGTTAACAGATTCACCGGCCACCAGAACCAGAAGCAGCATAGCAATGCTGATGCCGTACAGCGGCCATGCAAATTTCAGCCAGAATTCCGCGCTGATCCTGCTGAAAGCATACATACATATCAGTCCCAGCACGCCGCAAACCGCCTGCTTCTGCAGGTATTTCGTAGAAATTGCGTAGCCGGTATCATATTCGCTTTGGGCAGAGCTGGCAGAGTACAGCATTACCAAGCCAACCACCAGCAACAGTAACACCAAAAGCAAAAAAGGTATATCAACGCATTCCCCCGTCCGTTTCAGACGGCGTTCCTCTTTGGCATACAGAGCTTTCCCTGCAGCCATCCTATACCCCTTTCAGATATTTAAACCATTTTCATTCCCTGAATTCCCAACCATGCAATGATGCAGGCAATTGCGGATACAGCGGCAAAAATTAAAACAATCTTGACTTCTTTCCAGCCACACATTTCAAAATGGTGGTGAATGGGAGACATTTTGAACAACCGCTTGCCATGGGTCAGCTTGAAATAGCCTACCTGCAGGATCACAGAAAGTGTCTCAACAATATACACAATACCCACAAGGATCAATATCAGCGGCATATTCAGCGCAAAAGCAAGTCCGCAAACCGCACCGCCTAAGAACAAAGAGCCAGTGTCACCCATAAACACCTTGGCAGGATGCCAGTTGTAGAATAAGTATGCAATCAATCCACCAATCAGGCAGGCAGGCATCAACGCAAGATCCATTTTATTCTGCAACACCGCTGCGGCAGTAAAAAATACCATTACAGGAACTGTCACACTTGCGCAAAGCCCATCCACACCATCGGTAAGATTCACAGCATTGACACAGCCCACCATTACAAACATGGCAAAGAAGATGTACAGAAGCGGATGGATCTCAATGCTGACATCAGCAAAGGGAATGTACAGATTTGTGATCAAGGTTCCCTGCTTATACAGCAGGTATAAAAACAGTGCGGAAACCGCCATCTGCAGCAGTGCTTTCTGGATAGAAGTCAGACCCAGATTTCGCTTAAACTTGACCTTTGTAAAGTCATCCAGAAAACCCACAAGTCCAAAGCACAGTGCCAGTGCCAGAACATAAAACACGGAATAATCCTTCATGGTGGAGATGCCGATCAAAAGGCAAAGAACGAGACCAAAAATAAACATCAAGCCGCCCATCATAGGCGTACCGGATTTATGATTGTGCCATGTAGGACCAACTTCACGAATTGATTGTCCCGCTTTCAGTGCCCGCAGTACCGGCAGGATCAAAAAACCGATGAGTCCGGTCAGCACAGCGGATGCAGCCACTGAAATCAATATTCTTGTCATTTTACTTCCCCCGATCAGGCTTCTTTTGTGAGTAGTTTCTCCACCGCAATCTCCATATGCATGCCGTGGCTGCCCTTGAACAGCAGTACATCACCTGCTTTGACAACGCGCTTCAGTGCGGAAACCAGCGCATCCATATTCTCAAAGGCCTCAGTTCTTGCGTTCGGCATACCGCCCGTCAGTGCGCCGCTGACCACGCGGGTGCTGTTGGGGCCATAGGCAAAGACCATATCAGCCTTCTCCGCAGCGATCCTGCCAACACGGTAATGCTCAGCAGCGGCACAAATACCAAGCTCCAGCATATCGCCCAGTACCGCAATGCGCCGTCCCTGCCGGTTACCAAGGACCGTCAGCGCAGCCGCCATGGACTCCGGACCTGCGTTATAACAATCCTTTATGATAGTATATCCTTCGTGCTCTATGATTTCCTGCCGTCCCGCCATATTTTGGAACCGGGACAGAGCTTGGCAGATCATGTCGCCGGGAATTCCAAAGGAAATGCCAACGCTCACAGCGGCAAGGGCATCGGAAACATAGTGCTCGCCTTCCAGCGCCAACGCAGCCTTCCAGTTTTCGTCTGCATAAGTAATATCGAAGGAAAGCATTCCACCCTTCTCCTGCACGCGGCTTCCCAGAATCTGACACTCAGGATTGCGTATACCAAAGTATGAGGCACGAATACCCGTTTGACGGACATTCCACAGCAGCTGGTCATCACCGTTAAGGATCACCTTTCCGTCAGCCTTCATACCCTCCAGAATCTCAAGCTTCGCTTTCAAAATTCCCTCTTGGGAACCAAGATGTTCAATATGCATCGTACCGATGTTGATAATCACAGCAACATCCGGGCAGGCGATAAAAGCCAGATACGCAATCTCGCGGAAATGGTTCATACCCATTTCCAAAACGGCAATTTCCGTATCCTCCGGCATAGAAAGCACTGCCATAGGCATACCGATGTCATTATTGTGATTGACAGGAGTTTTTTCCACACGGAACCGGCTGCCGAGAACCGTCGCGATCATTTCCTTCGTGGTACTCTTACCGACAGAACCGGTAACGCCGACGACCTTCATTCCAAGACGCTTCCGTTCTTCCCGGGCAATGTCTCCCAACGCGATACGGGTATCATCTACCACAATGGCGGGATAATCCCCATCACAACGGCTGCAAAGCACCGCTGCCGCGCCCTTTGTCAATGCCATCGGGATATAATCATGACCGTCACGCTGGCCCTTCAGTGCAATAAAGAGCTGACCGGGCTGTATTTTTCTGGAATCGTTATTGGCACCCAAAAAGGTGACATCTGCATATTTAGGGTCAATTTTTCCGCCGCACCACTGGGCGGCCTGCCCCAAGGTAATGCTTCCCATGTTATTTCCTCACTTCCTCCAAATAAGCGGCAACCTCTTCCCGCTCATCCAGATGGTGCTTTACACCGCAAATTTCCTGATAGGTTTCGTGGCCCTTTCCTGCCAATATAATAATATCATTAATTTCCGCTTTGTCCATAGCATATCGAATCGCTTTTCGCCGATTTTCGATGACGGTGTACTTTTCTTTCGGTACAACCACCCCTTTCAGGATGTCATCGATAATGGACATGGGATCTTCGGTTCGAGGATTATCCGAAGTAATGACCGCAAAATCAGCCAGATTTGTGCCGATTTTACCCATAATCGGCCGCTTTATGGGATCACGGTCGCCACCGCAGCCAAACACCGCGATCAAGTTGCCCTTGCAGAAATCTTTCACAGCTGTGAGAACATTTTCCAGACCGTCGGGAGTGTGTGCATAGTCGATCAGCACTGTATAAGGCATACCGGGAGTCGGTACTACCTCTATTCTGCCCTGGATGCCCTTGGCTGTCTTTAACGCTTCCACAGCGTCGGGCAGTTCAACACCCAGCTGCAAAGCGATTCCCAGCACCGTAAGCGCATTGTATACCGTAAATCTTCCCGGAACGGGAAGCGCAACCTTCTCCTCTGCTCCGTTGTACAGTGCCATGAAACTGATGCCGTCAGAATGGAGCTGCAAATCTCTTGCAACCAGTGCTGCATCCGATTTTACGGATGTGGTAAGCAGATCACAGGCAGCTTTTGCTGTAACGCGCGAGTACCATGCATCATCCCGGTTCGCAACGGCTTTATGGCAACGGGAAAACAGTTCCGCTTTTGTATCGCAATAGTTTTCCATGGTCTTGTGGAAATCCAGATGATCCTCCGTCAGATTGGTAAAGGCAGCGACATCAAAGAAAACACCGCCGATCCGATCCAGCGCGATGGCATGAGAAGAAACTTCCATGACCACATGGGTACAGCCTGCATCCCGCATTTGCGCAAACAGGGCCTGCAATTCAAAGCTTTCCGGCGTGGTTCTCTCGGTGGGTAGCACCAGATCACCAATGCGGTTTTCCATAGTGCCGATGAGTCCCACCTTTGTGCCCAGTGTTTTTTCCAATACCTGCTTTAACAGCATGGTGACCGAGGTTTTTCCGTTGGTTCCGGTGACACCGATCATTTTCATGCTTTTGGACGGATGTCCAAAGAAATTACAGCCGATCAGCGCCAGCGCCAGCCTGTCAGATTCCACTAGGATATACGGAACGGCGATTTCCGGCTTTTTTGCCGTTACAACCGCTGCCGCGCCCTTTTCCATAGCCATAGGGATAAATCGGTTGCCATCAGATGCAAAACCGGTAATCGCAACAAACAAGCTTCCAGATTCTACCTTTCTAGAGTCATAGGAAATATTCTCAATATTCAGTTCCATGTCCGCCGTTGCTTCTATTACAGAAACACCTGCCAGCAAATCCTTTAGTTTCATAATATCTCCTTCTCACAGCTAATCTGCTGCATTTGTGTCCAAAAATTTCAGTTCAATCGTTGTACCACGAGGTACTTGCGATCCTGAAGCTATGCTTTGTGATACCGCCGTTACCTTGTGCGAAACAGAAGCGTTTCCGGTAACAAGAACATATAGTCCCAATTGCCCCGCCGCGTCACTAGCCTGTTGGCGGTTCATACCCATAAAATCCGGAACTGTCACCATTTCGGTTTCCGGCTCATCCCCCATATACAGCAGCACCTGGCTTCCGCCGGGAACCGCTTCCCCTGCTGCAGGTATTTGCCCGGTGACCGTATCACCTGTACCGATCATCTTTGCGCCGAGGGTGGCTTCCTTCAATACTTTTTCTGCCTGCTTCGCAGTCATTCCGGTCATATCCTCCAAAACGACTGTTTTCCCTGCAATTTCATCTTCCCCAAAGGACTGCTCTACACCAAGGTAAGGCAGAATATCGGCCATGACCGCACCAACGGTAGGTGCTGCCATAACACCGCCAGAAATATACAGTCCGGTAGAACGGGACGGCGTATCCAGTGCCACCAATACAATATACTCCGGATCCTCCATTGGCGCAATCCCCACAAATGATACGATTTTATCCAGCGTAGGCTTGCCATTCTCGTCCAAAACGTCGATTTTTTCACTGGTTCCGGTTTTTCCACCGATGGAAAATCCGGCAACAGAGGCATTTTTTGCCGTTCCTTCTGTTACGACAGAACGAATCAGAGTCCGCATGGTCATAGAGGTTTCCTCGCTGATGACCTGCCGGATCACTGTGGGCTCCTGCTTCAGAACCGTATTTCCATCGGCATCTACAACCTCAGATACCACATACGGTTCCAGCAAGTATCCGCCGTTGACAACGGATGCGATCGCCCGCACCAACTGGAGCGGTGTCAGCTTAAAGGTTTGCCCAAAGGAACCGGAGGTCAGTGAAGCAGTTCCCCACTTATCGGTATTTGTTACCAATTGCTTGTCAAAAAAGACGCCCTTGCTCTCACCGGCAAGATCGATTCCCGTCTTTTCCATCACGCCGAAATTTTTAATATAGTCATAGAAGCGCTCACCGCCCAGCTTTAAGGCGATATGAGCAAAGGCAATATTACAGGAGTTCTGCAAAGCCTGAGGTGTCTGCTCCGAGCCATGGCCTGCTGAACGCCAGCAGTGCAGCAGCTGGGATCTTCCTGGGATCCGCTCCGAACCGCTGCAATGAAAGCCGGTGTTCAAATCGATGGCACCGCAATCCAGCGCTGCCGCCATGGTCAATACCTTGAAAGTAGATCCCGGCTCATAGCCGTCAGAAATGCAGCGGTTTCGCCACTGCTTCAGCCGGGCCGCTGTTACCGCCTCCTGATAGGTCTTTTTCCCGTTTCGGTAGGCATCGGAATCCTCAGGATATGCAAGATAGGAAAGCTTCAGTTCCTCTGTCTGCTGCAAAGCCTTCAGATCCGCGATCTCCAGATATTGATTGGGGTCATAACTACCCAAGGTTGCCATGGCAAGGATCTCTCCGGTCTTGGCATTCATGACCATACCAAATGCACCGTTTTGCACATCGTAACGGGCAATGGCGGCTTCCATCTGCTTTTCGAGGCATGCCTGCACCGTTGCGTCAATGGTCAAAATCACACTGTCCCCTTGTTTAGAGGACACATATTTTTCAAAGGAATAGGGCATATCCATCTCGTTGTTGCCCTTCGTGGTTATTACCTTTCCCGCAGTTCCCTCAAGGTAGCTGTTATAGGCTGCTTCAATGCCCTCAGAACCGGTATTGGACGCATTTGTGAAGCCAATCACCTGAGCAGCCAAAGATCCAAAGGGATATGTCCGCATGGAATTCGGCTCCAGATGAATACCGGAAATTTTCTTTTCATTGATATACGCCCGGATTTTCCCTGCTGTTTCTTCACTGACCCGTGTTCCTACCTGCTTATAGCGTTTTGTGGTGTCTTTCGCCTGCTCCGTGATCCATGCAGGATCCGCTTCCAGAAGCTCTCCCAGCACACAGGAAATGTCTTCAATATCCGCCTTGGACTGCTTGAGCTCATGTGGATCGAGATACACATTTTCCACAGTGACAGACCGGGCCATAATATTCATATTCCGGTCGTATATGGTTCCCCTGTCCGCTGTAACAACCGTAGTTCTTGTCTGATTCCGCAGGGCTAATTGTGAATAATAATCGTACTGGCTGATCATAAGGCTGTATAACTGAAGCACTACAGGCGCAAATGCCGCAATGCCCAGAACCGCCATGATCGCAAGAATTCTTTTGTGATGTCCACTGTCTCCACGGAAGCGGGCATATTCCTTTTTTTGAATGTTTTTTGCCATAGGTCACCGGCCTTTCAGATGGCTGCAAGGTATCAATGGGCAGCAAGGGAATCCCTTACTGCCCATTGCAGCTGCTATCTAAATTCTATTGGCCGGGACAGCCTTTATGCAAAAAGGCCGGTTAAAAAAGCACAGAAAGATTCCCAAGCAGTGGGTTCCGGCTCTGCATGGGGTACCGTCACCGAAACAGAAATCTGGGTTACCTCAGAAGAAGGAACCAATCCCATAGCAAGGGCGATCTTTTCGATCTCATTAAGATCATAACCGGAAGTATATGTATCCTGAAGTGTGGCATTTTCCTGCTGCAAAGAGGAAACATAGTTCTGAAGCTGCGTAACTTCCGCTCTTGCATCCTGCAGACGGACAAAGCCAACCAGCAGCAACACCAGCATTGCGGCTGCAACCACAATACCGCCAATGGCTACCGGATCCAGCGCGATGACCGTTTTCTTTTGCCGGCGCATTTTGGGCAGCTTTACCTGCTTCTTCCTGCGAGCAGGCGCTTCCAGCTGGTAAGCCATGGTGCCGGAAACATAGGCGTTAATATATTGGATTTCCGGTTGTCTTGCCATTTTGATCTCTCCTCTTTATACTCCATTGACCGCAAAGGTCAAATCTTTTCACACACACGAAGCTTTGCGCTACGGGACCTCGGATTCATTTCAAGCTCCTCATCCCCTGCCGTTACCGGCTTGCGGGTAATCAGCTTGACCTGAGGCTTTCTGCCGCAGACGCAGACCGGGAAATTGGGCGGGCATGTGCAGCCCTTTGCCGCCTCCGCCATTGCATTCTTTACGATCCTGTCCTCCAGCGAGTGGAATGTGATCACCGCCAGCCGTCCACCGGAGTTCAGGCAGGGAATCGCGTCGCGCATTACCTTTTCCACACTGCCAAGTTCATCATTTACCGCAATGCGGATAGCTTGAAAGCTTCTTTTCGCCGGGTGCTGCTTTTCACGAAGTGCCGCAGCGGGCATTGCCCCACGGATCACATCTACCAATTCCAGCGTTGTTTGTATGCTTTTTTCTATTCTTCGGCTGCAGATGGCTTCCGCTATTCTGGGTGCGTACCGCTCTTCACCGTAATCGAACAGAATTCTGCGAAGCTCCTCAAAGGACCATCCGTTTACTACATCATAAGCAGAAAGGGCATCTTCCCGGTTCATGCGCATATCCAATGGTGCATCCGCCATATAGGAAAAACCTCTGTCGGCGTCATCCAGCTGCGGAGAAGAAACACCCAGATCCAGCAGGATGCCGTCCACGCCATTGATCTTTTGCTCTTCTAACACTGCGGCGATTTCACTGAAATTGGAATGGACCAATGTAATCCGCTCACCGAATGCTTTCAGTCTCTCGCCTGCCGCTTTCAGCGCTGTGGTATCCCGGTCAATTCCGATCAGCCGGCCGGTTGTCAGCCGCTTGGCGATCTGGCTGGAATGTCCGGCGCCGCCCAACGTACCGTCTACATAGATGCCGTCAGGGCGGATGTTCAAGCCATCGAGACACTCATTCAGCAGCACGGAAACATGATGAAACCCACTCATAGGCCAATTGCCTCCAAAGATGCCAGCAGCTTTTCCGGTGTAAGGTTCTCCGCTTCGAAGGCTGCAAACTCTTCACAATCCCAGATCTCCGCCTGACCGGCACGGCCAACGATCATTACATCCTTTTTGATGCCGGCATATTCCAGCAGAAATTGGGTCAGGCTGAAACGAAACTGCTTATCCGGCTCACATTCCGTGGCATTCATAAAGATCAAGCTGGTAGCAGCGCCCTTCTGAGAGATAGGCAATGTGTTGTAGTTTTCACTGAGGATCTGCCAATCGGCAGCCGTATAAACCGTGAGACACCGATGACCGCAGTTGACACCTAATGTGACAAAGAAATCCGCACCCAGCTCTTCACGAAGCTTTGCAGGGACGAATAAACGGTTCTTATCGTCCAGTTTTGCAGGATATTTACCGATCATTTTGTCTCACCTACTCCATTTTACTCCACTTTACTACCATTTTGCTCCACTTAATGACAGTATACATCCAACTTCCAGAAAAATCAATCTTTTTTTCAAAAATTTTTGGGTTTTTCTTCAAAAAACCTCGTTATTCTAATTTTAGAACACTTGTTCTATTTCATCATTTTCACTTTACTGGAACTGCAAGCGGTCGTCACGAAGCAAGGCCTTGACCTTCCCATTTTTCTTGGCGCTGCGAAGCAAATGCTCCGACAGAGGTCCCTCCACACTGTCCTGCACCAGTCGGCGCAAATGTCTGGCTCCCTCTTTTCCGCAACACTGCTTCGCAAGCCAGCCGGGAAGCTCTTCCGGAAACACAAACTGCATTCCCAGTCCTGCCATTCGGCCCTGCAGTTGCAGCAAATACTTTTCCGCAATCTTCTCCAAAGAACTGTCCTGCAGCTGCGAAAACGCAACGATCTTATCCAATCTGCCCAGGAATTCCGGTGCAAATGCATGGCGCAGGGCTTCCATCTTCTCTTTCTCGTTGCCAGCAGGCTGAAAGCCGAGGCCGTCACCCTTGCGCTCACCGCCGACATTGGAAGTCATCACAACGATGGCATTTTTGAAGCTGACCTTCCGTCCGCCGGAATCCGTCAATTCTCCCTCCTCCATGATCTGCAGAAGGATTCCACATACATCCGGATGGGCCTTCTCCAGTTCGTCTAAGAGCACCAGACAGTAGGGCCTCCTTCGAACCGCTTCCGTAAGTTTTCCGCCCTCTTCATAGCCTACATAGCCAGGAGGTGCGCCGATTAGTCGTGATACCGACTGCTTTTCCATATACTCCGTCATGTCCAGCCGGATCATAGCATCACAGCTGCCATAAACCTCCTCAGCCAGCACACGGCACAATTCCGTCTTTCCCACGCCGGTGGGACCTGTAAACATCAAGCAGGCAATAGGCCGGTGCTCATCACGAACGCCGGAGGATCCCCTGCGAACAGCCTCCGCAACAGCCTTCACTGCCTCCTGTTGACCGATCACCCGCTCCGAAAGGATATCCTCAAGGATCAAAAGCCGCTCACGCTCATCCGTACTAAGCCTGCCGGCAGGGATTCCCGTTCTGGCAGACACTGCCCATGTGATGTCCGCACCGGTAACAGCTCTGGGTCTGCGGTTTTCTGCGCTCTTTCCCGCCATTTTTTGCATCTTATCCCGCAATTCGGCAGCCTTTTCATACCGACTCTCCCGCACGGCCTCATGAAGCTCCAGTTCCAGATCCTGCCGCAAGCCATTTCCTTTTCCCTGACGCAGCTCTTCCATACGGGCATGGGACGCACCCTCGTCCAAAAGATCAATAGCCTTATCCGGCAGAAACAGATCCGGCAAATACCGCACAGACAACCGCACAGCCTCTTTGAGAGCTTCCTCCGTAATCCGCATATGGTGGTGGCGCTCTAGACCCGGTTTCAGCCCCTGCAGGATCTGCAACGCAGCCTCCTGATCCGGTTCCTCTACTATGACGGGACGAAACCGTCTGTCCAAGGCCGGATCTTTTTCAATAAACTTCCGGTATTCCGTCAGTGTAGTAGCGCCAAGGATCTGAAGCTCGCCCCTGCCAAGAGCCGGTTTAAAGATGTTTGCCGCGTCAATAGCCCCCTCTGCCGCGCCGGCACCCACAATAGTATGCATTTCATCAACAAAGAGGATCACATCCCCGCTTCTGCGGATCTCCGACAAAACATCCCGCAATCTCTCTTCAAACTCTCCCCGGTATTTCGTTCCCGCGACAAGATTTGCCATATTCAGACTAATCAACCGCTTATCCTTCAACTGGGGCGGTACATTTCCAACAGCCATCCGCTGGGCAAGCCCTTCAGCAATGGCAGTCTTACCAACACCGGGTTCTCCAATCAATGCCGGGTTGTTCTTATTTTTCCGGCTTAAGATACCAATGACCATATCGATTTCCTTTTCTCTGCCGATCACCGGGTCCATTGTCGCCGCCTTCATGATCATATCTTCACTGAACTGCTCCAAAAGCTTCATAGTAACCGCCTCCTTTTTTGAATTTACTGGTTCTCTTGCTTCCCATTGCAAATAATCAAGGGATTTGGTAAATACCTCATTCCGGTCCACATTGGCAATGCTCAATAATTCTTGGGCTGCGCAATGCTCGCACCGCAGCAGAGCCATCAGGATATGGATGCACATAATTCCTTTGCTGTCACTTAACCGCGCCTCCCGGGCCGCTGTTGCAAAAATCCTTTTTGCGGATTTTGTAAAGCCCTGTACAAGAGGCATGTACGGTGCACCCATTCCATACAAAACATTTGAAAGCACCATGAGAAACTCCATATTAATACCGGCACTTTGCAGTATTAATCCGCTCCAACCCGGTTCTGCTGCCAAGGCCATCAAAATATGCTGGCTGCCTACATAGCTGTGGCCCATGCTGCGGGCATATCCCGCAGCGGATACCACCAGTTGCTCCGCCTGCACCGTATACCGCATCCCCATCCCTCCTTTATCCGCAAAGTTTCACCACATACCACGAAAAATATACGAACCATTTCGAAAAAAGGAATTGCTTTTTCGAAAATAAGTGTTAGAATATAGATGCACGGTAGTCTATACTTATCCCGTGCTTGAAAAACATATTGGAGGGAATATCATGGCTTA
Organism: Oscillospiraceae bacterium; assembly: GCA_017408725.1. Next base: position 74,386 of record JAFQUA010000031.1, read on the forward strand.
CAACATTACTGACGCTTGTGTCAAGTGCGGCGCTTGTGCCGACCAGTGCCCCGTCGAAGCTATCTCCGAGGGCGAAGACAAGTACGTCATCGATGCCGACATCTGTGTCAGCTGCGGCTCCTGCGCCGATCAGTGCCCCACTGAGGCTATCGAGGAAGGCTGATTCTTCCACATCCGTAATCAGTCTGCGCGGCGCAAATCAGCTGCGCAGGCTGATTTTTCTTTTACCAAACGGGAGGCAATTATGGAGCTGCTGCACAACGGATTTACACTGGATACACCTTCGGGAACCTTCCCACTGAGTACGGACTCCATGGTGCTCAGCGATTTTATCCGTCTGCCGAAAAACGCTCGGGTTCTGGACCTTGGTTCCGGCTGCGGCACTCTGGGCCTTTTGCTTTGCGCACGGGATCCCCGCTGTACCGTTACCGGAGTCGAACTGGATGAATGCGCGCATATCGCCGCATTAAGTAATATTGAAAACAACAGCTTACAAAGCCGCATGAACAGTATATGCGCAGATCTGCGATCCTTTTCCCCCGGGGCAAACACCGAGTTATACACTGTTTGCCTATCCAACCCTCCGTATTTTACCGGCGGACCTGCTAGTGACACCTCTCCCCTTGCGCGGCGGGATGACTGCTGCAGTCCGGATGATCTTTTTACAACGGCAGCTCGATGCATTCAATTTGGCAGCGATTTTTATCTCGTTCATAAACCGGACAAACTTGCACAGCTTTGCTCCTGCGCCGTTAAAAACAGTTTAGAGCCCAAGCGGCTCATGCTGGTTCGCCATCACAGCGAAGCCGATGTATCTATGATCCTGCTGCAGTGCAGAAAAGGCGCAAAACCCGGTCTTATATGGGAAGAAATGTGTCTCTTTGATCATAATGGTGTTCCAACGGAGCACTATAAAAGAATTTACCACCTATAGGAGGAGCCTTATGGCCGGAATGCTGTATTTGGTGCCAACGCCCATCGGAAATCTGGGAGATATCTCAATCCGCTGCAAAGAAACTCTGGAGCAGGCAGATTTCATCGCAGCCGAGGACACCAGAGTCACACTGAAGCTCCTGAATCATCTGGGCATAAAAAAAAGCCTTGTCAGCTACTACGAGCATAACAAGGCCAGCAAGGGCAATATGATTCTGGATCGAATTATCGCCGGTGAAACCTGCGCACTGGTTTCCGATGCCGGAAGTCCTGCTATTTCCGATCCGGGCGAAGATCTTGTCAAGCAGTGTGCCGATGCCGGCATCACGGTATGCGCCATTCCCGGCCCCTGCGCCGTGATCACGGCGCTGAGCATTTCTGGCCAGAGCACCGGCAGATTTTGCTTTGAGGGCTTTCTTTCCACTGCAAAGAAAAGCCGTCGGGAGCATCTGGAATCATTGATTCATGAACAAAGAACCATGATCTTCTACGAAGCGCCCCACAAGCTGTTATCCACTTTGGAAGATATGGCTGCCGTTTTCGGCAATGAACGGCCCATCAGCCTCTGCCGGGAATTGACAAAGCTACACGAAGAAGTCGTTCGAACAAAGCTGGGCCAAGCCATTGAAAAATACCGTGCCAATGGACCCAAAGGTGAATTTGTGCTGGTACTGGCAGGCGCTCCCGAGGAAGTCGTAGAAGCCCCCTCATCCGACGATGCCGCCCAGTATCTTTCAAGGTTGATTGCGTCCGGACTTAGCAGAAAAGATGCAATCAAGCAGACTGCCAAGGATCTGAATCTGCCGAAAAATGTGGTATACGATCTGGCGCTTCAAATGGAAAATGAATAAAAAGACGGCGGTTTCCACCACTGGAACCGCCATTTTATTTTTTAAAACTTACTAATATTGCGAACACACTGCTGACAAACATTCTTTCCGCAATAAGAAATCAAGCCATGAGAAGAAGAACAGAAAATACAGGAAGGCTCAAACTTTTGAAGAACAATCTGATCGTTATCCATAAAGATCTCCAGTTCGTCACGTTCCGCAATATCCAGCGTTCTGCGGATCTCGATCGGCAGAACGATCCTTCCCAGCTCATCGACCTTACGAATGATACCCGTGGATTTCATACGCAAACCAACCCCTTTCGCATGCAAAACGAATTAAGAAATTTATCATGATTATACTGCTTCTTGCGTATTATGTCAATCTTTTTTGAAATTTCAGCGATTTTAGCAGTAATTTACAGTGCATTTTCCCTTTTATACTGCATATTGTACAACACTGGAGGGTTGTACAATGGTTATGAGCTGGATTTGGACCGGAATACTGACTGTTTCACTATTCTTCGCTCTGTTGCAAGGCAGAGGTAGCGAGCTTTCTGCTGCCATTGCACAGGGCGCACAGAACGGTTTTACGCTTGCTGTTTCTATGGCGGGGGCAATCTGTCTTTGGACTGGGGTTGGGAAGCTCATGGATCATGCCGGAATGACACAGAGCCTTTCCGACCTGCTGCGTCCTATACTAAAGCAGGTGTTTCCATCTACAAAAACAAATGAACCACTGGCCAAAAGCTTAAGCGCAAACATATGCGCAAACTTTTTGGGTCTGGGAAATGCAGCCACCCCAATGGGCATTCAAGCCGTCAAGCAAATGACCGACCCTCATTCACCCGGATTGGCAACCGACGAGATGTGCAGACTGATTGTTTTAAATACAGCATCCATTCAACTCATTCCTGCAAATGTTGCCGCCGTTCGCGCATCCTTAGGCTGCCCTACTCCCTTTGACATTCTCCCAGCAGTATGGCTTACCAGTGCGTGCTCAGCAGGCTTAGGCCTTCTGTCTGCATGGATCTTTGGAAAGCTGTGGAAACATGACTGACTATATTGTACCGTTCCTTCTGTTGATAACAGCGGTGTCAGCCTTTCGCAAGAAAGAAAGTGCGTATGATCTTCTGCTATCCGGTGCTGCAGACGGTTTGAAACTTCTGGTTTCCATCGTTCCTGCGTTGATCCTTCTGTTAACTGCCGTGTCCATGCTCCGTGCATCCGGCGCAATGGAAATTATCAGCACCGTTCTTGCACCGGTATTTCGTTTTTTCGGCATACCGCCGGAAACAGCGCTTCTTGTTTTGATACGCCCCATCAGCGGCAGTGCGGCGCTGGCAGTTGGGGCAGATCTCATGAGCCAGTACGGAGTGGACTCTGCCATTGGCAGGACCGTTGCGGTTATGCTTGGATCAACCGAAACCACATTTTACACCGTCAGCGTCTATTTTGGTGCGGCAGGGATCAAAAAAACACGCTACACTGTCCCTGCTGCACTGATCGCAGATTTTACCGGTTTTTTTGTTGCTTCATTAACGGTCAAGCTGTTCTTTTCATAAAAACACGCAGACACTGTTGTGTCTGCGTGTTTCAAATAGGATTATTCTTCGTCCTCGTCGTCGTCAAAGCTGAACTCCAGAGTCTCTCCGCAACTGGAGCAGACAATGGAACCTGCTTCCAGAGTCTCTTCGTCGAAGTCGATGATGTTGCCGCAAGCACACTCAACCTCATAAATGGTGGTGTCCTCGTCGCCGAAGTCGAAGCCTTCTTCATACTCATCATCATCGTCCCACTCGTCGTCATCCTCATCATAGTCGTCCTCGTCTTCCTCGAACTCCATGATGAAATCCTCGATGGCGTCCAGATCCTCTTCGATCTCGTCCAACTCATCGGAGATGGCAATGGTGGTATCCTCGATATCGGTAACCTTCTTGGTCATATCGCCCAGCAGGTCAACGATTGCACTGATCATCTTGCCCTCAGCGGCCTCGGTGTCCAACTTCAGCCCGTCCATCAAGCCCTTGAGGTAAGCAGCCTTTTCAGAAATGGTCATGGTTGTTCTCCTTTCATAAGGGGGATTGCCACGAATGATAATTAAACCTTGGAACGGCCCAGATACTCGCCTGTACGGGTGTCGATCTGGATCTTGTCGCCCTCGTTGATGAACAGAGGCACCTTGACTTCAGCGCCGGTCTCTACAGTAGCGGGCTTGGTAACATTGGTAGCGGTGTTGCCGGCAAAACCGGGCTCGGTCTCAGTAACAACCAGATCAACAAAGTTGGGAACTTCAACGCCGAAAACCTTGCCCTTATAGCTCATAACAGTGCAGATATCGTTCTCCTTGACAAACTTGAAGCTGTCGTCCAGAACGGAAGCATCCAGAGGCTCCAGTTCGAAGGTCTCCTGATCCATGAAGTAGTACAGCTGACCGTCATTGTAGGAATACTCCATCTTCTTGCGCTCAACAAAAGCAGTGGGGAACTTAGCGGAAGGGTTCAGAGAAGTTTCAGTCACACCGCCGGTAATGACATTGCGCATCTTGACGCGAACGAAAGCAGCGCCCTTGCCGGGCTTAACATGCTGGAATTCAACGACCTGCATAACCTTGCCGTCCAGCTCAAAGGTAATGCCGTTTCTGATGTCGCCTGCAGAAATCATAGTTTATTTCCTCCTAGATTGTCCCCTTTCGGGGAATAATTTTTAACATAGCTTTAGCTAATACATTATAACGCAAAACTTTTCTTTTTTCAAGAGGAAAACACAACTTTTTTAGACGATTATCAAATTTTTGGGGCTCTTTGTAATGTTCTCGTGACCGTTTTCGCGATAAATGATCACATCCTCTATACGAACACCAAATTTACCGGGCAGATAGATGCCGGGCTCAGCAGAGCAGACCGCACCGGCAGGAATGCCTTCGGCATTGGCACCGTTGGGACTGGGACTCTCATGGACTTCCAGACCAAGGCTGTGGCCGTAACCGTGACCAAAGTATTCACCATAGCCGGCATCGGTGATGACCTTGCGTGCGGTTCCGTCAATATCCTTACCGGGAACACCTGCCTTTGAGATTTCCAGAGCCGCCAACTGAGCCTTCAGCACGGTATTGTATACCTTCTCCATTTCCTCGGTTGCAAAGCCCACGGCAACGGTACGGGTCATGTCGGAGCAATAACCCATATAGGAAGCGCCAAAGTCCATGGTAATGAAATCACCCTTTTGGATCTCCCGCTCCCCTGCTACGCCGTGAGGCAGACTGGTATTGGGGCCGGAAACAACGATAGGATCAAAGGCAAGCCCGGTAGCGCCGTTTTTATACAGGCAGTAGATGAGTTCTGCCTGGAGCTGAAGCTCCGTCATACCGGGCTGAATCCGGGTGATGACCTCAGAAAATGCCTTATCCGTGATAGACTGAGCCTTGCGCATCAGATCCAATTCCCAATCCTCTTTTATGCCGCGGAAACCGTTGATCTGCTTGTTATAGGGGATCAATTCGGCATTCAGCTTTTCCTTATAGTAATTGTACTCGGCTACAGTCAGGTAAGTTTCCTCAAAACCAAGTTTGGATACACCAAACTCAGCAATGGCATCGTTCAGTCGAACGATGTAATTATTCTGTCGGTTCATTTCCAGAACCTCAAAGCCCTTCAGATTGTTCTGCGCAGACTCAATGTAACGGCTGTCGGTAAAGTAACGGCATCCGGCCTTTGTGACAATGGCAACGCCCTCAGCAATGTCAAATTCTGCACCGTAGTGGCGGCTGTAGCGGGAGGTCAGCAAAAGGCCGTCCACCTCACCGTTCAAGAGGGTCAAATATTTCTCCAGATTTTTCATTTCGCAATTCTCCTTTTCATTGCAGCATAAATAAACGGCAATTCCGCCACATGTCGCAGCTTCAGCCAGAAATTATGATTATGGATGGCCTTCACCAATATCGATGTAATACCGGCACAGTTGGCGCCCAATGTATCGGTATAGATCTGATCGCCCACCAATGCAGCATCCGTCGGCGGTACATCAAACTTTGCAAGACATTGCTGAATCCCCTTGAAGAAAGGCTTCTTTGCATGGGTAATGCAGGGAATGCCATGCTTATCGCAAAAAACTTTCACACGGTCCCGCTTACTGTTGGAAACCACGCACAGCTGAACCTCTGACGCTTTCATCAAGCCCAGCCAATCCAGCATTTTCTGAGACGGCACATCCGTGGTATAAGGCACAATGGTATTGTCAAAATCCAGCATCAAAAGCCGAATATTTTTTGCAGCAAGCAACTCCGGTGTAATATCCGGAAGTTCCTCTGTAATGATTCGCGGAAGCAGGGAAAATGGCATAAAACAAGCCTTCGCTTTCATAAGATATCACTGATTATATCATGACTGGGGGCATTTGTCCATGGCAATTCCTTTATATCTTGCCAAGACAGCTGCGGAATTTGCGTCGACCGCAAGGCAGCCGGATCACCTTGCATGGATGGCATGCCACTTTTCTCCCTACGGAACAGGGCTGACCAATCTTCCGTCTAACCTTCCCGAAAACACACTGCTGATTCTCAACGACAGGACACCCGTTCACGCTCATGATCCGGCTCGTGTCAAAGACACCCTCAAAGAAATCGCAGTGGATCAAAATTGCAACGGTATTCTGTTGGATCTCCAGCGGCCAAACTGTCCGGAAACGGTAGAAATTGTTTCGGCATTGCTGTCTCTGCCCTGCCCTGTTTGTGTTTCAGATTTATATGCCAAAGAACTGGACTGTCCCGTTTTTCTTCCGCCTGTTCCACTCACTTGTACGGCAGAAGAGTATCTTGCTCCCTGGTCCGGGCGAGAGATATGGTTGGAGGTTTCAACGCAACACACAAACTATACAGTTACGGAAACAGGAAGCGCAATTTCTCCTTGTCCCGAGGAAGAATGCATCGCTTTTCATAATGATCAGCTGAATTTACATTACCGCATTGATATACAGGATCATTCTGCAATCTTCCGTCTCCATCGGAACCACACAGACCTTGCGGATCTTCTTGAAGAAGCCTCATCATTGGGCGTAACCCGGGCTATAGGTCTTTGGCAGGAACTAAAAAACGTAAAGTAAGCAAAAAAACAGCACAAATGTGCTGTTTTTTTGCGGCAGAGTCCTTCACTTCGAAGTCCATGCCGGAAAAGCCTGATGATTCTGCGCATAGATTTTGCAAGTGAATTATTCACCCATTATTTTGTCATTTTCTCCTGCTTGACCTTGTGATCAATCACATGGCGGGATGCCAGCTCCTTATGAATATCCTCCAAAGAAATACCTGCTTCGATCATCAGCACCATCACATGATAAGCAAGATCAGCAATCTCATATACCGTTTCTTTCTTGTCATGAGCGTGGGCTGCGATGATTACTTCCGTAGATTCCTCTCCCACTTTCTTGAGGATCTTATCCAGACCCTTCTCAAAAAGATATGTCGTATAGGAGCCTTCCTTCTTTTCCACTTTACGGCCCACCAAAAGCTCCATAAGGCCTTCATAGGAGAATTCATGGCGTTCCTCGCTCTGGAATACAGGGTTTTCGAAGCAAGAATCCGTACCTAAGTGGCAGGCAGGGCCTTCCTTGTCCACTACGACTACCAGAGCATCTTTGTCGCAATCGGCGGTGATGGAAACGATATGCTGATAATTGCCGCTGGTTTCGCCTTTCAACCACAGCTCATTACGGGAGCGGCTCCAGAAGCAAGTCAGTCCCTTCTCCATAGAGATGGCAAGACTTTCTTTGTTCATGTATGCAAGGGTCAAGACCTTTTTGGTCACAGAATCTACGATGATTGCAGGTATTAGACCCTTCTCGTCAAATTTCAGTTCATCAATTTTCAGCATAATTTCCTCCTTATACTCTGGTTGGGATCATGGCATTTTTCATCTGTGCTTTTAGATCTGGAATTTGTACTTCACCATAATGGAAAATAGAAGCCGCCAGACCGGCATCCACCTGGGGGATGGTTTCAAACAAGGTAATAAAATCCTGAATCTTTCCCGCCCCGCCGGAAGCGATGACAGGAACAGATACCACATCACACACCGCTTTCAGCATTGGCAAATCAAAACCACCCTTAACGCCGTCGGTATCGATGGAATTGACCACGATCTCGCCTGCGCCGTTATCTACGCAGCGCTTGATCCAACTGATGGCCTCCATACCGGTATCTTCCCTGCCGCCCTTGGCAAAGACACGGAACTCGCCGTCCACACGCTTGACATCGGCAGACAATACCACACACTGGCTGCCGTAGCGCTTGGCGGCTTCATACACAAGCTTTGGATTTCGGATGGCACCGGAATTGACACTTACTTTATCCGCGCCGCATTTCAGCACACGGTCAAAATCGTCAACGGTATTGATACCGCCGCCCACCGTCAAGGGAATGAATACCCGCTTTGCGGTTTCGCAAAGAATGTCCGTAAACAGCTTGCGGCCGTCTGAAGAAGCGGTAATATCGTAAAAGACAAGCTCATCCGCGCCGTTGTCGCTGTAAAATTCCGCCAGTGTCACTGGTGAGGATACATCCTGTAAGCCACCGAAATTGATGCCCTTGACCACTCTTCCGTTTTTTACATCCAAACAGGGGATAATTCTTTTTGTGATCATTTTGCCACCTCGATTGCTTCTTTCAGGCAGATCGCACCGGTATAGTATGCTTTTCCCACGATAGCACCATGGATATCAATGGCAGCAAGGCGTTTTACATCCTCCATGGAGGATACACCGCCGGAAGCAATGATCTGCATGTCGAATTTCTCGGAAAGTGTGCGATACAGATCGTGATTAGCTCCCTGCATAGCGCCGTCCTTGGAAATATCGGTACAAATCAGTGTCCTCACACCAAGATACTGCATTTTACCACAAAAGTCCAGCGCTTCATAGGAAGATTTTTCCGTCCAGCCTTTAATGGCCACAAAGCCGTCCTTGATGTCGATACCAACAGCAATCTTTTCGCCGTAAGCGGCAACCACTTCCTTTAGAAACGCTTCATCCGCAACAGCTGCTGTTCCGAGGATCACCCGGTCAATACCGGCAGAAAGATATCGCTCCACAACTTCCATACTGCGGATACCGCCGCCGATCTCACAAAACGCGCAGGATTCCTTCTTAATGTGGCAAACCGTTTCCAGATTGGGCGTCGTACCGCTTTTCGCGCCCTCCAGATCCACCAGATGGATGTGGGTTGCGCCCTGCGCAACAAAATCGGCAGCAATCTCCTCGGGGTGATCGCTGTAAACTGTCATTTGGGCATAGTCACCCTTGTAAAGCCGTACGGCTTTTCCTTCAAACAAATCAATGGCAGGATAAATAACCATAGTCATTCCTCCTTACATTTGGGCAAAGGCCCGCAAAATGGCAAGGCCCGTTTTGCCGCTCTTTTCCGGATGGAACTGGCAGCCGAACACATTGCCCTTCTGTACCGCAGCGGTCAATTCCGCGCCGTATTCCGAGGTAGCGATCACATATTCATCGCAATCCGCCGCGTAGAAGGAATGGACAAAATAGACACAGTCATCCTCGGCAATGCCTGAAAACAGCGGACTCTCCTTTTGAAAATGCAGCGCATTCCAGCCAATATGAGGGATCTTATAATCTGCAGGGATCACATCCCGAATTGGCTTTACTGCCCCGGGGATCAATCCCAATCCCGCATGCTCACCAAATTCATAGCTTTTCTCAAACAGCAGCTGCATCCCAAGGCAAATGCCCATCAAGGGCTTTCCTTGCCCTGCCAGCTCGATCAAAACCCGGTCAAGTCCCGTCTGCCGCAGCTTATTCGCCGCATCCTCAAAGGCACCAACACCGGGCAGAATGATCTTATCCGCGTCCTTCAAAACCTGTTCGTCGGCTGTTACAACCACTTCCGCACCAATGGCAGCAAAAGAACTTTTCAGCGAAAAGAGGTTGCCAACACCGTAATCAACAATTGCAATCATTACAAAACACCCTTTGTTGAAGGAATTTCATCCGCAAACGCAGGATCAATGGCTACCGCCTGCTTCAGAATCCTGCCTACGCACTTAAATGCACCCTCAATGATGTGGTGAGAATTGAAACCGGCAAGCTGACAGATATGCAGCGTGCAGTCAGCATTGCGGATAAATCCAAGCCAGAATTCTTCCACCAACTCTGTATCGAAAGTACCCACTTTCTGAGTAGGAATCTGCAAATCATAGTTTAGATACCCCCGTCCGGAAAGGTCCACAGCCGCTAAAATCAGCGTTTCGTCCATGGGGAGGATCTTGTCGCCGTAGCGGTAAACTCCCTTTTTATCCCCAAGGGCAGCTTTGAATGCCTGTCCCAAAGCAATTCCAATGTCTTCCACGGTATGGTGGTCATCCACATAGGTATCCCCTTTGCAGGTCAGTGTCAGATCAAAACGGCCGTGTTTGGAAAACAGCGTCAGCATATGATCCAGAAAGCCGCAGCCGGTATCGATTACAGAAGCGCCCGTACCGTCAAGATTCAGTTTCAGGGAAATATCCGTTTCTGCTGTCTTACGGATAATCTCAGCAGTTCTCATAGTACGCCCTCCAGAATCTTTTTCGTGACAGACACAAAGGCTTGCATCTCCCGGGCGCTTCCGATGGTAACGCGGTTATAGTCACGAAGTCTGGGTGTCTCAAAGTGACGCACCAGAATACCGTTTTCCTTCAGCTTCAGGTAATATGCCTTGCCGTCCAAATCAGAGTGCTTTGCAAGAACGAAATTGGTCATAGAATCAATGACCGTAAAACCCAAATTCCGCAACTCCTTCGTGGTCCATTCCCGATTTTCAATGATCTTTTGGCAGTTCGCGTTGAAGTATTCCACATCTTCCAGCGCGCCAAGACCTGCCGCCATGCTCATACGGTTAACATTAAAGGGATTGGTAGAAAACTTAAGGGTATTCAAATCACTGATCAGTGCCTTGCTGCCCACCGCAAAGCCAAGTCTGCCGCCTGCCATAGAACGGGACTTGGAAAGGGTCTGGATGACAAGCAGATTGTCATACTTATGGATCAGCGGAATGGCACTTTCCCAGCCGAAATCTACATAGGCTTCGTCAATGGCCACCACATTGTTAGGATTGCTCTTGACAATGGCTTCAATGTCCGAAATGGGCAGCGCCAGGCCGGTGGGGGCATTGGGATTGGCAATGAAAATGGTCTTATTCAGACCGATATAATCATTGACATCAATGGAAAAATCATCCTTGAGGGGAATCTGCTGGGCATTGATACTAAGAAACTGTGCATACACGGAGTAGAAACCGTAGGTAATGTCCGGAAATGCCACCGGTTGCTTTTCATCACAAAAAGCCATAAAGGCAAAATACAGCAATTCATCAGAACCATTTCCGAAAATCACTTCATCTGTGGAAATGTTAAACATTTCCGCTGCCTTCTCGTTCAGAACCTTACATTGAGGATCGGAATAAAGCTGCAGATTTTTGGCAGCTTCTGCTGCCATCGCCTGTGCCATGGGCGATGGAGGAAACGGAGATTCATTGGTATTAAGCTTGATGTACTGCATATCCTTAGGCTGCTCGCCGGGGACATAGGGCACAGTATCTTTATATCGTTCACTGAAAAATCTGCTCATTTTGTATCATCCTCCGTACGGATCACAGCACTTTTCGCATGGGCGGTCAAGCCTTCCGCTTTTGCAAAGAGGGCAACATCCTGAGCCACCTTGGAAAGTGCGTTCTTCGTAAAGTATGTAAACTGGGTCTTTTTAATGAAGTCATCCACAGACAGCGGGCTGGAAAACCGCGCCGTACCGCTGGTAGGCAGCGTATGATTCGGCCCTGCCAGATAATCGCCCAGTGCTTCGGGGCAATTTCGTCCCATAAAGATAGAACCTGCATGGCGGATGCTGTCCAGATAATCAAAGGGATTATCCACACACAGTTCCAGATGCTCCGGAGCGATCTCGTTGGCAATGTCAATGGCCTGTGTCAGATCATCAGCAACGATGATCTTGCCGTTATTGTCGATGGATGCTCTTGCGATCTCTGCGCGCTCCAGAAGCGGGATCTGAACTTCCAGCTCCTGCTGCACCGCCAATGCCAGTTCCATCGATTCCGTAACCAGAACCGCGCTGGCCAGTTTGTCATGCTCTGCCTGAGAAAGCAGATCCGCAGCGGCGTAACGGGGATCGGTCTTGCCGTCGGCAACGATCAAAATCTCACTGGGACCTGCAATCATATCAATGGAAACCTTACCGAACACCTGCTTCTTTGCTTCCGCGACAAAGGCATTTCCGGGGCCAACGATCTTATCCACCTTGGGGATGGACTCTGTGCCATAAGCCAGTGCCGCAATCGCCTGCGCGCCACCAACCTTAAAGATTTTGTCAATTCCTGCAATTTTGGCAGCAGCCAAAATCACAGGCGCCACCTTGCCCTCCCGGTTGGGCGGTGTGACCATAACCACCTCGGGGCAGCCGGCGATCTTAGCCGGAATGGAATCCATCAGCACTGTAGATGGATAGGAAGCCGTACCACCGGGCACATAGAGTCCTGCCCGATCAACAGGAATGATCTTCTGGCCCATAACGATTCCGTCTGCATCATTGATCACAAAACTGTTGCGGACCTGCCGGGAATGGAATTTGCGGATATTTGCAGCAGCTTCTTCCAAAACCGCAATAAACTTGGGATCCACAGAAGCAAATGCTTCCTGAATTTCCGCCTCACTGACCAATAAGCTATCCAGCTTAGCGCCGTCAAACTTTTCGCAGTAGGCAAACAGCGCCTTATCTCCGGTTTTTCTTACATTATCAATGATCTCAGTAACCGTTTCTTCCACATTCACCGCGGGTTCCACCCGAGAGAAAATGGCATCATTTGCGACCTCACCGAATTTATAGATTCGTATCATGGTTATGCCTCCGTAAGCTGAGCAAGTTCCCGCACAAGACGCTCAATGGTTTCATCCTTAAACTGATAACTTGCCTTGTTCGCAATGAGTCGGGCGCTGATGGGTACGATGGTTTCGTATACGATCAAATTATTTTCCTTTAGTGTGGTACCCGTTTCCACGATATCCACGATCACATCGGAAAGATCCAAAATGGGCGCAAGCTCAATGGAACCATTCAAATGGATAATATCGATATCCCGACCCTTGGAGCGGTAATACTGTGCCGCGATGTTGGCAAATTTGGTAGCCACCCGCAGTGTCCGCTGGGTATTATCCACAAATCCGTTCTTTGCGGCAACTGCCATTCGGCACTTGCCGGTATTCATATCCAGAAGTTCATAAACATCCGGCTCATACTCCAAAAGGATATCCTTACCTGCAACACCAACATCCGCAGCGCCCCGTTCCACATAGATGGCAACGTCCGAGGGCTTAACCCAGAAATAGCGGACGCCGGCTTCTTCATTTTCAAAAATCAGTTTGCGGCTTCCGTCATAGATAGAAGGACAGGGAAAACCCGCCTTTTCAAACATGGCATATACTTTTTCACCCAAACGGCCTTTGGGCAGGGCAATATTAAGCATTGTTTTCAATTTCCTTCACCTCACCATTGGAAAACTGATAAATTTTCCGGAACCGCATATTCTCCGGCATTCCCTTTTGCACCATCACACTGCTTCCCTGCTGACGCCATGCGTCCGACAGTTCCATAGCAGAAGTCATAGCTGCACTTTCATCATACAGGAGCAGAATATCTGCATCATAAGTATTAACACTGGTATCCAGCCGCTCCAACGCATCCATATACACCGCAAAACCGATGGCAGAAGACTTCCGGTGCAATTTTTGCATTAGCTTATCGTACTGTCCGCCGGACAAAACGCTGGTGGGCAAGCCAGCGACAAAGCCCTTAAATACGATGCCGTTATAATAATGTACATCATCCACAACAGAGAAATCGATACGAATCCGTTCTGCCGCAGCGGTCTTTGCCAGTACCGATCCGATGCTCTGTAGCTGCTGCAATGTTTTTGCGTTTACCTTGCCGCTAAGCAGTTCTGTCAACATCGGCAGAACGCAGTCCGCAGTTCCTTTGGTAGCCACAAGCTTCTTGAGCAGCGCCACATCCGATTCAGATACACCGGCATCCACACAAATCCGGGTCAACTCATGGGCATTTTTCTCACCAATGGCTTTCAAGACTGCATCCCGGCATCCGGAAGGGATCCCCATACCGTCAAGCAGCTCCAGAAGCAATCCCAAATGGGACACGCTCAAAATGCTGTCAGAAGAAACAAGGTGCAAGCTCTCCGCAGCCAGTGTCAGCACTTCGCAGATGCAGTAATCATCCACATCGCCCAAGCATTCCAGCCCCACCTGCATAATCTCCCGGAAGGAACGGCTTCCCTTAGCCACACGGTAGACATTTTCGTTATAGTAAAGCTTCTGCACAGAATCCTGCATATCCTTACTGTTTTTTACGATGGACAGCGTTACATCCGGCTTCAGTGCCATCAGTTTTCCGTTCAGATCCGTAAATGTAATGACACTGTCGGAAATCAAAAAGTCCTTATTCCGGGCGTACAGATCGTACTCCTCAAACTTACTCATTTTATACTGAGAATAACCGTAACGGTTATAAAGTGAACGCAGCTGGTAGATCGCAGTTTCGTAAAAACCCAACGGCACTCCTTGAATATTCATGTCAATCCTTGCTCCTTCCTCATTCTCTCGATCATGGTACGGTATCCGCCACTGCCATAATTGAGGCAACGGCTGACGCGTCCAATGGTAGCCGTACTGGTTTCTACCTGCTCCGCAATGCTTTGATAACTGCTGCCGTCATAGAGCATTTGGGCAACCTGAAAACGCTGGGACATATCCTGCAGTTCTTTAATGGTGCACAGATCTTCGAAAAATGCATAGCACTCTTCCCTGTTTTCAAGTCTTAGCATCGCATCAAACAAATGATCCATCATTTCAGACTTTAGCTTCATACCGGCAGCCCCCTTTTAAGATACTTCACCAGTTTATCACTTTATCTAACTAAAGTCAATACTATTTACCTTATTATTTTTCTTTCTTTTCAGCAAAAACGGCTCCGCAGGAACTCTGCGAAGCCGTTTTATAGCGGTTCAGCGGATATGTCCGTCGCCGGAGATGATGTATTTATAGCTGGTTAACTCTCTTAAGCCCATAGGCCCTCTGGCATGGAGCTTTTGGGTAGAGATACCCATTTCACATCCAAGTCCAAATTCACCGCCATCGGTAAACCGTGTAGATGCATTGATATACACCGCGGCAGAGTCCACGCCCGCGGCAAATGCAGCCTTTGCTTCCTCGTTTTGTGTCACGATGGCTTCACTGTGTCCCGTGGAATGGTTGCTGATATGAGATACAGCCTCCTCAACACCGCTGACACATTTGACTGCAAGAATATAATCCAGAAACTCTGTATCAAAGTCCGTATCTTCCGCCGGTTTGCCGGGGATGACCGACAACGCAGTCGGATCCAAACGCAGTTCCACCGGAATCAAGCCCTTTTCCTTGCGTTCCACCACGAGCTTCTGATACAACATCGGCAAAAAATCGGCGGCAATGGTTTCATCTACAAGAAGAACTTCCTCCGCATTACAAACGCTGGGCCGGCTTGTCTTTGCATTGTTAATGATCTGAAGCGCCATGGAAAGATCCGCAGACTTTTCCACATACACATGGCAGATACCGGTGCCGGTAGCAATGCAAGGAACGGTGGCGTTCTGGACACAGGCATTGATCAGTCCAGCACCGCCTCTGGGAATCAGAAGGTCAATGTAGCCATTGGCCGTCATCAAGGCGGTTGCGCTGGCACGGGTGGTATCCTGCACCAGATTCACTGCATTCTCCGTAATGCCGACAGAGCGCAAACCGGACCGCAGCGCGTTGACAATGGCATTGGCAGAGCGGAAGGCCTCTTTACCGCCACGAAGGACGCAGACATTGCCGCTTTTCAGCGCCAGCGCCGCCGCATCGCTGGTCACATTGGGCCGGCTTTCGTAAATAATGGCAATCACGCCCATAGGTACAGAAATCTTTTGAATCTTCAATCCGTCAACACGGGTGTGTTCTTCCAAAAGATGCCCCACCGGATCCGGCAGGCTGATCACATCACGGATGCCCTTCGCCATGCCGGCGATCCGCGCGGGAGTCAACTGCAGTCTGTCCAGCATCACATCAGATACCGTACCCTTTGCCTGCTCCACGTCCAGCGCATTTGCCGAGAGGATTGCGTCCTGTTCCCGCTCCAAAGCATCTGCCATGGCGGCCAGTGCCTTATTCTTCTGCTCTGTGGTTAAACGGTTTATTTCAAATTTTGCCGCCTTTGCGGCTTTCAGCATAGCTTCCATAGTCATTTACCCGAAAATCTGGTGCCAATTTGCTTACCGTCCAGAATATCATAGAGATTCATAGGGCGGTTGCCGTTGGCGATGATCATGTCACAGCCGCAGTCCATACAAATGGCAGCGGCGTGAAGTTTTGTTACCATACCGCCGGTTCCCTGCCCGGACACGGGCGCTCCTGCCAAAGCATAAATATTCTCATCCAGCTTGGGAACATGATGGATCAGCTGAGCATCGGGACAAGTATGAGGATCAGAAGTGTACAAACCATCGATGTCCGACAGTAAGATCAGCAGATCCGCCCCCACACTTTTTGCCACAATGGCAGCCAGTGTGTCATTGTCACCGATCACGATCTCTTCCGTTGCTACGGTATCGTTTTCGTTGATAATGGGCAGTGCCCCCAGTTCCAAAAGCCGGTTAATGGTATTGCCAAAGTTCTCGTGACGGTTATCGTTAGCGATATCGTCGCCGGTGATCAGCAACTGGGCAACTGTATGGTTGTATTCGCTGAATAGCTTATCATATGTATACATCAGCTCGCACTGACCCACTGCCGCAGCCGCCTGCTTGGTAGGGATATCCGTAGGCCGTTTCAGCAGTCCAAGCTTGCCAACGCCCATACCAATGGCACCGGAAGAAACTACGATCACTTCGTGCCCCGCATTCTTGATGTCGCTGATGCACTGGCACAGCTCTTGCACACGGCGAATATTCAAGTGTCCTGTGGCATGGGCCAATGTGGATGTGCCAATTTTTACAACGATTCGCATAGAATACCTTCTTTCTGTGTATTCCTTATACCAAAGTAGCTGCCATGACCGCCTTAATGGTGTGCATTCTATTCTCCGCCTCATCAAAAACGATGGAACGGCTGCTTTCAAAGACCTCATTGGTCACTTCCATGCAGTCAATGCCGAATTTTTCGTACATCTCCTGCCCGGTGGTGGTATTGAGATCATGGAATGCCGGCAGGCAGTGCATAAAGCGGCACTGCTCCCCTGCTGCGTTCATCAGTTCCATGGTAACGCGGTAGGAAGAAAGCTCTTCGATCCGCTCTTTCCATACTTCATCGGGCTCGCCCATAGATACCCAAACATCCGTATAGATCACATGGGCATCCTTAACGGCTGCCTCAGGATCTGTGATGAATTCCAACACCGCATCGGTCTGGGATGCGATTTTCTGACACTGTGCGATCAGTGCGCTGTCCGGAAAATATTTCTCAGGTGCGCAGGCAACAAAGTGCATTCCCATTTTTGCACAGCCGACCATGAGAGAATTACCCATATTATAGCGGGCATCGCCCATATATACAAGCTTTTTTCCCTTCAGTTCGCCAAAATATTCTTTGATTGTCAAAAAGTCTGCTAGGATCTGGGTGGGATGGAACTCGTTTGTCAGGCCGTTCCATACCGGAACGCCCGCATACTTGGCAAGATCCTCCACGATCTCTTGCCCAAAACCGCGGTACTCAATACCGTCAAACATCCGGCCCAAAACCCGCGCGGTATCGGCAATGGATTCCTTCTTGCCCATCTGAGAGCTCTTGGGATCCAGATACACAGGATGCATACCCAGATCTGCAGCAGCTACTTCAAAAGCGCAGCGGGTACGGGTACTGGTTTTCTCAAACACCAGTGCGATGGACTTTCCCTCGCAAAGACGATGGCTGATTCCATCCTTCTTCTTCGCCTTAAAATCAGCGGCAAGATCAATAAGTCCCGCGATTTCCTCCGGCGTAAAATCGAGCAGCTTCAAAAAACTTTTATTCTCCAGACCAAGCATCAAAGGCCCTCCCCACATACGGTTTTAATAGTATCAACAGCAGATTTTAGAACATCCATGGGGATATTCAGTGCCGGCAGCAGACGCACCTTATCCTTGGCTGTCAGGCACAGCACACCCTTTTCCATGCAGGCATTCACCACATCCTTGGCACTTTTCACCGTCTTAATGCCAATCATCAAGCCCATGCCCTTGACGGATTCCACGCCGGGTACGTTCTCGAGCGCATGGAAAACATAGTCACTCTTTTCCTGTACCTGTGCCAAAAAGGCATCATCCAGTCGTGAAATCACACTCAGCGCACCGGCGCAGCTAACCGGATTGCCGCCATAAGTAGAACCGTGATCACCGGGGCTCAAAATATACTGCACTTTTTCGCTCATCAGTGTCGCGCCGATGGGCAATCCGCCGCCAAGGCCCTTTGCAGTAGAAACAATATCCGGCTCAATGCCGTAATGCATATACGCATACAGCTTTCCGGTTCTTCCGTTTCCGGTCTGAACCTCGTCGATGATCAACGGAATATCCTTTTCTTTTGCAAGCTTGGCAGCCGCCAGTATAAACTCACGGCTCAAGGGCAAAACACCACCCTCGCCCTGAACGCACTCCAGCATAATACCAGCGGCATTCACTTCTGTCACCGTTTTGATAAGTCCGTCAATATCATCGGCTTCCACATAAGCAAAGCCCGGTGTCAACGGCTGAAAATCCGCGTGGAACTTATCCTGTCCGGTGGCCGCCAGCGTGGTCAGCGTTCTTCCGTGGAAGCTATTGACGAGGGTTACGATGGTATAGCAACCGTTCCCTTTTTTTTGTGCGGAATATTTTCTTGCTACCTTAATGGCGCACTCGTTGGCTTCCGCACCGGAATTGGAGAAAAACACCTTCTTCATACCGGTCTTTTCGCACAGCGCCTTGGCAAGCAGTGCGCAAGGCTCAGTATAGTAAAGGTTAGAGGTGTGCTGCAGCTTGGAAAGCTGGGTCGTCACCGCTTCCAACCACTGGTCGTCGGCAATACCAAAGCTGGTAACACCGATACCGGAACCCATATCGATATATTCCTTACCGTCCGCAGCCGTCATAATGCTGCCCTTGCCGGACACCAGCTCCACAGGAAACCGTCCGTAGGTACCGGCTACATATTCCTGATCCAACGAAATAATGCTGTTCATAAGCTTTAACCTTTCATCACCATGGTACCGGCACCTTCATCCGTCAGCAGCTCCATCAGAATGGAGTGCGAGATGCGGCCATCCATAATAATCACATTATCAACACCCTTTTCCAGTGCCTCAATGCAGCAATCTACCTTGGGGATCATGCCGCCGGAGATCACACCGGAATCATAGAGTTTTCTTGCTTCCTCAATGGTAATATGGGGGATCAGCGTGGACGGATCATCCTTGTCGGTCAAAATACCGGCAATATCCGTCATCATGATCAGTCTCTCTGCACCCAACGCACCTGCTATGTAGGCAGCAGCCGTGTCGCCGTTGATGTTATAAACATTTCCCTGCCGGTCACTGGCAACGGTGGAGATCACGGGGATATAGTTCTTTTCCAGAAGGTCGGTGATGGGTTGGGTGCGGATCTTTGTGATCTGGCCCACAAAGCCCAGTGCCTCGTTTTTGATCTTTGCTTCGATAATGCCGCCATCGATACCGGAAAGTCCCACAGCATGACCGCCCTTGGTCTGCAGCAAATTCACAAGGCACTTATTAACCTTACCTGCAAGCACCATCTGCACGATGTCCACGGTTTCCTTATCTGTCACCCGCAGACCGTCTACAAACTTGGCCTTTTTGCCAAGCTTTGCCATGGTCTCACTGATCTCAGGACCGCCGCCATGGACGAGCACCACCTTGACACCGATGAGCCACAGCAAAACGATGTCCTCCATCACCTGCTGCTTCAGCTGCTCATTGATCATGGCATTGCCGCCATATTTGACCACAACTGTCTTTCCGCTATACTTCTTAATATAAGGCAGCGCAGCGGTCAGAACCTCTGCCCGCTGTGCGTTAGAAAAATGCATATCCATGGATATCCTCCTTATGTACGGTAATCTCCGTTGATCTTTACATAGTCATAGGTAAGGTCGCAGCCCCATGCTGTGGCACCGTAAGGGCCGTCACCCAGACTGACAAGAATTTCGATTTCCTTTTCCAACAGGATCTCCTTGGCCTTTTCCTCACTGAAAGGTACGCCTGCGCCGCCCGCGCAAACTTCGATCTCACCCTTGCAGGAACGGAACTTCACGCCGATCTTAGATACATCCACCTTTGCGCCGCTGTAGCCGATGGCACACAGCACCCGACCCCAGTTAGCATCCGCACCAAACATGGCAGCCTTGGTCAGGCTGGAGCAAATGACGCTCTTGGCGCTGATCTTGGCAGCTTCCAAGGTGTCCGCGCCGGTGGTGATGCACTCCAGAAGCTTGGTAGCGCCCTCGCCGTCACCGGCAATGGTGCGGCAGAGGCTGACGGTAATGGTGTTCAGCGCTTTCATAAATACAGCAAAATCTTCGTTATCTTCCTTGATCTCTGCATTGCCGGCCATGCCGTTGGCAAGCACCGTTACCATATCATTGGTAGAGGTGTCGCCGTCGATGCTGAGCATATTGAAGGTATTCTGAATATCGCTGGACAATGCCTTTTGCAGCATTTCAGAAGAAATAGCTGCATCGGTAGTGATAAACACCAGCATGGTTGCCATATTGGGATGGATCATACCGCTTCCCTTGGCAATGCCGCCCATATGACAGGTCTTGCCGCCAAGAGTAAACTCCACAGCGATCTCCTTGGGCACCATATCGGTGGTCATGATGGCGTGGGCTGCCGCGTCACCGCCGTTTTCAGACAAGCCTGCAGTCAGCTCTGCCATACCGTCCGCAATGGGTGTGATGTTCAGCGGCTGACCGATGACGCCGGTGGATGCCACTACAACATCCTTTGCGTTCACATCGGTATACTGTTCTACCAGCGCGCACATCGCTTCCGCGATCTCAATGCCGTTTGCATTGCAGGTATTGGCATTACCGCTGTTACAGATGACCGCCTGAGCTTTCCCGTCAGCAATGTTTTGCTTTGTCACCTGCAAAGGAGCACCCTTGACAAGATTGGTAGTATAGACCGCAGCCGCGTTTGCCTTAACATCACTGACGATCAGTGCCAGATCCCTTTTGGAATGATTTTTACGGATTCCGCAATGGATACCGTTTGCCTTAAAACCTTTTGCGGCACACACGCCGCCGGAAATCAGTTTCATATGTAGACCTCTTTTTATAAGCTCAGTCCTGTGGTTTCTTCCAGACCAAGCATAATATTCATATTCTGAATGGCAGCGCCGGATGCGCCCTTACCAAGATTATCAAACAGTGCGGTAACCATTGTCTGGTTTTCATGTCCGCTGACAATGATCCGCATGGTGTCCTTCAATGCCAGTGTACTTGCATAGATCACACTTTCATCACCGCCCAAAGGTGCGACCGTAACCATCTTCTGACCTGCGTAATGCTGATTCAGGTTGTTCCAAACGGTATTGGCGTCATAACCAGGCAGCAAAATTGTCGTTGCCATTCCCTCATAGAAATCGCCAAGAATCGGAGAGAACACCGGCGGTTGTGCCAAACCACAGATCTTCTGCATCTCCGGAAGGTGCTTGTGCTTCAGATTTATACCGTAGATCCGGTGGCTTTCATGGCGCACATCCCGGTTTTCATCCTCATATTCCGCGATCAGGTTCTTGCCACCGCCGCTGTAACCGGTCAGAGAGTACACCGTCAGCGGAAAATCCCCAGGAAGCAAGCCGCTGTTGACCAAAGGATACACACAGGCAATAAAACCGCTGGCATGGCAGCCGGGATTGGCTACCCGCTTTGCGTTGCGGATTGCCTCACGGTGAGATTCCGACAATTCCGCGAAGCCGTAAGCCCAGTCAGAATTGGTACGGTGCGCAGTTGATGTATCAATGATCCGCACATTGTCATTCGTTGCCAGTGATACTGCTTCCACCGCTGCAGCATCCGGAAGGCAGAGAAATACGATATCCGCACTGTTTATCGCTTCCCCACGGGCGGCAATCTCTTTTCTTTTCTCCTCCGGCAGGCGGATCAGTTCAATGTCTTTTCTATCTGCCAGACGGTCGGCAATGCGAAGTCCGGTAGTACCGGCACTGCCGTCAATAAATACCTTAACCATCATTTAAGGCTCGCTTTCACATAATTAATCTGGTTCTCCACGGAAGCAACCGATGTGCCTCCTTGAGAGATTCTTTTTTCCACACAGTTCATGAGGTCGATTGCAGGATACAAGTCAGCTTCAAACAAGTCACTGTGTGTCTTATAGATATCCAGCGGCAATTCTTCCAGAACCGCATTCTTCTGAATACAGTAAGCAACCAGCTCGCCTGCAATCTTATAAGCACTGCGGAAAGGCATTCCCTTCTTCACCAGATAATCTGCCAGATCTGTCGCATTGATAAAGCCTTTCTGCGCCGCAAGCTTCATATTCTTGCGGTTAGCGCTCATGGTTGCGATCATTCCGGTAAACACCTTTAAACACATGATCACTGTGTCGCAGGCATCAAAAACCGCTTCCTTATCCTCCTGCATATCCTTGTTATACGCCAGAGGCAGTCCCTTAAGGGTGGTCAGCAACGCAATCAAGTCGCCATAGACTCTGCCGGTCTTACCCCGAACAAGCTCCGCCATGTCAGGGTTCTTCTTCTGAGGCATAATGGAAGAGCCTGTGGTGTAAGCATCGCTCAGTTCAATAAACTTAAACTCCCAACTGGTCCAGAGAATGATTTCCTCAGAAAAACGGGACAGATGCATCATCAGCACGGAAATCGCGCTCATAATCTCCACGCAAAAATCACGGTCGGATACACCGTCCAGAGAGTTCATGCAGATTCCGTCAAATCCCAGCTCCGTTGCTTCAAAGTAACGATCCGTATCATAGGTCGTACCTGCCAAAGCGCAGCAACCGATGGGGCTCTTGTTCATCCGTTTCCGGCAATCTGCCAGCCGATCCACATCCCGAAGGAGCATCATAGCGTATGCCATCAGATGATGGCCGAAGGTGATGGGCTGTGCCCGCTGCAGATGGGTGTAGCCGGGCATAATAGCATCCTTATAAGTTTCCGCCTTATCCGCAATGACACCGATCAATTCCTTGGAAAGACTGGTGATCTCATCGATCTGCTCCCGCAGATACATGCGGATATCCAGCGCCACCTGATCATTCCGGGAACGGGCAGTATGCAGTTTCTTGCCCACATCACCAAGTCGCTCCGTCAGCACCTGCTCCACGAACATGTGGATATCCTCGCAGGTCATATCAAACTGCAGCTTTCCGCTATCCAGATCCTGCAGAATCTGTTCCAATCCCGCAATCAAGGCATCAGCATCTGTTTGAGATATAATTCCCTTGGCAGCCAGCATGGCAGCGTGGGCCATGGAACCGGTGATATCCTGCCGGTACATCCGGCAATCAAAATGAATGGACGAATTAAAATCATCCGCAATTTTTTCCGTCTTGCCGTCGGTTCTGCCTGCCCACATCTTTGCCATGAGAAATTCTCCTTACTTCTTGTTCTTTGCGTCAACCATAGCCTTGACCTGAATGGGAAGGCCGTAGAGGTTGATAAATCCAGTTGCATCAGCCTGATTGTAATCACTTTCGCCAAACGTTGCGATCTCTTCGGAATAGAGGGAATAATCGCTCCAGACACCGGCGTTGATCATATTACCCTTGTACAGCTTCAGCCGCACCTTACCGGTGACAGTTTCCTGTGTCTTATCCACGAATGCTGCCAGAGCCTCCCGCAGGGGGGTAAACCACTGACCGTTATAAACCAGCTCAGCATATGTAATCGCCAGCCGCTGCTTTTCGTGCAGAGTCATCTTATCAAGGCAAATGCTCTCCAGTACACTGTGAGCCTTGTAGAGGATAGAGCCACCGGGAGTTTCATACACGCCGCGGCACTTCATGCCCACCAGACGATTCTCCACAATGTCAAGCAGGCCGATACCGTTGGCACCGCCAATCTTATTCAGCTTCAGAATAATATCCTTAGCGCTCATCTTCTCGCCGTCCAGAGCAACGGGAATACCCTTTTCAAAATCAAGGGTGATGTAAGTAGGAACATCGGGTGCCTGCACGGGAGAAATGCCCATTTCCAGGAAACCGGGCTTTTCATACTGGGGTTCGTTTCCGGTATCCTCCAGATCCAGACCCTCATGGCTCAAGTGCCACAGGTTCTTATCCTTGGAGTAGTTGGTCTCCCTGTTGATCTTCAAGGGAATGTTGTGAGCCTCAGCGTACTCGATTTCCTCTTCACGGGACTTGATATCCCACTCACGCCACGGAGCGATGATGGGCATATCGGGGGCAAAGTGCTTGATAGTCAGCTCGAAACGAACCTGATCGTTGCCCTTACCGGTACAGCCGTGGGCGATGGCATCCGCGCCTTCTTTCAGTGCGATATCCACAAGGCCTTTGGCAATGCAGGGACGGGCGTGGGATGTACCCAACAGGTACTCTTCATAAATTGCACCAGCCTTCAGGCAGGGAATGATATAATCATCCACATATTCATCGGTCTGGTCCAGAACATAAAGCTTGGATGCGCCGGTTTTCAGTGCCTTTTCCTCCAGACCTTCCAGCTCATCCGCCTGTCCGACATTACCGGAAACAGCGATAACTTCGCAGTTGTTATAGTTTTCCTTCAGCCAGGGAATGATGATGGAAGTGTCCAAGCCACCGGAATATGCCAATACGACCTTTTTGATGTTTTCTTTCTTCATGATTAAGACCTCCAGAAAGCAAGTAATATTATATGTATGCAAAAGATTATACACCCCATTGATGAATATGTCAACAAATTGCGTATATTTATGCATGATTTGGTAGTTTCTACTACATGGATTATCGATCTCTGCTACAATTCGGTTAATCTGCCAAATTTCCCCTGCAAACACATTTGTGTGCCAGTGAAAACACATTCAGAACCTTCCGGAAAAAATAAAAACTGTTGACATTCCGGTCAAAAATCAGTATAATAACCAAGCTTGCTAGTGTAGCACAGTCGGTAGTGCATCTCACTCGTAATGAGAAGGTCGCCTGTTCGAGTCAGGTCACTAGCTCCAAAAGAACACCCCTTCCCTGCTTGGGATGGGGTATTCTTTTTATGTTTGAAACCTGACTCGAACAATCTGAATACAACAGTCCAGTGGACTGTTGCTTGCCACCGGCTGGACGGTGGCAATACCTTAATTTTCGCCAAAGGCGAAAATGCAAACGAGTCAGGTCACTAGCTCTAATAACCCCACTCCCAAAAGGAGTGGGGTTATTATTATTCTACCGTTACCGACTTTGCAAGATTTTTCGGTTTGTCCACATCGCATCCGCGATTAACAGCGATGTAGTACGCCAGCAACTGCAGCGGGATCAGACTCAAGCTTGGCTGCAGCATCGGTACCACAGCAGGAATCGGGATCACGCCCTGAACCTGCTTAGCCGCTTCTTCCGCAAGAGATTCCAGTGTGATACACAAAACATCTGCGCCTCTTGCCCGCACTTCCCGTATATTGGACATTGTTTTTTCAAAAAGCGGCGCAACGGTTGCAAGAGCCACCACCAATGTTCCCTCTTCGATCAATGCAATCGGCCCATGCTTCAGTTCTCCTGCCGGATAGGCTTCGCTGTGAAGATAGGCAATCTCCTTCAGTTTGAGGCTGCCCTCGAGGCAAACAGCACAGTCCAGATTCCGCCCGATATAAAACGCATCGTGGTGCCCATAAAAGCGGCTGGAATAGTATTGCATCTGCTCTAAATTATGCGGGGACAGAGTCTTCTCAATATCCTCCGGCAGGTGCTGCAGTGCCTTGATCAATGCATTATATTCCGCATCTGTAACCGTTTTCATTTCCCCTGCCATATACAGTGCCAATAAATAGATCACAGCCAGCTGCGTAGAGAATGCCTTTGTTGTGGCAACAGCGATCTCCGGACCGGCACAGGTATAAACCGTCCGGTCTGCTTCCTTGGCGATTGCTGAGCCTACCACATTCACGATTCCCAGTGTTCCTGCTCTACGCCGTTTTGCTTCACGCAGGGCGGCCAAAGAATCCGCAGTCTCTCCAGACTGACTGATGACGATCACCAGATTTCTCTCATCCAGAACGCCTTCTGAATAGCGGAATTCCGAAGCCATCACCGCTTCTGCCGGAATTCTACAGGTCTTTTCAATAATATACTTGGCAAGCACTGACACATAATAGGCAGAACCGCAGGCGACCAGATAAATCTTACGAAGGCTTTTCAAATATTCTGCATCAAGATCAATCCCATCCAGCACCACACGGCCGTTGCGGATTCTCCCGGAAATGGTATCCCTGACTGCCTTAGGCTGTTCAAAAATCTCTTTGAGCATGAAATGCGCATAGCCACCACGCTCCGCCGCTGTGATCTCCCAATTAATTGTTTCCTTCTTTTTTTCAATCAAATCGCCGGTGGCATCAAAAAATTGCACACCGGTGCAATCCAAAACCGCCATTTCTCCGTCATCCAGATAGGAAACATCACGGGTATGCGCAAGAATTGCCGTAACATCCGATGCGATAAAGGATTCCCCATGGCCAAAGCCAACTACCAAAGGCGAATCTTTTTTCACGGCAACAACCCTTCCGGGGGTATCTGCGCAGAGAATCCCCAGCGCATAACTGCCACGGATTCGAGCCACTGCCTGCCGCACAGACCCAATAAAATCACCGCGGCGTTCATAGTAGAAACCGATCAAATTGGCAACGACTTCGGAATCCGTTTCCGAGCAAAAGCTGACACCGTTTTTTACCAGCTGTTCCCGCAGAGTAGCTTCGTTTTCGATAATACCATTATGCACCACCGCAATTTTTCCGGAATAAGACAGATGCGGATGGCTGTTTCTGTCTGACGGTGCACCGTGAGTGGCCCAACGGGTGTGACCGATTCCGGTGCATCCCGGAACAGCCCCACCATTCTCGGTTTGCTCACGCAAAATTTCAATCCTTCCGCGGGATTTTTCAACCTGAAGTGTATTGTTCATTTGAATGCAGATGCCCGCTGAATCATACCCCCTATACTCAAGCTTACACAGGCTATTCAGTAAAATTGGGGCAGCTTGCTTTTCACCTGTATATCCTACAATTCCACACATTTGGGATCACACTCCTTTTGTTTGCTATTTTATATTATTTCTTTATCTTTTTCAACTCTTTTAACTAAAATTTTTGACCAACGGCCGGATTTCAGGTCATTGGTCAAAAAAACTCATATTGCTGCTTTGTAATTGTTCAAGATTTACTAAATCTCTGGAAGTTATCCCCACAGCTCCCATTTGCTGCAGCTCACAGCAAGCCTTGCTTCCGTCTTCCATGCAGAAAACTGGGCTCCAGCCATGGCGAAGATTCTTCACTGTTCCGTCCCATGTACCTCCGGATTCATAGGCACATTGGGCAACAAAAGTCTTTTCCGGCAGCGCATGGATGAGTCTGTTTCTGCTGATAGCTCGCTGTGCTGTAAAGGGCTGGTCAAAATCACATTCGCTGAGGTATAGGATATTCCCCTGCTCCGGTTTTTCTTCCAGGCTGTCTGCAACCACAGAAATAACAACACCGCCATTTTTCAAGCATGCTGATTGCGCAATTCGATCCGAGCCCCGGGCATTTCCCGATACAAGGGCATATCCCTGTTTGGCCGCCTGCGCACCTACCTCCCACGCAAATGCGCGATTGGCAGCTAAAATGTCTCTGCTCCCTACCAAAGCGACTTTGGGCATGTCCAGCAAAGAGATATTGCCTTTTGCCCAGATGCAGCCCGGACTTTCCAATCCGAGCCTTTGACGCAAAACATCGGGATATTTGTCACTGACACGGGAAATGGGGACACAGTCTGCAGCTTCACCCCGCTGCAAATACCTATCCAACACAGCCGTTTCAGACAGCAAGTGCAGTATGTGCTGCGCCGCTTCTTTCGGGTATCCCAAGAAAGTTAGATCCTCAGCAGTCAGATCCCTGTCTTGTACTACAGCTTGGGATTCCCGCACCCGGGATGCCAGTACCCGCATCTGCGCCACAGTCATTGGCTTTCGGTTGGGATCTCCCAGCGCTCCCGTCAGCAGCAGGAAACCCCGCTCCGCCCCTCTCAACGGAAGCGCTTCTTTACGGGAATCGGTGCCTTGACCTCTTCCTCCGTCAAGCTGCCGTCCGCACCCAGAAGCATGGGTTTGATTGTAAAGTTGCAAAATTTCACTATTTCATCCAGTTTCGCTTTCTCAGGGAAATTGCCCACCAGGGAATAAGCACTGCCCTTGCGCTTGGCTCTGCCGGTTCTGCCGATCCGGTGGACATAGTATTCATTTTCTTCCGGCACATCGTAATTAATGACGCAATCCACATCATCCACATCAATGCCGCGGGATGCCACATCCGTTGCGATCAGCACCATAAGCTTACCGTCCCGGTAACGCTGCATAGTCTTTTCCCTCTGACTCTGGCGGATGTCGCCGTGGATGCATTCACAATCCAAACCTGCCCGTTGAAAATCGTCACACAACCGCTGACACATATGCTTGGTGTTGCAGAAAATCATAACCCGCTCAAAGCCCTGAGTACGGATGAGCCGCAATGTGGTCTCCGCTTTTTCCAAAGGAGTCACCGTCAAACTGTACTGGTCAATGTCCGGACGGTCCTCCTGCTTGGGTTCAACGGTAATCTCCACCTCATCACGCTGGTACATCCAGGAAACTGTCATAACCTCCTGAGAAATGGTGGCAGAAAACAGACCCAGATTTTTCCGGTTCTTTACCTTCTCAATGATCCGGGTCACATCCTTGAAAAAGCCCATATCCAGCATTCTATCGGCTTCATCCAGCACGATCGTCTGGATCTTGTCCAGACGGATGGTCTTGCGGTTATAGTGATCCATCAATCTGCCTGGGGTCGCGACCACGATCTGGGGTTTCTTCTCCAGCTGCTTGATCTGTCCTCCAATGCCGGCGCCGCCGTAAAGCACTGCCACACGGATTCCTTGATAATAGGTCAGCAGTCCCCTCAGTTCATCACCGATCTGAATGGCAAGCTCCCGGGTCGGCGCAAGGATCAAACCCTGCACATCGCCGCACTCCGGATCGATATGCTCGATCATCGGAATACCGAAAGCAAATGTCTTTCCTGTACCGGTGGGCGCTTTGGCGATCACGTCCTTCCACTGCAAAAAACAGGGAATCGCTTCCGCCTGAATGGTGGTAGGATAACCGTAGCCCTTCTTTTCCAAGGCCTTCAGCATTGCCTTGCTGAGACCAAGGTCTGCAAAAGTCAAAATATCGCTCATGTTTTTCGTCCTTTTATATATGTTATCTGTTTTTTCTATTCTAACAGTTTTTCCAAAAATATGCAACATATCTTTCCTCTTCTCTCCAAATTCGAAAAAGCATTTGACGCAGGTGTGGACAAAAGCCAAAAAATATGGTATTCTATGATATCATAGTATTGCTATGGCTAGGAGGCATCATTTTATGGGCAAACTAATTGTTATCGAAGGCACCGACGGCTCCGGAAAATCCACCCAGTTTCAGCGGCTGACTGAGCATCTGGCTATAGACCGGCAGGAATTCAAAACGCTGGTATTCCCCCGTTATTCTGAACCAAGCTCTGCTTTGATCCGTATGTATCTGGGCGGAGAATTTGGTACGAAGCCCTCCGATGTCAATGCCTACGCAGCCTCCACCTTTTATGCGGTAGACCGTTACGCTTCCTATAAGCAAGACTGGGGCCAGTGGTATGAAAACGGCGGTTTAATTGTGTCTGACCGGTACACCACCTCCAATGCTGTCCATCAGGCATCCAAAGAACCTAAGGAGAAACAGCAGGATTTCTTGAAGTGGCTGTATGAACTGGAGTACGACCGGCTGGGACTTCCCCGTCCCGATCTGACAATTTATCTGGATGTACCTACCGACTTTACGGAAAAACTGCTCCGTGGTCGGGAGGCCGCTACCAACACCCACGCGGATATTCATGAAAAAGATATGCAGTATTTAGCCACCTGCCGGGAAACCGGACGTGCTGCTGCTGCTTTTTACGGTTGGACTGTCATCGAATGTGTCAAAGAAGGTCAAATGCGCAGCATTGAGGATATTCACGAAGAAATTTACCGCCATGTGCGGCACTGTTTGGAGGATTAACTATGGTATATATGCTTCTTGGAACCGGTTTCGAAGAAACAGAAGCCATTGCGCCGTTGGATCTGCTGCGCCGAGCGGAAATCGAAGTAAAAACCGTGGGCTTGAACGGAAAGACTGTTTGCGGCGGTCACGGTATCGGCGTAGAAGCTGATATTACCGTGGAGGAAACGGATTTTGCGGATGCACATATGATCATTTTGCCCGGCGGTTTGGGCGGTGTCGCCTCTATCCGGGCGTGCGAAAAAGCGATGAATGCCATTCGTACCCTCTGGAAGCAAGGAAAATTTGTTGCAGCCATCTGCGCCGGCCCCACGGTTCTGGCCGATTTGGGTATTACAGACGGCAAAAATGCTACCTGCTACCCCGGCTGTGAAAACGGCATGGGCAACGCTATCATGGCTGTCAATGTGCCCTGCGTCAGGGACGGTCAATTGATCACCGGAACTTCTGCCGGCTGTGCTATTCCCTTTGGTTTGATGCTTATCGAAGCAATCAAGGGTCAGGAAACCGCCCAACGCATCGCCAAGCAGATTGTCATTCGCTGATTGGAGGTACTTTATGGATAACAAAAAGATCACAGATCAGAACCCGGACGAAAGCTGGTTCGATGATCTGCTGCACCAGCCAACACTGGATGCCGAGATTGGTCCTGACGAAAGCGCCGTTACCTCTGCTGGCTTGACCGACATTTCCGATCTGGAATTTGAAAAAATCATGCAAGAGGCCCTGGCGGAAAAGAACACCTTTACAGACGCCCTTATAGAAGAAGAATCTGTGCTTCCTCCCGCAGAGGAACTGCCGGACGAATATGCTGATGAAGGTGAGCCCGCACCGGCTGTCGAGGAAGAAAACAAAACTCCCGATGATGACGAAATCGAAGATCCGGAAACAGATCCAAATAAACCCGTTCGAAAGGTTCGTCCCCGCAGAAAAAAAGGATACGGTTTGTTTGGTCTGCCACACTTGCTTTCCACCGCGATTTGGCTGGCATTGATTCTCTTTATCGGCTCCACTCTGGGTCGTCTGCTTTGGCTCTGTGCATCGGATATTCTTGCCTTCGGGCGGGAAGACAATACCGTTTATATTTCCATTACCGATTCCGACGATCTGGATTCCATTACAACCAAACTGCACGATGCCGGTCTGATCAGATACAAAAGCGTTTTTAAGTTTTTTGCAGAATTTGTTAATGCAGATGAGAAGATCAGTGTTGGTACCTTTAAGCTAAATACACTGTATGACTACAATGCGCTGATCACCGGCATGAAGGAAAAGTCCTCCTACCGCGAATCCGTGGAAGTAGTCATTCCGGAAGGCTACACCTGCGCCCAGATTTTCAAGCTATTGGAAGAAAGAGGCGTGTGCTCCGCTGAAAAGCTGGAAGCTTACGCAATGGAGAGTGCATTTGCCGATTACTGGTTCCTAGAGGGTGTAGAAAGAGGCAACAAGTATACACTGGAAGGCTTCCTCTTCCCGGATACCTACGAATTCTATACAAACTCCTCTGCAAAGCTGGTGTATATCAAATTCCTGGAGCGTTTTGAGGATCAGCTTGATAAGGATTTTGAAACCCATCTGGAAGCACTGAATTTACGGATCGCGGAAGTCCTTCGGCAGAGAGGCTATGATCAGAACTATATCGACAAACAGATGATGGATCTTTACGATGTGATCACTGTGGCCTCCATGATTGAAAAAGAAACGGCGCACACCGGTGAAAACTACGATATTTCCTCCGTCATTTTTAACCGCCTCACCAATCGCGGTGAATTCCCCTATCTGCAGATCGATGCTACTATTGTCTATGCCCTCGGCGGCAAATCCGACCTGACTGCAGAGGATCTAAAAATCGACAGTCCCTATAACACTTATATGTACGGTGGACTGCCTCCCACGCCCATTTCCAATCCCGGTCTTTCCACCATTCTTGCCGCCCTGCGGCCTGCTGAAACGCCCTATTATTACTATGCGCTGAATCCTGCCACCGGCGAGCATCATTTTTCCATGACGCTGAAAGATCATCAGGATTTCTTGAACACGCTGGGGTAAAAATATGACAAAATTAGAACTGTTGAGCCCCGCAGGCGATATGGAACGGCTGAAAATGTCCGTTCTGTATGGTGCGGATGCTGTGTATCTTGCCGGCACCAGCTTTGGAATGCGTTCCTTTGCCGGTAACTTTACGCCGGAAGAGCTTCCTCTGGCTGTTCAATTTGCCCATGAACACGGCGTAAAAGCCCATGTAACTGTCAATACCATGCCTCGAAATGAGGAAATTCAGAAGCTTCCCGTATATCTGGAGCAGCTGAACGACGCCGGCGTTGATGCGCTGATCGTTGCAGATCTCGGTGCTTTTATGCTGGCAGGCAAATACGCACCCAACTGCCAGCGGCACATTTCCACCCAGCAATCCATTGCGAATTATGAATGCGCCCAGAGCTGGTTTGATTTGGGTGCACAGCGCGTAGTTCTCGCACGGGAACTGAACCTCGAGGAGATCCGCACCATCCGCGAAAAAGTGGATCCTAAGCTGGAGATCGAGACCTTTGGCCACGGTGCCATGTGCGTCAGCTACTCTGGCCGTTGCCTGCTCAGCAATTATATGACTGGCAGAGACAGCAACCGCGGTGCCTGCGCCCAGCCTTGCCGCTATCAATACGCATTAATGGAAGAAAAGCGTCCAGGTGAATACTTTCCCGTCTACGAAGATGAGAAGGGCACTTACATTATGAACTCCCGGGATATGTGCATGATTGATCATCTTCAGGATCTGATGAATGCCGGCGTAGATTGCATTAAGATTGAAGGAAGAGCGAAATCCGCCTACTATGCCGCTATTGTTACCGGAGCCTACCGGCACTGTATTGATAATATCGCGGCAGGAAAACCGATCGATCCGATTTGGCGGGATGAAGTGGAGCATGTTTCTCACCGGATCTACTCCACAGGCTTTTACTACGGACAGCCGGGACAGTATACGGAACATTCCCGTTACATAAGGGAGTGGCAGATCGTTGCAAAGGTAGAATCCTGCGACGAAAACGGTTTGGCATTATGCAGTCTGAACAACAAATTCCGTGCGGGAGATTCTTTGGAAATAGTCGGTCCCGACCTGCGTCCCTTCCCCATTATCGCACCGGTCATGTTAGATGCAGAGAATAATCCGCTGGACGAGCCGAAAACACCCCAAATGAAGTTTAAACTGCAACTCCCCGAGGCAGTTCCCGCTCACTCTGTGATTCGCAAAAATGTAGATTTATCTGCTAAGTAGAAAGAGGTTTCCTATGAGTAAAAAGCAAGAAAAAGAAAGACAATCCCTGATCTTGGTATCCGTTTCCTTTTTGCTGGTTGTAATTACCAGTTGGCCCGCCGAAATCACAACAGAAGCGCCCATAAGCATCATTGCTGTTATTTGCTATGCAGCAACTGCGGTTGTGCTGATCGTCGAATGGATCAAGCATTTTCTCAAATTCCGCAATAGCGAAGACTAAAGCAAAACCCGCACCTGACGGTGCGGGTTTTTATTCAGTTTCTTAAGCTTTGGATCGGGGCAGGAATGCGTCCGCCTCTGGCAACGAAATTATCAGCACCTTCACTGTGCACTGGCATCACCGGCGCACTGCCCAGCAAACCTCCCATTTCCACACGGTCTCCTACGACCTTATTGGGTGCGGGAATGATACGGACAGCAGTGGTTTTGCTATTGATCATACCAATCGCCGCTTCATCGGCAATGATTGCAGAAATCGTAGCTGCCGTGGTATCTCCCGGTACTGCAATCATATCCAGACCTACACTGCACACGCAGGTCATAGCCTCCAGCTTGGAAAGTGTCAATGTACCGCGCTCTGCAGCCGCGATCATTCCCTCGTCCTCAGAAACGGGGATGAACGCACCGCTAAGGCCGCCAACATGGTTGGATGCCATTACTCCGCCTTTTTTTACTGCATCATTGAGAAGTGCCAAAGCAGCAGTTGTACCATGGGTACCGCAAACTTCCAAGCCCATTTCTTCCAGAATACGGGCAACACTGTCGCCCACAGCAGGAGTAGGAGCCAGACTCAGATCCACGATTCCAAAGGGAACGCCAAGACGCTCGGAAGCTTCTTGTCCCACAATCTGGCCCATGCGGGTGATGCGGAACGCCGTCTTTTTTACTGTTTCAGCCACAACATCAAAGGGCTGCCCCTTCACGCTCTGCAGCGCATGGTACACAACCCCCGGACCTGAAACACCTACATTCAAGACGCATTCCGGCTCACCAACACCATGGAAGGCACCGGCCATAAAGGGGTTATCTTCCACCGCATTGGCAAATACCACCAATTTTGCACAGCCTAAACCGTCATTATCCGCCGTAATCTCGGCGGTTTTCTTGATGATTCGACCCATTTCCGCAACGGCATCCATATTGATACCGGCCTTTGTGGATCCAACATTAATACTGGTGCATACCCGCTCGGTGCAGCGCATTGCTTCCGGGATGGAACGAATCAGCTTCCAGTCCCCTTCCGTACAACCCTTTTGAACCAGTGCGGAAAATCCGCCAATAAAGTTCACGCCGCATTCTTTGGCCGCGGCATCCAAGGTCTTGGCGATCTCCACATAAGAATCTGCCTGACAGGAACCCGCAACCAGTGCTATGGGCGTGACCGAGATACGCTTGTTAACAATGGGGATACCAAATTCCCGTTCGATGTCTTCGCCAACCTTGACCAGATTCTTGGCGCAACGTGTGATCTTATTGTAGATCTTATCGCAACATTTTTGCAGATCAACATCGCAGCAATCCAACAGGCTGATACCCATAGTGATGGTCCGGATATCCAGATGCCGCTTATCGATCATATCCAGAGTCTGCAGAATATCCTTTTGATTCAACATACCCTTACCTCAGATCCGGTGCATAGCTTCAAAGATGTCCTCCCGCTGAACGCGGATAGACAAACCTTTTTCCTTGCCCATTTCTTCCATATCGACGCACATCTGCGCCAGCGGAACAGTACAACCGGTAATATCTACAACCATCATCATTGTGAAATATCCCTGCATAACTGTCTGGCTGATGTCCAAAACATTAACATTGTAGTCTGCAAGCTTAATGCATACGGCAGCAATAATACCAACCTGATCTTTTCCAACAACCGTTACGATGGCTTTCATTGATATCACCTCAGAGATCGTAATCTGCCGCAACACGGGTATTCAGGAAGTCCCAGAAATGGTCCTTTGCTGCCAGATGAGCAGGATGATTTGCATAGGCAGCCAGTGCCTCACGGCTCTCGAATTCAGAATACAGCGCATAGTCTACGCCCTGATAAGCCTGACGGATCTCCATGTGGGCAAGCCCTGGGATCACACCTACCAGCGGTTCCAGCTGATCTTTAATGATTTTAACAGCTTCTTCCTTTTTTACGCCCTCTTTTAATGTATACAGAACGATATGCTTGACCATGATAAATCCTCCTTTTTGTTATGCAAATACCGGGACCGGCAATTGTCGGTCCCGGTATGTAGCGTCAATTATTCTTCGACAGCCTCAGCCTCAGCTTCAGTTTCTTCTGCAGCGGGCTCCAGCAGAGCACGGATGGACAGAGAGATGCGCTTGTTCTCTGCGTCCACATCGGTGATCTTGACCTGAACTTCCTGACCTTCAGCCAGAACATCCTCGGGCTTGCCGATGCGCTTGTCAGCGATCTGAGAAATGTGGATCAGGCCGTCAACACCGGGCAGGATCTCGGCAAATGCACCGAAGGTCATCAGCTTAACGATCTTGGCATCCACAACATCGCCAATGCTGTACTTGGTCATAAACTGATTCCAGGGGTTCATCTCAGCGGTCTTGTAGCCCAGAGAGATCTTCTTCTTTTCAGCATCAAAGGAGATGACAAATACATCGATTTCGTCGCCAACCTTGATAACATCAGCGGGGGTCTTGATGCGGTTCCAGCTCAGCTCAGAAACATGGACCATGCCGTCAACGCCACCGATATCCACGAATGCACCGTAAGAAGTCAAAGACTTGACAGTACCATGGTATTTCTTGCCCTCTTCGATCTCAGCCCAGATCTTCTCCTGATTGGCCTTGCGCTCCTCAGAAGCAACAGCGCGAATAGAACCGATCACACGGCGGCGTGCGCGGTTGACCTCAGTAACCTTCAGCTTGACAGTCTTGCCAACCTGACCGGCCATATCACCGCCCTTGGCAATGCCGGACTGGGAAGCGGGAATGAACACACGGATGCCCTTAACGGTAGCGACCAGACCGCCCTTGTTCTCCTCGGTGATGACACCCTCGACAGTAGTCTTGTCCTCAACATAGGCAGCCATATCGTCCCAGATCTTCATGCCGTCCAACTTCTTCTTGCTCAGCTGCACAGTGCCTTCCTGATCGTTAACGCGAACAACGAAAACCTCGATCTCGTCGCCAACCTTCAGAATGTCCTCAGGCTTCACAGAAGGATCCGCGCTGACTTCGTCATAGGGAATGTAACCAGCGTGCTTGGTGCCCAGATCTACCTGGACTTCAGTGTTGCCGATTCCGGTAACGATGCCGATGACCTTATCTCCTGTATTTAAAGTCTTGATGGACTGCTCGAGGAGTTCCTCAAAGTTTTCCTCCTGCACAGCCTCAACATTAGTAATTTCGCTCATAGTCTTGTTGACCTCCTTTATTATCCACGCCGGCGTAGAAGCGCCAGCCGTGATTCCGATATTATGAACACCACAGAAAAAATCCGGTTCCAGCTCGGACGCATTGTCCACCAGAACCACCCTGTCACATTGTTCGCGGCAGATAGTGACCAGCCTTCCGGTATTGGAGCTTTTCGCATCTCCAACCACCACCATAGCTTCACACGAGGCACTGAGCTGTGCCGCCTCTGTCTGCCGAAATTCCGTTGCTCTGCATATTGTATCAAATATTTTCAAGTTAGTAAACTGTTTTTTTGCAAAATTAACGCTTTTTTTCCAAGAGATTTCCGTAGAGGTGGTCTGCGACACCATGCAAACCGGTAGATCAGGGGAAATATTCTCATTTTCGACCCATGCTAGCAGTTCCTCAGCGCTTTCAAAGACCCTGCAATCACTGCACCAGCCTGCGATGCCTTCCACTTCCGGATGAGAACGGGTACCCATAATGATGGGCAGTCTCCCCTCTTGTTCCGCCCGTTCCACAATCCCGTGGATTCGTTTGACAAAAGGACAGGTAGCATCGATTACGGTTACACCCCGCTGTTCCAGCGCTTCACAAACCGCTCTTGTCACCCCATGGGAACGGATGATCACTGTCATTCCCGGTTCAGCTTCCTCCGGTGATGCAATCACCTGTACCCCCATGTCGTCAAACTTCTTGACCACATGACGGTTGTGAATAATGGGCCCCAGAGTCACAACCCTGCCGCCGGAAGCAGCCGCCTTTTCAACCGTTTCCACCGCACGGCTGACACCGAAACAAAATCCGGCACTTTTCGCAACTGTTATACTCATACCGGAATTTTCTCCGCAACGATTCCCCGGATCGTATCCACAACGCCCTCAATGTCCATATCCGATGTGTCCACCTTAACAGAATCCTTCGCCATTTTCAGCGGTGCGATCTCCCGGTGGGTATCCTGATAATCCCGCTGCTGGATCTCCTTGAGAATCGTATCGTAGTTCGCCTTTTGACCCTTGGCAAGCAGTTCATCGGTACGGCGCTTGGCACGAACTTCCGCAGAGGCCGTCAAGAAGATCTTTACATTGGCCTTGGGTAGCACCACTGTTCCGATATCCCGGCCGTCCATGATCACATTATATTCCTTGGCTACATCCCGCTGCATATCCAGCAGCACTTCACGGACGACAGCATGGGCAGACACCAGACTTGCCTTCTGGGAAATATCCTGAGTGCGGATCTCACCGGTGACATCCATGCCGTTCATGATCATGTGCTGCAGGCCATCTTCATCATACTCAATACCGATGGTCAGCTCATCAATGTAGCGCTCAACGCCATCCACATCCTTGGGGCTGACTCCCAGAAGATCCAGAAAATAGGCAACCGTACGGTAAATTGCACCGGTATCCACATATTTGTAGCCCAGTTCCATTGCCAAACGCTTGGCAATGGTGCTCTTTCCCGCACCGGCAGGGCCATCGATCGCGATAGAATAGGTCTTAGCCATAACAAACCTTCCTTTTTTAACCATTTGTACGGAGCAACGCTAAAGCGGCCGCTTCTTTTGCAACAACCTCTTCCGGCGTGAGCCCCAGCCGTTTACCCGTATCCTCCGGTGACAGGGGTATCCCCCCCTCCAGACCGAACCGCAGAGTCAAAAGCTTCGCATCCGCTTCCGTAAGTGATGACAACAGCTCCTGAATTCGCTGACGCATTTGGAAGTAAGCCGTATCCTCAACAGCCTGGGTTTCCTCTTCTTCCGTTTTTTCTTCTGTGGATGCCTTTGCCCGTTCCATCAGTCTGGCAGCATCCATAGTTTCTGAAACCGCCGTTGCCTCCTCCATTGTCATGTGCAGCTCCAAAGCTATTTCTTCCAGAGTCGGATTTCTTCCCAGCTCTGTCAGCAGCCGCTCGTCTACCGCGCGGTAATCCTCCAGCGCCTGCCGCAGCTTTTGACCGATGCCGCCGGCTCTGGCCTGCAATACCACTGCCTTTGCCATGACTATGCGGATTCTGCGCAGGCACCAGGATACAAATTCACCGCCGGCGTAATCCAGAATGGCCTGCCACAAGCCAAGACTTCCTTCCTGGATCAGATCCATCAGCAGCACGCCGCGTCCGGTGTGCTCATAAGCAATTTGGATCACGCTGCCCAGCATCAAGTTGGTAAGCGTGGGAAGCACATCCTCGTTTCCATCCAAATATTCTCCTGCAAGCAACTGGGGATCACCACAGACAGGAATGATCGCAAGTTCTTCCAGATATAACCGCAAGGGGTCATTTTCGTCCAGTCCTGCGGGCAACCGATTCTCTTTAACCAACTGAGCCTCTCTGCGCAGCCGCAATGCAGTCTCTCCGGTACCGTAAGAGGCGGGCAGATCCGTGATGTCCAGAAGAACATTGCGCTCTGTTAATAGATCAAACGCTTCTTCCAACGTTTCCTCTGGCTCCGATTCCATTAAAGCCAGAAAGCGGGACGCTGAGAAGCTGCTTCCAAAGGGCACAGCCCCGATGACCACTTCCCATGCAGATCGTTCAAAGGAAAAATCCCATTGATTCATTCCAAAAAGTCCTCCAATCCCATACTGGCACCCTGCTGCTGCAGCCTGTCCATCGCCTGCTTCTCGATCTGGCGAACCCGTTCCTTGGAAATTTCAAACACCTTTGCAATCTCCTCCAAAGAACGGCATACGCCGTCCTCCATGCCGAAATGCAGCCGCAGGATCTGCTGCTGACGGTCAGTCAGCGTGGAAAGCAGGGCTTCCAGCGTCGTACTCAATTCCTGCCTGACCAGTTCCTCGTAGGGCTGGGGCGACTGCAAATCCTCCAGCAATACCGCAAGTGTGACATCCTCTTCCCCGGCCGGCGAATCCAGTGAACAAACCTCCGGATTCAGCTGCAGCAATTGCTGTACCCGGTTTTCCGGAAGCTGGCAAAAATCCGCAAGCTCTTTCAAGGTTGGCTCAACACCGTTCTTTTGCACAAGTGCTGCTTCGGCCTGAAGCACCTTTCGTATCCGCTCTGCCGTATGGGACGGAACGCGGATCATGCCATGGTTTGCCAGACATCTGGTAATGCCTTGCCGAATCCACTTGGTGGCATATGTAGAAAAGTGAAATTCCAATGTATAGTCAAATTTCTTAACCGCTGACAGCAGACCAATGCTGCCCTCCTGGATCAGATCTAACAGAGGAACACCCCGCCCTGCATACTCCCGTGCCACAGAAACCACCAAGCGCAAATTGGAATTGACCATCTGGCGAATGGCTTCCGCATCCCCTTGGGCGCAGCGCTGGGCAAGCTCACGTTCTTCCTGCACCGTAAGCCGGGGATACCTGCGAATCTCAGCAATAAATTGGCGCACATCATCCTCACCGGAGCCTTGCGTCACCGGTGTTCGCTTTGTCAGCAGCTCAGATGTCATGCTTTAAACCCTTTTCTTTCTTTCAATTTATTTTGATAAGCCAGCAGATCGTCCTCTGTTGCCACAGACGAAGCCTGATGTTCCGCGCGAATGGTGCGGATGCAATCGTCAAAGGCATCCTGACTGGCCGGCCCCTCCTGCCGCTGGGTGATCCATGTAATATGGGATATTTCCTCCTGGGTCAGCTCTTCCAGTACCGCGACAGACACTTCCATACCATGGTCATGCCTCTTCTTCAGCTGTGCAAAAACCCTACCCAAAAGCGCAGAGGAGAATGCTTCACAAGAAAGATTCTGGGTTTTGTCCAACAATGAAGGATCCCGCAGGATCTGCGCGATCACACGCTCTTCTGCCATGGCGGATTTCATATTATCGTAGCGAATGCTGCGGCTTTTGGGCTGCAGCGAAGCAGCAGGCGTCAGATCGATCTTCTCCTGCTTTTTCTTCTGCTGATTCAGTCGCCGTTTCAGAGCGCGTTCAATCTCATGCTTCATGGCGTCGGCACTCACCTTGGCCGCTTCCGCGACCC
Source organism: Oscillospiraceae bacterium (assembly GCA_017408725.1). Next base: position 115,089 of record JAFQUA010000031.1, read on the forward strand.
GGTTTCCGTAGACCTCCCGCTGAACAGCGCTGCCCAGTGTGCAGATCAGATCCGCAGATTCCTGCAAATACTTGACCTTCTGCTCATCCTCACGAATATCATACTTCTGCCTTATGGCGTTGAGCTGATATTCCACACGGTTGGAAGAACCTTCCAGCAGAATCTTAAACTTGTCCACGCCGAATTTCTTCAAAAATTCATCGGGGTCTTTCGCATCCCGGATCTGCAGAACCTTAACCTGCAGACCGGCCTTTTCCAAAATGGGAATTGCCCGCTTGGTAGCGTTCTGTCCGGCATTGTCGCCGTCATAGATCAGCACTACCTGCTCGGCATAACGGGTCATCAAGGCAGCCTGCTCTTCGGTAAGGCTGGTGCCCAGGGACGCGATGGCATTATCAAAGCCATACTGATGCAGCGCAACAACATCAATATTACCCTCTACCAGGATCAAATAGCCCTGCTTGCTTTTTTTCGCAAGATTGAGGCCAAACAGGTTCTTTCGCTTGTTAAAAATAATCGTTTCCGGAGAGTTCAGGTACTTGGCTGCATTGGGATCATTTTTAATAACGCGGCCACCGAAGCCGATCACATTGCCCCGGACATCAATGATTGGGAACATCAAACGGTCACGGAACCGGTCAAAGAGATTCCCGTTTTTCTGGGAAACCGTAACCAGACCGGATTCCTTAAGTTCCTCCTCCGTGTAGCCCTTGGCGCGCATAGCCTTGACCATAGAATCCCAGCTGTCCGGTGCGTAACCGACACCAAAAGTGGTAAGGATGGACTTGGACATACCACGGCCTAACGCATATTCCAAAGCGCTTTTACCCGCCGGCGCATAGAGCTGACTGTGGAAAAACCTAGCCGCTTCTTTATGCAACGCCCAGAGCCGCTCCTGCTGGCGGTAACGGGACTGGTACTGCTCGTCCTCCGGTACTTCCATACCGGCTCGCTTGGCAAGCGCACGAACAGCATCGGGGTAACTTAACCCTTCCACTTCCATCTGGAAATTGATGACGCCGCCACCCTTATGGCAACCAAAGCAATAATAGATCCCTTTATCCGGGGCAACGGAAAAAGATGCGGTCTTTTCTCCGTGGAAAGGACACAGGCCAAACAGATTGGCACCGCTGCGTCTTAAATTCACATACTGACCAACCACATCCTCAATGGGATTGCGCTGTACCAGTTCATCGATAAAAGATTCCGAAAATGCCATAGTCTGTCCCTCCTTTCCCTAATTATATTATTATAACATATTATCCTCGGATTTGCCAACCGGCAGGAATGAAAATCTCCGTATATTTATCTACAGCGTAATTATCCGTCATGCCTGCAATGTAATCGCAAACCGTACGTTCCATGCCGTCAAAGGAAAGCTGTGGCTGAAAATCTTCCGGCAACGCTTCGGGATGGGAGATGTAATACTCGTACAGTCGCGTCAGCATATCCTTTGCTTTGGATTCCTCGCCCTTGGCAACCGGATTGCGATACACCCGTTCAAACATAAATGCCCGCAACTCCGCCAGTGCCCAATCCACTTTATCACAAAGACGAATTTCCCCCGCTTCCCGGGACACGCAGATCATATCACAAACCAGCGTGTTGATCCGCTGGCTGTGATTGTGACCCAAAACATCCGAAATTGCTCTGGGAATATCATCATTCGTCAAAATTCCCGCCCGTACCGCGTCATCGATATCGTGATTCACATAGGCGATCTGGTCACTGCGGCGGACAACTTGCCCCTCCAGTGTTTCCGGAATGTAAGCGCCAGTGTGTCCCACGATGCCCATCCGGACTTCATGGGTCAGATTAAGTCCCGCACCATCATTTTCCAGAATATCCACCACACGAAGGCTCTGCTCGTTGTGACGGAATGGTTTCCCCAGACAATTGGACAGTGCCACTTCACCGGCATGGCCGAAGGGCGTATGACCAAGATCATGCCCCAGCGCGATGGCCTCCGTCAGATCCTCATTCAGCGCCAGAGCCCTTGAAATTGTACGGGCGATACGGGAAACCTCGATGGTGTGGGTCATACGGGTGCGGTAGTGATCACCCTCCGGACTCAAAAACACCTGAGTCTTATGCATCAAACGGCGAAAGGACTTAGAATGTACAATTCTGTCGGTATCCCGCTGATAGCACGTACGCACATCCTCCGGATGTGGATCCTGAGGCACAAGCCGCCCCTTACTCTGGTCGGAAAAAGCCGCCAGCGGATTCAAACGGCGATGCTCCAAATGTTCCAATTCTTCCCGCACTGTCATAGGATCAAACTCCTTTCGATTACACCGGAAACGCGCGGTATTCCTGCCCCGTTTCCATCCCCTCAATGGTAGCGGCGCTCATATCAGTCAAGCGGTCAAGAAAAGGCTGGGCCTGTGCCTCCGCCATCAAAATCTCCAGCTCCACCTCAGAACCGAAATCCGTCTGCCGGATGATGCCGCCAAAAGCGGCTACCTCCAGCTTGACACGCTCATAAAAAGTGTAGGGGCACGGCACATACAGCACCGTCCAAACACGCTTCATGGACTTTCCTGCCGCATCCACGGCAATCTTTGCCCCCTTTGTATAAGCACGGACCAATCCGCCGGCACCCAGAAGAACGCCGCCGAAATACCGCGTCACCACGCAGACTACATTGTAAAGCCCCTCCCGCTGCAGCACCTGCAGCATGGGCATTCCGGCGGTACCGCCGGGTTCGCCATCGTCGGAGAACCGAACCGCACCGTCTTTGATAATGTACGCCCAGCAGTTGTGGGTAGCATCATAATGCTGTTTTTTCATCTGCTGGATCATTTCGAGTGCCGCTTCCTCGGTCTCAACCGGCCAGATACGACCGATGAATCGGGATTTTTTCTCTATAAACTCGTCTTCGCCGTATTGGGTTGGAACCAGATATTCCTCCACAACTCAGCACTCCTTCGTGATATATTCCTTCAATCTGCCGTACAAAATGGGGTCAACAATGGTTTCCACCGCAATTCCTTCCGCAGTATACTCAACATTCAGCACCTGCGCATTGGAATGCAGGGTATCCACCATACCACCCTTGGAATAAGGCAATGTTATGATCACATGATGGCGGCTGTGCCCCAGCGCTTTTTCAATAGCCGAAAGAAGCCGGTCCATTCCGTCGCCGGTTGCCGCAGAAATTCTGACCACATCTTCCCCAACGGGAATGTCGGTAATCTCCACCAGATCCGCCTTGTTATAGCATTGCAGTACCGGGATCCCTGGTTTGGCAAGCTGGGTGATGAGTTTGTCCACCACCTCGATATGCTCCTGCCGGTTCTCGTCGGAAGCATCGATCACATGCAGCAGCAGATCCGCATATTCCAGTTCCTCCAGCGTTGCCCGGAAGGCATCCACCAGATGGTGGGGAAGCTTCGCGATAAAGCCAACGGTATCCGTCAGCACCACATCCAGATTGTCGGAAACCGTCAACTGGCGGGATGTGGTATCTAGCGTATCGAAAAGGCGATTATTTGCGGGAATGTCCGCGCCGGTCAATTGATTCAACAGAGTGGATTTTCCGGCATTGGTATAGCCTACGATGGCAACCACTGGAACAGAATTTTTCATTCTGCGCTCCCGCTGAACACCGCGAACCTGCCGCACCTGCTCAATTTCAGATTGCAATCGGGCAATCCGTTCCCGGATGTGGCGACGGTCGGATTCCAGCTTGGTCTCACCAGGACCACGAGTGCCAATACCGCCGCCCTGACGGGAAAGGCTGGCACCCATACCGGAAAGCCGGGGCAGCAGATACTGGTATTGGGCTAGCTCAACCTGCAGTCTGCCTTCCTTGGTTTTTGCTCGTTGAGCAAAAATATCAAGGATCAATGCGCTTCTATCCAGAACCGTAACACCGATAATGTCCTCCAGTGCCCGGATATTTCCCGGGGAAAGCTCATTATCAAAAACCACCATATTGGAATCGGTGGCTTCCACAAGCATACGAACCTCCTGGGCCTTACCCTCACCGATAAAGCTGTGAGGATCGGGCGTATGGCGGTTCTGCAGAATTTTTCCGGTACAGAAACCGCCGGCAGTTTCCAGCAGTGCTTCCAATTCCTCCAGTGTTTCGTCCGTTGCTGTTTGTTCTTTTTTAAAGCAGTCCGCATTCAGTCCAACCAGAACCGCCCGCTCCTGCCGTGTTTCAAAATTGGATTCCATAGTTCCTCCGTATCATGCATTTTATTGATTATACCATATCATACGCAGTACGGACAATCTTTACGACAAAAAAATACAAAAAGTCCGCACCACGGAAACGCAGTGCGGACTTCGCTCTTACTTCAGGCCGAAACGCTTGTTGAAACGATCAACACGTCCACCGGTGTCAACCAGCTTCTGCTTGCCGGTATAGAAAGGGTGGCACTTGGAGCAGATTTCAACGCGGATGTCCTTCTTGGTGGAGCCGGTCGTAAA